>JAEUMJ010000155.1 GCA_016792865.1 Hyphomicrobiales bacterium | reverse complement strand
GCGGTACGTTCGCGGGCTTTCTCCGCCAGCTTCTCGTAGGCGGACTCGCGATCCTGTGTTTCCTCGTATTGTCCGTACACGGGAGAATTCTTCACCATGCGTGCACGTTCTTCCGGCGTGATCGGTCCCATGCGCGAGGATGGCGGGCGGATGAGCGTTCTTTCCACCATGGTGGGCACGCCCTTGACATCAAGTACCGAGACCAGTGCCTCGCCCTTGCCGAGTTCGGTGATGGCCGTTTCTGTCTTGAACTTCGGATTGGGGCGGAAGGTGGAGGCGGCAGTTGCCACGGCCTTCTGCTCCCTCGGCGTGTAGGCTCGAAGGGCATGCTGGACGCGATTGCCCATCTGCGCCAGGACCGACTCCGGGATGTCGAGCGGGTTCTGCGTCACGAAGTAGATGCCCACGCCCTTGGACCGGATGAGCTTGACCGTCTGCTCGATCTTCTGAAGCAATCCGGGGGGCGCATCGGCAAACAGCAGGTGCGCCTCGTCGAAGAAGAACACCATCCGGGGCTTCTCCGGATCGCCCACTTCCGGCATCTGCTCGAAGAGTTCGGACATCAGCCAGAGCAGGAAGGTTGCGTAGAGCTGGGGGCTGTTGATCAGCCTGTCGGCGGCAAGGACATTCATGTAGCCACGGCCATCGCGGGTGGTGCGCATGAGATCCTTGATGTCGAGGGCCGGTTCACCGAAGAACTGGTCCCCGCCCTGCTCCTCGATCACCACGAGACGGCGCTGGATGGCGCCGATCGTCTGGTCGTTCACATTGCCGTATTCGGTGGTGAGATCCTTGCCGCGATCGGCCAGATCCTTGAGCAACGCACGAAGGTCTTTCAGGTCGAGCAGCGCCAGCCCTTCCTGGTCGGCAATCCTGAAGGCAATGTTGAGGGCGCCCTCCTGCGCGTCGGACAGGCCCATGAGGCGCGAGAGCATGAGCGGCCCCATCTCCGCGACGGTGGCGCGGATGGGGTGTCCTTGCTGGCCGAACAGATCCCAGAAAATGGTGGGCGTTTCCTCAAAGCCATAGTCGTCGAAATCGATCTTCTTGGCGCGTTCGAGCAGGAAGTCCTTCGGTTCGCCCTGCATGCAGATTCCCGACAGGTCGCCCTTCACGTCGGCTGCAAAGACGGGAACGCCCGCTTTCGAGAAGCCCTCGGCCATGATCTGGAGGGTCACGGTCTTGCCGGTGCCGGTCGCGCCCGTCACCAGCCCGTGGCGGTTGGCCATCTGCAAGAACAGTTCCTCGCGCTTCTCGCTCTTGCCCAGAAAAATGGAAGTGTCGGCCATAGTGATGTGATCCCCTGTCAATCCGGTCCGTTTGCGCCTATCTGCTCCAAAACCAGGTGCAACGCAAACGGGGCATACATGCAGGAGCTGATCAACGGGATTGTGGCGAAGTCGGGAATCCCGCAGGAAAAGGTCGAAGAGGCCCTCGGCGTGATCTTCAACCTGATCAAGACACAGGGCAACCCGAACAAGGTTGCGGAACTGTTCGGGAAACTCCCGGGCGTGGAAGACCTCGTGCGCCGTCAGTCCGGCAGCCTCACCGGCCTGCTGGCCGGGGGCATGATGGGCGGTCCGCTGGCCGCTGTCAGCAAGCTGCAATCGCTTGGCCTGACAACCCCGCAGATGAAGGACATCGGCAGTGCCGCGCTGGCCCATGCACGGGCCAGGGCCGGGGACGATCTGGTCCGGCAATGTGCTGCCAACATTCCGGGCATCGGCGGTTTCCTCTGAGCCAAAAGGCGGATTTGCCGGATGGCCGCGGCGGGGGTAAGTTTTCGCACATGCACAATTTTCCCCAAGCGACCGTCGAAGACTGGCTGAAGCGCGTGGCGAAGGCCACGAAGGGTGCGCCCTTCGATTCGGAATCGGTCCTGCATCAACGGATGGAAGGCCCAAGAGCCGAACGCGCCAGCGTCGCACCCTGGGCGACCTTTGCCCGCGTTGATCACCACGAGGTCGCAGCGGCGCGCCGTCAGGCCGAAGAAGACATCGAGAACGGCGTGACCGGCCTGATCCTGCCCTCAAGCGCGCAGGCCCCTGCCTTCGAGCACTTGCCGCTCCACAAGATTGCCATCCGCAATGAAGGCGGCGATCTCGGCGCCGAGGCCCTGCGCCATCTCGTCTCGCGCCTGCCGCTCGATCCCGCACGCCTCGTCTTCGACCATGGCGCACACGACCCCGATCTGGTGAAGCTCATCGTCTCGCAGGGGTTTTCCGGCCCGTTCATGCGCGGTGATGGACGCAGCTTCCATGCGGGCGGGCTTGATGATGCGCAGGAACTCGGTGCAGCCCTGGCCCAGGCGATTTCTCACCTCCGGTCACTGGCCTTCCTCAACGACGACATGCTCTCGCAGGCCGTGAGCCTGACCCTTGCGGCCTCGCAGGACATGTTCGCCACCATGGCAAAATTCCGCGCTGCGCGGATCCTGTGGGCCGAGATCCTGCACAACTGCAAGCTCCCGCCGGCGCCGTTGCGCCTCCATGCCGAAACATCGCGGGTGATGCTGGCGGACACGGACGCCCACTCGAACATCCTGCGAAGTGTCACGGCCGTCTTTGCGGCGGGTCTGGGCGGCGCCGACTCGATTTCGGTGTTGCCCTTCTCGTTCAACCAGGGCCTTCCCAACGCCTTTGCGCGGCGGGTGGCGCGCAACCTGCAGAACGTCCTGCTGCATGAATCGCAGTTGTGGCGCGTGGCCGATCCCGCAGCCGGTGCGGGTGCTATCGAAAAGCTCACGCAAGAGACGTGCACAACCGCATGGGCCGTCATGCAAGACGCCGAGCGCGGGCACTGGCCCTCTGGGGACCCTGCCGCCGCAAGGGCAAGGCCGCGCATCGGTGTCACGGCCTATGCCCCGCCCAGGGAACTGCCCGCCGAAGTGGAGGCGAAATGATGAAGCGCATTCCCGATTTCGGCGGCATTGCCCTTGCCGCGTCCTCCGCAACGCCATTGGCCAGCGCCGGTGCAACATGGGAAACGCCGGAGGGCATTGCCATCGCCCCGCGCTACATAGCGGCTGATACACCAGACCATGCGCCAGCCTATCCCGGTGTTGCACCCTTCCTGCGCGGACCCTACCCGACGATGTACGTCACTCAGCCCTGGACGATCCGGCAATATGCGGGTTTCTCCACGGCGGAGGATTCCAACGCCTTCTATCGCCGCAATCTGGCAGCGGGGCAGATGGGGCTTTCCATCGCCTTCGACCTTGCCACTCACCGTGGCTATGATTCCGATCATCCACGGGTGGCGGGCGATGTCGGCATGGCGGGGGTCGCCATCGATTCCATCTATGACATGCGCACGCTCTTCGATGGCATTCCCCTCGACAAGATGACCGTATCGATGACCATGAATGGCGCCGTGCTGCCGATCATGGCGCTCTATATCATCGCGGGTGAAGAACAGGGGGTTCCTCCCGAAAAGCTTGCGGGCACGATCCAGAACGACATTCTCAAAGAGTTCATGGTGCGGAACACCTACATCTATCCGCCTCGTGAATCGATGCGCATCGTTTCGGACATTTTCGCCTACACCTCGCAGCGAATGCCGAAGTTCAATTCCATCTCGATCTCCGGCTATCACATGCAGGAGGCCGGGGCCTCGGCTGATCTCGAACTCGCCTATACGCTGGCCGATGGCTTCGAATATGCGAAATCCGGGGTTGCGGCGGGCCTCAACATCGACAGCTTTGCTCCGCGCCTTTCCTTCTTTTTCGGCATCGGCATGAACTTCTTCATGGAAGTGGCGAAGCTGCGCGCGGCCCGCGTGCTGTGGGCCGAGATGATGCAGTCGCTGGGTGCTGCGGATGAGAAATCCCTCATGCTCCGCACCCATTGCCAGACCAGCGGCTGGAGCCTTGCCGCGCAGGACGTGTTCAACAACGTCACCCGCACCTGCATCGAAGCAATGGCGGCAACCCAGGGCGGCACGCAATCGCTGCACACCAACTCGCTCGACGAGGCCCTGGCGCTTCCCACCGATTTCTCTGCACGCATCGCCCGCAACACCCAGCTTTTCCTGCAACAGGAAGCGGGCACTTGCGGCATCATTGATCCCTGGGGCGGCTCCTTCTTCGTGGAGAAGCTGACGCAAGACCTGATCGCCCGCGTGCGCGGCCACCTCGCCGAGATCGAAGCCCTGGGCGGCATGAGCAGCGCCATCGAGGCGGGCATACCGAAGCAGCGCATCGAGGAAGCGGCAGCGCGGACACAGGCCCGCATCGATTCCGGCGAGCAGATTGTGGTCGGCGTGAACAGTTTCCGCGCCAGCGACGAAAAGCCCATCGACATCCTCGTGGTGGACAATTCCAAGGTCCGCGCCACCCAGATCGAGAAGCTGAACCGTCTCCGGTCGGAGCGCGACGCCGCAGAGGTTCAGGCCGCCCTTGCGGCGCTCGCCGACGTGGCCCGCAGCGGCAAGGGCAACCTGCTGGATGCCTCGGTGAATGCTGCACGCGCCAAGGCCACGGTGGGTGAAATCTCCGCTGCGCTCGAATCCGTCTGGGGTCGGCATCAGGCCACGCCGAAAGCGGTGAAAGGCGTCTATGCCGCGACCCCGCGCGACCTGCACAAGGTCGATGCCACACGCAATGCCGTGAAGGCCTTCGCCGAGGCAGAGGGACGCGCACCCTCGGTGCTGGTCGCAAAGATCGGCCAGGACGGCCACGACCGGGGCCAGAAGGTGATCGCCTCCGCCTTCGACGACATGGGGTTCGATGTCAGCATCGGCCCCCTTTTCGCCACGCCCGAAGAAGTGGCGGAACTGGCGGTCCGGAAGAACGTTCACGTCGTGGGCGTGTCGTCCCTGGCGGCAGGCCACCTCACCCATGTGCCTGAGCTGAAGGCCGCGCTGGCACGCCTGGGACGTGGGGACATCCTCATTGTGGCAGGGGGAGTGATCCCGCCGGAGGATGTCCACAAGCTGGCCGAGATGGGTGCCGCCGCCGTCTTTCCGCCGGGAACGGTGGTGCCAGACGCTGCGCAAGCCATCCTGGATGCGCTCTCGGCGCACCTGGGTTATGCCCAGCGCCGGCCTGCCTGAGCATCCCCAGCTTCAAAGCTTTGCTTGAGAATGGTCCCGCATCGCCTTATGTGAAGTCCAACGCATCACAGGTTTGGCCTTCTTGTTCGACTTTCTGTTTTCCACTGACGCACTGATCGCCTTGGGCCAGGTCATCATGATCGACCTGGTACTGGCGGGCGACAATGCCATCGTCATCGGCCTTGCGGCTGCGGGCCTGCCGAAGGACCAGCGCACCAAGGCCATTCTGGTGGGCATCGTCGCAGCCACTGTCCTCCGCATCGTCTTTGCCATCTTCACCACGCAGCTCCTGCAAATCCTCGGCCTGTTGCTGATGGGCGGCATCCTGCTGCTGTGGGTGTGCTGGAAGATGTGGCGCGAGTTGCGCAACGGCGCCCATGAGGATGACGCGCTGGAAGCCATCGAGAACGAGGACAGCAACAAGGACGGCACCATCGCTGGCGGAGCACCGCGCAAGACCTTCACGCAGGCCGCCACGCAGATCGTCATTGCCGACGTGTCCATGTCGCTCGACAACGTGCTGGCCGTCGCCGGTGCGGCCCACGCCCACATCGAGGTGCTGGTGATCGGCCTCATTCTCTCCGTGGCGCTCATGGGGCTTGCCGCCAGCTTCATCGCCAAGCTTCTGCACAAGTACCGCTGGATTGCCTATGTCGGCCTGCTGATCATTCTCTATGTTGCGCTTGAGATGATCTACAAGGGCGCCAACGAGGTCTGGCCCCACGTCGCCGCATCGCTCTGAGGTTCAGTGGCGCGGCAGCAACTGTGCTCCCGCAAAGGCCCGCCTCAACCACGGCACATCGGGCGCATCCCAGTTTGGCTCCTTGCCGCAGACCAGATCAAAGAAGGCAATGGCCGCGGCCGGGTTCTCGGCAACGTTCTCCTTGAAGGAGGCCCAGAAGGCAGGGTCGTCGGCGGCCCGTTCGGTGTCAGGTTCATCTTCCCCGATCTCGCGCAACACCGCCGCCGCAACCGAGAGGCAGAAACTGGTGTAGGCATAGCCCTCCGGCCAGCGGGCAAGGGCATGTTCGGCGTTGGACTGGACGACGGCAGGCACGGTGTCGGTGCGCGGCACCGTCTTCATGGGTTCGGCCGCGATCAGTTCCTTCAGCATCAGGCCAGCGGAGTAGATGGTGAAATCCCGGCGGTCGATGTCAGCAAGGTGTTTCTGGGCATCGAAGCGTTGACGCCAATTGGCGAAAGCCACCGCCAGCGCGGCATGATCCACTTCGGGAGCCAGCCGGGTGTCGCGGAACAGCAACTCCAGATTGCGCTCAAATGATTTCAGGATGGTCCTGAAGCGCCGCGCCTCGTGGCTGAGGTCGGTCGCCTCGGAAAGTTCGGGTTTCAAGGGCGTTAGCATGTCTTCATCCTGCGCGGCTATGTTGGCTTGACGAAGCACATCCCGCAAGGTTGAATTTACCGAGGAGTGACAGTCTCATGACCACCGCCGCCCCCACTGCAACCCTGACCGACCACGCCGTTTGCGTGGCAGCGGGCCTGCGTGACGGCCTGCGCACGGCGCAATACTATGTTCGGGACATGTCACAGGCGGATGCCGGGCAACCCACTGTTCTGTCACGCCTTGTTGGCAGGCTGGCACGCTGGGCCGACGGTCTCCTGTCCTTCGCCGCAGACCTTTCGATCCGGCTGCTCCTGCCCCAGTGGCGGAACCTGCCCTCGCCTTTCGCCCCGCACATGGTCGATGAGGTCACCCGCGCCATCCGCGAGAATCGCCTGGCGATGACCTCTCTTTTCACGGCCTATTTCTTCCGTTCGTCACGGCACATCCTGGAACGTTGCGCAGACCCGCCCTTCCTTGTCCTTGAGCACCGGGTGGACGCCGCCCGCCGCGCCCTCGCCGCCGAGAATGTGCAATCGTCCGACGAAACACTGGCGCTCGCCCATATCCTGGTCGCATTGGCCGAGGCCCGTGCCATCGCCCGCATCGGCTCTGCCAGGCCGGGCTTTGCGCACCTGAACAGCACCGACCCGAATCTTTCGGTCATGGCCACCGCATGTCTCGCTCTCCTGCTCGCGGAAGAGGGCAAGCCGATCGAGACGCTGGACGAGGACGAGTTCTTTGCCATTTCGGCAGCATTGCTCGGCCCGCGCCTGCCGGCCATGGAACGGGCGGTGAAGGCGCGGGATCATGCTGCCCTGGCAGGAGAACTCGCCGCGCTTCGCGATCTCTATTGATGCCCCGTTTCCTCTCGATCGGCGAATGCATGGTCGAATTGTCCGAGGCGGGAGACGGGCTCATCCGTCGCGGGTTTGCGGGAGACACCTTCAATGTCGCGTACTACGCCCGCAAGCTTCTGCCTTCCGGCTGGGTGGTGTCCTACCTCAGTGCGGTGGGCGACGATGCCCTCTCAGGCGAGATGCTGGCCTTCATGGAGGCAAGCGGCGTTGACGCCTCGCCGGTGCGGCGCATCGCGGGAAAATCACCCGGCCTCTATCTCATCACGCTGCTGAACGGCGAGAGGAGCTTCACCTACTGGCGCGACACCTCTGCCGCGCGACAGCTGGCCGATGACGTGACCCATCTCGAAGAACAGCTCGCGGCTGCGGATGTGATCCACGTCTCAGGCATCACCCTCGGCATCCTCGCGCCCGCTGCCGCCTCACATCTCCTGCAAGGCTTGCGCAACGCCCGCACGCGCGGCGCCATCGTCTCGTTCGATACCAACTATCGTCCGCGTCTCTGGCAAGGCCGGAACGATGTGCAGGAAATGTTCCTCCGCGCAGGCGAGGTTGCTTCCATCGTCCTGCCGGGGCTGGATGACGAGGCGCTGGTCTTCGGCCCCTGTTCCGCTGCCGATGTGGCCGGGCGTTATCGCGCAGCGGGTGCCGATGTCGTTGTGGTGAAGGACGGCGCCAGAGGGGCAATCGTCTTCGACGCTGCGGGGCAAACCCCTGTGCCCGCCGCGACACCTCCCGGCCTGATCGACACCACAGCGGCCGGTGACAGTTTCGCGGCGGCATTCCTCGCCCGGTTTGCGCAAGGCGAAACAGCCGTTGCCGCCGCCGGATTTGCAGCGCGGGTTGCGGCGGAGGTGGTTTCCCGGAAGGGCGCGCTGGTTCCGCTGCCGCCGGAATTGCTGGCCTAGAAGCGGTTTACCCGGAAGACGTCCATGTTCATGTTGGGCGTCTTGTTGGAGAGGATCTCGGAAACGAGGCGTCCGGTCGTCGGTCCCCACGTCAGGCCCATGTGACCGTGGCCAAAGCCATACACCACGTTGCTCATGGTCCTCGAACGGCCGATCACGGGGAGCGAATCAGGCGTGCCGGGACGACGGCCCATCCAGCGCGTGGCGCGTTCATTTGGCGGCTGAAGCCCCGGCAATACCTTCTTGAAGACATGGAACAAGTTGTCGGCGCGGGCATAGTTGGGCTCGGCCTCAAGCCCGGCAAATTCGTCGGTCCCTGCCAGTCGCAGGCCCATCTCCATGGGCGTGGCCGCACCCGGCGTGCGCGCGTAGGTGAGCGACCGCGAAATCGAAACGCCGGAATCGGGCAGGACAATGTGATAGCCGCGCTCTGCCTCAAGCAGCACGCGCTCGCCCAGTTGCCGCGCAAGGAGATGCGAGTAGGCACCGGCACAGACCACCAGGTTCTCGACCGGGTGGCGGCCACCGCCGGCCAGTGTCAACGCCGTCACCTTGCCATCCTGGTGAACAATGCCACGGACATCATCCGCGATGATCTTGCCGCCGTTCGCTACCACGGTCTTGGCAATCGCCTTCACGACGCCTTCCGGGTTGAGCACGAAATACCATCCGCCGTGGGAGGCACCGCGAATGACGTTCTTTCCCACCGCAGGCTCCATCTCGCGCACCTGATCGCCGCTGTAGATCTCGCAGGGGAAGCCATGGCGCTTCTTGGTGTCGCGTTCTGCCGCCTCGGCCCTGAATTGGGCTTCATCGTCGAACAGGCGCAGGGTTTCCCGATAGACCAGCAGGTCCTTGCGCCCTGCGTCACCCAGCAGCGTTTCGAAATCCGACACCACGCGCATGCCGAGGGCGGCGCGGGCCTGCACGATTTCCTCCACCCTTGCAGGCGTCGTGTTGCGGGCGGCGGACAGGAACCACGGCAGCGCCTTGGGCAGGTAGCCCCAACGGATGGTGAGAGGCCCCAGCGGGTCCATGAGCCAGCCCGGAAGCTTGCGGAAGACGCCGGGATGAACGGTGGGCATGATTTCCGCAAAGGCGACGCCTCCGGCATTGCCGAAGGAGCACCCTTCTCCCGGCCCCACCCGGTCGATGATCGTGACATCGTGCCCGGCCCTTTGCAGGAATGCCGCCGTGGACATGCCGACGATCCCCGCCCCGATGATCGTGGTTGTGGGCTTCATGGCAAACTCCTGGAATGCAAAGGATTGTTGGGCGGGGGTGGCGGCCAGAATAGCCCGTATGGGCGGCATTCGCAAAGGCCGCCTGTCGAAAAACCCGGTTTTCATGACCACCATGCGGAATTGGCGAGGCGGAAACCAGACCGGAAACATCCGCTTTTCCTCTGGCCACGTTCTGCCTAAGACAGAAAGCAGGGAACCCATGAACGCAATCCACCACCCCAGGGGCCGCAAGGGCCATGTGACCTCCGCCGAATTCACCCGCGCCATGGGCGCAGCGGCCACAGGCGTGACCGTGGTCACCACCGAAGGCGTCGCCGGACGCTTCGGCCTCACCGTGAGCGCCATCGCGTCGGTGTCTGCCGAACCGCCGCTGTTGCTGGTCTGCGTCAACCGCCGCAACCCCTGCGTCTCGGCCATGACCCAGAACGGTCGCTTCGCGGTGAACATCCTGGCCGAAACGCAGGAAGATGTGGCGCGGCTCTTTTCCGGGAAGCCGGTGAGCGGCGCGGCCTATGACTTTGCGCAACACGGCTGGGCGACAGGTGAAGCGGGCATGCCCCTGCTCACCGGCGCTGCCGCACATTTCGAGTGTGAGGTGGATACCATTCACGACGCCGGCACCCATCGCATCTTCATTGGCCGGGTCATTGCAGCGGAGCGTGGCGAAAGGCCGCCGCTGCTCTACTCCAATCGCCGCTATGGCCGCCTGGCGGATCTCGGCGACGGACCGACGGACACTCACTAGCAACACGGAAGACAGACCATGACCGTTCACAAGCGCATTCGCCCCTTCAACACCAAGGACACGTATCCTGAGCAGAAGCTCGACAATGACTTGTGCCAGGCTGTCGTGGCGCGGGGCTCGACGGTGTTCGTGCGCGGCCAGATTTCGCAAGACCTTGATACCCGCGAGTCCCTGCATGTGGGCGATGCAACCCTGCAAACCCGCAAGGCCATGGAAAACATCAAGATGCTGCTGGAAGAAGCGGGCGGCAACATGGAGCACATCTGCCGCGTGGTCGTCTACCTGATCGACATCCGCTACCGGCAGGACGTCTATCGCGAGATGGGCCGCTGGTTGAAGGGCGTGTTCCCGGTCTCGACGGGGCTGGTGGTCACGGCCCTGGCGCGCCCCGAATGGCTGGTCGAAATCGAAGCCACGGCTGTCATCCCGGATTGATGCCATGACATTCTCGATTGCGGGACGGTGCGGCAAGAGCGGTGCATTCGGAGTGGCGATCACGACCTCGTCGATTGCCGTCGGCGCCCGCTGCCCGCATGCACGGGCGGGCGTGGGTGCCGTTGCGACGCAGAATGTCACCGACCCCGGCCTCGGCCCCCTGCTGCTCGACAAAATGGCGGAAGGGCTTGATGCGAGGGCGGCGATCATGGCCGTCGTGAAGGATCGTGCCCATATCGACTATCGCCAGCTTCTTGCGGTGGACCGGCACGGCAACAGCGCCAGCTTTTCCGGCACGCAGATCCTCGGCACCCACGGAGTTTCGGAAGCGCATGATTGCGTGGCTGCCGGCAACCTCCTGAAGTCGGCGGAGTTGCCATCGGTGATGACCCGAACCTTCGCGCAGAATGCCGATCAGCACCTTGCGGAGCGCCTGTTGCGCAGCCTCGAAGCCGGTCTGGCCTCGGGCGGCGAGGAAGGACCGGTGCATTCGGCAGCGCTCGTCGTCTGTCACACCGAATCCTTCCCGCTCGTGTCACTGCGGGTGGATTGGGATGACGTCAATCCCATCGCGACCCTGCGTCGGCTGTGGGAGGATTACCGGCCCCAGATGGGCGCCTACCTGCAACGTGCCATCGATCCCAGCAAGGCGCCGAGCTATGGCGTGCCCGGCGATCCGTGATGGCGAGGCTCCTGCTCAAGAATGCCCATGTGCTGCTGACGATGGACGATCAGCGGCGCGAGCTTGCCGGTGGTTCGGTTCTCGTTGACGGCAACCGCATTGCCTCCGTCCATGCTGCAGGCGAAGCCCTTCCGGCCGCTGACGAGGTAATGGAATGCGCCGGGCAAGTGGTCATGCCCGGCCTCATCAACACGCACCATCACATGTACCAGTCGCTCACCCGTGCGGTGCCGGCGGCGCAGGACGCGGATCTCTTCAATTGGCTCAAGGCGCTTTACCCCATCTGGGCGCGGCTCACGCCGGAGATGATTCACGTCTCCACGCAAACGGCGATGGCGGAGCTGATGCTTTCGGGGTGCACCACATCGAGCGACCATCTGTACATCTACCCCAACGGATGCAGGCTCGATCACTCCATCGCGGCGGCCGACGGGATCGGCATGCGCTTCCACGCGGCGCGCGGTGCGATGAGCGTCGGTGAAAGCAAGGGCGGGCTGCCGCCGGACGGCGTGGTGGAAGACGAGCGGGCAATCCTCAAGGACATGCAGCGCCTCGTGGAGACCTATCACGATCCATCCGAATGCAGCATGTGCCGGGTTGTCCTTGCCCCCTGCTCGCCTTTCTCGGTATCCACCGACCTGATGCGCGAGAGTGCTGCAATGGCGCGTTCGCTTGGAGTTTCCCTGCATACGCATCTGGCCGAGAATGATGATGACGTGGCCTACAGTCTTGAGAGGTTCGGCTGCACCCCGGCGCAATACGCCGAAGAACTGGGCTGGACGGGACCGGATGCATGGCACGCCCATTGCGTGAAACTTGATGATGACGGCATCCATCGCTTTGCCCGCACGGGAACGGGCGTGGCCCACTGTCCCTGCTCGAACATGCGCCTGGCCTCCGGCATTGCGCCCATTGGCAGGATGCGGGCGGCGGGGGTGAATGTCGGGCTTGGTGTCGATGGCTCCGCCTCGAATGATGGCGCACACATGCTGGGTGAGGCACGGCAGGCCCTGCTGCTGCAACGGGTGGGCTTCGGCCCGGCGGCACTGACGGCCCGGGCCGCACTTGAACTGGCAACCCGTGGCGGCGCCAGGGTTCTCAACCGCAGCGACATCGGCCATCTCGCTCCCGGAATGGCGGCGGACATTGTCTGCTTCGACATCGGTGGCCTCGATCATGCCGGTGCGCTGCATGATCCGGTCGCAGCCCTGATCTTCGCAGCGCCCGTTCGTGTCACGACCAGCATCATCAACGGCAAGGTAGTGGTGCGCGACAGAGAGTTGCAAACCGCGAATGTGGGCAAGCTCGTGGCGCGGCATAACGCCCTCGCGCAGATTCTGGTGAACGGCTAGGCTTACGGCCTTGCCCGCCCGCCCCGTCGATATTCCGCCCAGCCTGGAGGCCATTGATGCGAACCGACACGCCCGTCACGATTCACCTGAAGGACTATCAGCCCCCGGCCCAGGCCATCCGCCATGTGCGGCTCGATGTCCAACTGCATCCGGTCGCGACGCGGATCACCTCTGACATTGATGTCGAGCCGAGGTTGCCCGGCCCCATGATCCTGAACGGCGAAGGGCTGGAGCTTCATGCGATCTCGATCAATGGCATTGCGCTCATGGCAGACGCCTACAGCCTTGCCGACGACCTGCTCACCATCCATGCCGTGCCTGAAACACCTTTCCGCCTGCGCATCGAACAGTCGTGCAACCCGCAAGCCAACACGGCACTGTCCGGGCTTTATCTCTCCAACGGCATCTATTGCACGCAGATGGAGGCGGAAGGCTTCCGGCGCTTCGCCTTTTTCCACGACCGCCCGGATGTGATGGCAACCTATGACGTGCGCATCGAAGCGCCGCTCGCGCTTCCGGTTCTGCTGTCCAACGGCAACCCCGTGAAGAACGGGGTGATCGAAGGTGAGGCCCGGCACTATGCGGAATGGCATGACCCGCATCCGAAGCCTTCCTATCTGTTCGCGCTCGTAGCGGGCGATCTCGCCAGTGTGCATGACACCTTCATCACAATGTCCGGGCGCAAGGTGTGCCTTGGCATCCATGTCGAGAAAGGCAAGGAAGACCGCTGCGCCTGGGCCATGGAGTCCCTGAAGACGTCGATGCGATGGGATGAAACCGCCTATGGCCGGGAATATGATCTCGATGTCTTCAACATCGTCGCCGTTTCCGATTTCAACATGGGCGCCATGGAGAACAAGGGGCTGAACGTTTTCAATGACAAGTACATCCTTGCCCGTCCCGATACCGCCACCGATGCCGACCACGTCAACATCGAGCGCATCATCGCCCACGAGTATTTCCACAACTGGACAGGCAACCGCATCACCTGCCGCGACTGGTTCCAGCTTTGCCTGAAGGAGGGGCTGACGGTGTTCCGTGACCAGGAATTCACGTCAGATGTCCGCTCCCGCCCGGTGAAGCGGATCGAGGACGTGCGCACGCTGCGCCTCCGCCAGTTCCCCGAAGACCAGGGGCCGCTGGCGCATCCGGTCAGGCCGTCCAGCTACATCGAGATCAACAACTTCTATACTCCCACGGTTTACGAGAAAGGCGCCGAACTCTGCCGCATGATGCAGACGCTTGTCGGCAAGGAAGCCTTCCGCAAGGCGATGGACCTGTACTTCGCCCGGCACGATGGCGAGGCGGCCACGGTCGAGGATTTCGTGCGCTGCATGGCCGATGCGTCGGGCCGTGACCTCGGACAATTCTTCCGCTGGTATGAGCAGGCAGGAACACCCGTGGTCGAGGTGAAGTGCAAGCATGACCCGGCAAGGAAAACCTTCGAGCTTGAGGTCACGCAGATGCAGCCCGCCACGCCGGGGCAAGCCGACAAGCTGCCCTTGCTGCTACCCCTCGGCATAGGGCTCGTCGGCAAGGATGGCCGCGACCTGCCGCTTCACCTGGAAGGCGCAGGGGCGCTCAACACGCCGCTCATCGAGGTCACGGAGGCAAGGCAGACCTTTCGCTTCACGGGCCTTGCAGAGCGGCCAGTGCTCTCGATCAATCGCGGATTCTCGGCACCGGTGATGCTCAGGACCGACGCCAGCGAAGCGGACCGCCTGTTCCTGATGGGCCACGACGCCGATGGCTTCAATCGCTGGGATTCGGCGCAGGGTCTCGCCCGCAATCTCTTCGTTGCAGCCTATGTGGCATTGCAGGCGGGCAAGGCATTCCCGGATGTGAGGGCCTTTGCTGCCGCGCTCGGCAACACCCTGGCAGACATGGCCGCCGACACCGCCTTCAAGGCATTGATGCTGGAGTTTCCGACCGAGGCGGAAATTGCCGCCATCATCGGCAAGGATGTGGATGCCGATCATGTGCGCGAAGCCCGTCGCGGCGTGCGCTCGGCAATCGCCCGGGAACTGCTGCCTGCTCTCGAAGCGGCCTATGCCGGGACGACGGACACGTCAGCCTATTCGCCCGACCCGGCCAGCACGGGTCGCCGCGCCCTCCGCCATGCCTCGCTGTCGCTCATTGCCGCCGCCTCTCCTTCACGGGGGCTGGAGCTTGCGCGGGCGGAACTGGCCGCCCCCGACAACATGACCGTCGAAATGGGCGCACTCTCCGCAGTGCTGGCCCATGCCGAGGCCGCGCCCCTGCTGGAGCAGTTCCTCCAGCGCCACGGCCATGACCCGTTGCTGGTGGACAAATGGCTGCTGCTTTCGGCGCAGGTGCCACGCGCCGGGGCTGCCGCACGGGTGGAGGCGCTCACGCAGCATCCCCTCTTCACCTGGACGACTCCAAACCGGGTCTATGCCTTGATCGGCGGCTTCAGCGGCAATCTCGCGGCGTTCCACGCTGCCGATGGCGCGGGCTATCGCCTGGTTGCCGATGCCATCATCCGGCTCAACACCATCAACCCCCAGGTCGCCGCCCGCATGGCAACCGGCTTCCGGAGCTGGCGGCAATTCGATGCGCCCCGCCGGGCTGCCGCCGAGTCGGAAATGCGCCGCATCCTTGCAACTCCCGGCCTGAGCCGGGACGTATTCGAGATCATAACAAGAACATTGCCCGGTTGAGACGCAAAACATCTGCTGCGGCGCAGCACATCGCTTGGCAAATCAGAGTCACGCGCGTTAATCCGTAGGTTAGTCGCGCTGGCATGATTCGATTGAGTTTTCGGGGGTTGCGTGTTTTCCCGGCTGGCGCCCTGTGATGGTGCGGACTGATTTGCAACGAGCCCTGATCAAGGAATGGTTTACGCGTGACCGGAGCCTCCGGCTTCGGATTCCCGTACCCGGATTTCCGGCGATCCGCATTTCGGAACGCGCCTTGCGCTGGCTTATCCTGATCCTGACCGCGCTGTTCCTGCTGGCCCTTGCGGGGGCCCTGCTGATGAAGCTCAGCGAATACCGCCGCAATCACATGTCGGACCAAAGCGCAATCACGCTGCTTCATGCCGATGCGGCGGCGCAAGGCTTGCGGCTCCGCGCCATGCAAGGCCCGGTGACCGCCGTGAACACCGAACTGCTTGGGCAAAGCCTGCCGCGCGGCGCCTTGAGCGAAGGCCGCTCGTTCGTGATCGTGGACAGCGCCGGGCTTGTGCTGGCATCCGAACCGCATGAGTTCGCCGGCATCGGCAAGCCGCTCACCGATGTGATGGCCGCGGATGTCTTCACCGCCGTCCCGATGAATGGCAAGTCACTCGTGAACGTCAAGGGCACCGACGGGCGGCAGCTTCATGTGGCCACACGCGATCTGGGCCGGCTTGGCGGAAGCCTGGTGGTGGCGCAGACCGATGTCGGCTTCCTCGGTCAGTGGAATGCGAGTGCAAACCAGCTCGCCATGCTCTTCGGCGTCACGCTGCTCATCCTCACCATGCTGGCAGGTTCCTTCCACTGGCAATCGGCGCGCGCCGCCGAGGCCGACGACCTTCTGGCTCTCGCCACCGTCCGCCTCGACAAGGCCCTGGATGGCGGCGGCTGCGGGCTTTGGGATTGGGACATCGCCTCGGGCCGTGTGTTCTGGTCGGCCTCCATGTTCTCGATCCTTGGCCTCGAAGGCCGCGGCGACATGCTCTCCTACCGTGAAGTGGCCGAACTCATGCATCCGCACGATGCGCCCCTCGATCAGCTCGTTGACGACCTGCTGAAGCGCAACAGCCTCGACTTCGATCACGAGTTCCGGATGCGCCATGCCAACGGGCATTGGGTGTGGCTTCGGGCCCGCGCCGATCTCGCGCCCGGCCACCTCTCGCAGGACATCGACGCACCGCACCTCGTGGGCATCGTGTTCGACATCACCCGCCAGAAGGAACTGGACAAGCTCAATCAGGATGCGGAAGTCCGCCTGAAGGACGCCATCGAGAACATCTCGGAAGCCTTCGTGCTCTGGGACACCGAGAGCCGCCTCGTGCTGTGCAACAGCAAGTATCAGCAGTTCCATTCGCTTCCCGCTTCCGTCTGCCTGCCGGGCACGCATTACAACGTGGTGGCGCAGTCCTCACGGGAACCCGTCGTGAAGCAGTACGTGCCGGGCCAGATCATCGACAAGTCGGGCGCGCGTTCGGTGGAGGTGCAGCTTGCCGATGGCCGATGGCTGCAAATCAACGAACGCCGCACCAAGGACGGCGGCTTCGTGTCGGTGGGCACCGACATCACCGCGCTGAAGCGCCAGGAGGAAAATCTCCTGGCGTCGGAAAAGACCCTGATGGAAACGGTGCGCGACCTCCAGAAGGAGCGTCAGATCGCCGAGGAGCAATCGCAGAGGCTGGCCGAACTGGCCGACAAGTATGCCTCCGAAAAGGCCCGTGCCGAAGCGGCAAACCGCTCCAAGTCGGAATTCCTGGCCAACATGAGCCACGAGTTGCGCACTCCGCTCAACGCCATCATCGGCTTCAGCGAAGTCATGACCAACGAGTTCTTCGGCCCCATCGGCACGCCGAAATACATCGAATACGCCAACGACATCCGCCGCAGCGGCCAGTTCCTGCTCGATGTCATCAACGACATCCTCGACATGTCGAAGATCGAGGCGGGCCGCCTTGATCTTGAGATCGGGGAAGTGAATTTCAGCACGCTGCTGGAAGAAGTGATGCGCCTCGTCGGCCCGCGTGCGGCAGAAGGCAAGCTCAATATCGTCCAGCACACCGAAGACGCCAGGCCCTTCCGTGCCGACCGCCGCGCCCTGAAGCAGGTGATGATCAATCTCCTGTCGAATGCGGTGAAGTTCACGCCGGAGGGCGGCAGCGTCACGATCCGGGGCCGCAGCACCGACACGGGCTTCGCGCTTTCAATTTCCGACACCGGAATCGGCATTCCCCAACGCGATATCCAGAAGCTGGGACGGCCCTTCGAACAGGTGGAAAACCAGTTCACCAAGAGCCGTGGCGGCTCCGGCCTGGGCCTCGCCATCTCGCGTTCATTGATCGAGTTGCATCACGGCACATTGGAAATCGCCAGTGCCGTGGGCAAGGGCACCACCGTCACCGTCACGCTTCCGAACATCTGAACTCAATCGCGGCTGCGCCTGTGCGCACGCTGGGCGCGCTCGCGGATCGCCTGGGCCAGAAGCTTGCGCTCGTCAGGGGTCAGCTTGCTCACCACGTCAAGGACGATGGCCCCGCCTCCGGCAGCAAGGCTGCCGCTGCCGGTGGTGAAGGCATCCACCGCAGCCTTGACGTCGGCATCGGTTGCGCCAGGCTTTTCGAGAGCATCGGCCAGAAGCAATGGTGAGGCTTGCGAGGAGGCCCGCAGTTCCCGCAACTGGTGCAGCTTTTCATGCACCGAACCCATCAGTTCCTGACGGCGGTCGCGCGGCAATTGCCTGAGGAAGTCACGCGGGATCAACTGGATGTAGCTTGCGCCCATCATCCGTTCCGGGCGGCCGCCTTCAAACCTGAAGCCCACGGCAAGACCGATCACCAGGAAGTTTGCCATCAGCGAAACGATGAGCAGCGCCGTCCACCAGCGGGAGCGGAGCACCGGCAGCCACTGCCGCTTTTCGGCTCCGGTGGCGCCTTCCGTGCCGGGCGTGTTGGAATTGACGTCGCTCATGAACGACTTTCCTCCGTGAAGCTTTCAACATCCTCGATGCCGGTGAGAATGTTGTCTGATGTGTTGCCCGCGATCAGTTCATAGGCCGACGTGGAGAGAAGCCCGTCAAAAGTTCCGCCAGCGCCGAGATAGATGCCAAGAGCCAGCGAGGCGGCAAGCGGCAGGCCGGCCAGCCAGCCAAGGCGCGGCTGGGGCGCGGGCTTGCTGCGGCGGGCGCGGGCCTCGCTCAGGGAAATCACGTTTGATGAAGCTGGCGATGGGGGC
>JAEUMJ010000137.1 GCA_016792865.1 Hyphomicrobiales bacterium | reverse complement strand
GGGATCGACACCCTCACGGCCACGGCTGCGCCGCTGCTCAGGCAAGTGGAGCGGCTTCTGGTGGTGCATCAGGCAGGGGCGACAGGCAAGTGCTACGCGGCGTTCTTCAGCAACGGCACGCTGGCAAGCCCGCTCACCTTCGATACGCCGGAGGCCGTCATGGCCCTCGCGCCGGAGGGTGCCCATGTCATCGGAAGCGCTGCCGATGCGATCCTGGTGCTGGCGCCCGGCAGGTTCAGGCGCATGGAGGGCCACGATCTTCCGTGTGCGGAAGGATTTGCCGCCTTTGGGGCCGACCTTCCCCTGGAGCAGGACCTGCCCGAACCCATCTACCTGCGCGAGCCTGATGCCAAGCCGCAGGCGGGTTTCGTGGCAGAAACGCTCCGGCTGGCGAGGTCTGATGACGTGCCGGCGCTCGCAAGGCTGCACCGGATCTGCTTCGAGTCGGGCTGGAGCGAAGACAGCCTGCGCCAGAGCATGGCCACGCCCGGCGCCATGACGCTGGTGGCCGAGCGTGATGGCGGCATCCGCGCCTTCGCCGTCCTGCGCACGGTGGCGGACGAGGCGGAGATCATCACCATCTGCACCGCCCCCCATTGGCGGCGCAAGTCGCTGGCGGAGAAACTGCTCGCCGCTGCCCGCGAGATGCTCCGTGGGCAGAAGATTTCCACCCTGCACCTTGAGGTGGCCGCCGACAACGAGGCGGCCCGGGCGCTCTACCGGCGGCTGGGGTTCAGCGAGACCGGCCGCCGCAAGGGATACTATGCCCGCGACGGTGCGGCCCCCTGCGACGCCATCCTGATGGCCGTCCGGCCATGAATCCGGCCATGAGGCATGTCCGGCCCCTGCTTCTTCTTCCGGGGTTTGCCCTTCTCACCCTGCCGCTGATGCCGGTGCAGCAGGTGCTGCTCTGGGCCTGGCCTGCCATGGCGAAGCGCCTGCCCCATTGGTACCACCGCAAGGTGGCGAGGCTTCTGGGCATCAATGTCATCGTCAAGGGCGAGCGTCCGGGCAACGGGGCCGCCTTCATCGTCGCCAATCATGTCTCGTGGCTCGATATCATCGTGCTCTCGGCGGCAGCGCCGGTCAGCTTCGTGGCCAAGCGCGAGGTGGCGAAGTGGCCGCTGTTCGGCAGGCTGGCGAAACTCCAGCGCACCGTGTTCGTGGATCGTGACCGCCGCCACACCACCGGCAGGGAGCGGGACGAGATTTCCGAACGCCTGAAGGCGGGTGAGCGGATCGTGCTGTTCCCGGAAGGCACCTCGCACACGGGGTTGGCGGTGCTGCCCTTCCGCTCCTCCTATTTTGCCGCCGTGCATGATCCGGAGATTCCCGTGATCCCGGTGACGCTGGCCTACAAGCGGCGCTGGGGCCTGCCGCTGCTTCAGCGCGAGGTGGCCTCCTATGCCTGGTATGGCGACATGGACCTGCCGCCTCACCTGTGGAACGCGGTGGCCGAAGGGCCGCTCGACGTGGAGGTCATTTTCCACGCCGCTGAAACGCTCTCCCACGCGAAGGACCGGAAGCGGCTCGCGGCCCATGCCGAGCGGACCATCCGTGAGGGGCTTGCCCATGCGCTTCACGGAGGCTGAAAAAGCCGCTATGCCCCGGCCATGAACGAAATGTCGGCGATAACTCCCGCAGCCGCGGACGGAACCGGGCAGAAGAAGGTCTTCATCAAGACCTACGGCTGCCAGATGAATGTCTACGACTCGACCCGCATGGAAGCGATCCTGGCAGGCGAGGGCTATGCCCAGGCCGCAGCCCCGCACGAGGCCGACCTCGTGATCCTCAACACCTGCCACATCCGCGAGAAGGCGGCGGAGAAGGTCTATTCCGAGCTGGGCAAGATCCGCCTGATGAAGCGCGAACGCGCCGAGGCGGGTCATGAAATGGTGATCGCCGTTGCCGGTTGCGTGGCACAGGCCGAAGGCGAGGAGATTGCCCGGCGCGCCAAGGGCGTTGACCTTGTCTTCGGGCCGCAGACCTTCCACCGCTTGCCGGACTACCTGGCGCGCCACAGGCAAACGGGCCGCACCGTGGTGGAGACGGAGTTCCCGGCGGAGGAGAAATTCAGCGCACTCGCCGGTCGCCTCGGCGTGGGGCAGGCGGTTGCGGCCTTCCTCACCGTTCAGGAGGGCTGTGACAAGTTCTGCAGCTTCTGCGTCGTGCCCTATACCCGGGGCGCGGAATTCTCGCGGCCTCTCGCGCAGGTTCTGGCCGAGGCCCGCGCCCTTGCCGGAAAGGGTGTGCGCGAGCTGACACTTCTCGGCCAGAATGTGAACGCTTATCGCGGTCCTGATGGCGAAGGCAGCGCAAGCCTG
>JAEUMJ010000109.1 GCA_016792865.1 Hyphomicrobiales bacterium | reverse complement strand
TCCCAAGTGGCGCAAACCCAACATGAAGAATACGAGACTGATGCCGATCCCGAATAATCCGACCACCGCACCGCCCAGCGCTAGCGACAATGCTGGCAACGACACATCCTGCCACAGCGCAATCCCGATATTCACACTGCCCGCAACGATACCCTTGATGATGACCAGCTGAATCGGATCAGACCCAGACAGCTTCCGGGTGAGATTGTTATCTATCCCCCACGCGAGGCAGGCCAATACGACAAGTAGTCCGCCCCGGTCCAATGCAACCGACGCGTCGTTCCAGGAGAGCAGTACAGCACCACTCAAGATCGCGGCAGCACCCAGCAGGAGCCGACGATCCACGTTTTCCTGGAACACCACCCAGGCAATGCCCATAGTCGCGATACCTTCGACATTCAGCAGCAGCGAGGTGGATGCTGCGCTTGTCTGGGCGAGGCCAAACATAAGAAGCACAGGACCCACAATGCCGCCGAAAAGAACTACAGCAGATACCCAAGGGATGTCCGAGCGGCGGAGCGATGCCTCCTTCTCATCCCGCCCAAAGGCTCCACTTGCGAGTTTAAACACTAGGAGACCCAGGCCAGCACCAAGGTAGAGAATGCCAGCAAGCAACCAAGGGTCAGTTTGCCCGAGAAGCAATTTGGATATCGGCGTTGACGCGCCGAACAGAGCCGCTGCTGCGAGCGCATATAAAATGCCCTTCAGCAGGGAGTTCTTGTTTGCGATCATGGTGAGATTTTAAAGGTGGGCTGGCCCCTTGTCGACAGGAGCCAGCCCGCTTCCCATCACTGGGAAGTGTCGTGTGGGATGTTGCGTTTGGCAATCTTCCCCTTGAGCCACTCGTGTACTTCACTTTCGATCCAGCCGACGCGGCCACGAGGCCCGTTGCCGAGGCGCACGCGCTTGGGGAACTGCCCCGCGTTCTCAAGTCGCTGGATGTGTTGTGAGCTGTACAAGACCAACTCTTTCAGTTGCCGTTTCGATACCATCCTCATCGCGCTGACTTCCTTGTTTTGAGGAAGCATCGCGATGCTCCGTGGGTTGACGCCCATGGACGCAAAAAACCTATCAGCAGGTGGTCAACCTGGCGAGTGGCGTCACAGCGGTGTGGTGAAGGCGGCAGATTCCGCCTTGAACATGGCGGCACATTTCTGTCCGCTACGACGCGTCCCAAATGAGAGACTAGAACGAGACTAAGAGGCGAGATGATTTTCGTCTAAGTCATTGAAAAGGATGGTGGGCGATGAAGGACTCGAACCTTCGACCCGCTGATTAAGAGTCAGCTGCTCTACCACCTGAGCTAATCGCCCATCCTTCGTGGAAGTGTCCGGGCTCTTGCGCTGCCAAGGCTGGCGAACCGCCGCGAACGGGACGGCTCTTAGGCGAGGCGCTCGCCCTTGTCCACCCCTCATTTCGCGATTTTCAACCGGTGCGGTGAGCCGCTGACTTACGGCTCCATGCGCACCGTTTCGGGGGCGAACAAGGTGCCGTCCTGCCCCAGATCGAGATAGAGAACGGCACCGGGCACCCGCAGGTCGGTCTGGAAATAGCGCACGCCGTGGGTGGACCAGGCATAGTCCCCGCAGGGTGGCTCCGGCACCTCATCGTTGGGCGTGGCCTCGAATGCCTTCAGTGTTTCGCCCGTGGGGCGAATCTCGAATTGCGCCACCGTGCGCGGTTGCCTGCCGATGGCCGCCGGCTGGAACACGCAGTCATCCTTGTCGGCAATCAGGCTGCGCTTGCGAAGCTCAGGCAACAGCGCCGCGATGCCGGCCCCGCCACCATTGCCTCCCGCCTCCCCGCCTGCCGGTGCGGGCAGCCTGAAGGCTTGCAGCACCATGCCTTGCCGCTGGTCATCGACCCAGAGCGAGAAACCCGGATACTCATGTTCGAATCGCAGGTGCCAGTGCCCGGTGGACAGCTTGCAATCCTGCGCCCACATCGAAATCTTGGGGCCGTCTGCGCCCTTCCCTTCCATCCACCGCCAGGTGCAGGCGGGATCGATGGTTTGGCTCGGCATGGGCGGAATCTCCCCGGCGTGGGCGGCGGGAGCGGCGAGACTTGCCGCCATGGAAAACGCGGCGGCACAAAACAGCTTGCGCATGATCACATCACGTCTGAATGGCGGCGGCGGGTTTCGACCGGTGCACTGTCACCCGCATCGTCATCGCAATCATCGTCATCGCAATCGGTGCAGCCGGAATACCCGGCACACGGCCCGCTGCGGCTGGCAATGGTGGTTGAGGCAAGCGCATCGCCCGCGATGTTCATGATGGCGAAGAGCGAGGCAACAAAAGCCCACAAGCGTAACATCTTCGTCATGGCGTCCCTCCTGAAGTGATGTCGAAACCCAAACTCGCCCCCGAGTTGGGTAGAAGTGGGGCGGAGGTGGAGGGAAATCAAGGCGGTATGAGTATCATGGCCGGGACCGCCAGGCTTGACCTCCACGGAGAGGGCGCACCCTTTTTCCTTAAGACTCCCGCGTCACTGCGGTCAGGTTCATGGTGAGCAGGACACCGGGCCTTGGCAGTTCGCGCACGGCGAACACAGTTCGCGCTGGCCGATGGCTGCCCATCATCTCCGCGTAGGCGACGTTCATGGCATCGAAGTCAGCCATGTCCTGCAGGAAGATGTTCACATGCAGCACATGCTCCAGGTCTGACCCCACGGCTTCCAGCATGACCCGGAATGACGAAATGATCTGCCGCGTCTGCGCCGCCACGTCCGCGCCCGCGAGCTTACCCGTTGCCGGGTCCACCCCCGCGGTGCCGCCGATGGAGATGTGCTGCCCCACCTTGGCGACATGACTGTAAGGCCCGATGGGCGTGGGCGTCTGGGGTGGCGTGAAGGTTTCAACACGGGTCGCCATCGCGGTTCTCCATTTGCAGGTTGGGATGAAAGACGGGCGCCGGCGCTCAGAACATCAGCATGATGGGCATGCACCACAGCAGCACGGCCACGATGGCGAGCCAGCTGAAACGTTCGCCCCGGCGGAAGCCCACAACGACGCCACCCACCGTGAGGCCGAGGGCCAGCACCATGGCAAGAAGCATCGCCCCTGCCCCGCCATAGCCATCCCCCCGCGAGGTGGTGGCTTCGACCAGCAGGATGACCGGCAGCACGGCGGCGGCGGCGGCAACCGCAATGGCAAATCCGATGGGGCGCTTCTGTTCCATGGGCGAAGCATATGGGGAATGGCCGGGCGGTGGAAGGGCGTGGAAGCGCGCCCTTTGGGTCAGGCCCCGCCATCCCTCCCCGCCGAAGGCCAAGTAGCCGGCGGCTTAAGCCTTCCGCGCTGCCCGGTTCACGCCGCTCATCACGGCCTTCAGGGAGGCGACGACAATGTTCTTGTCGATGCCCACGCCGAACAGCGTGCTGCCATCGGCAAGGCGAAGCTCCACATAGGCAACGGCAGTGGCGTTGGCACCATGACCCATGGCGTGCTCGCGATAGTCCGCCACATCGAAGGCGATTCCGCTTTCCTTCCGCAAGGCATCGACGAAGCCATCCACCGGACCGTTGCCCTGGCCCTTGATGGTCTTGGCCTTTCCGTCCACGGTGATCCTGGCGGTAACGGTCTGCGCCCCTTGCCCGCCCTTTACCTCGTGTTCGACAAAGCCATAGCGGCCGTTGCCATCGAGATACTCATTCTCGAAGGCACTCCACAGGCGCGACGCTTCGACCTCGACGCCCTCGCCATCGGCAATGGCCTGCACCACCTTGGAAAACTCGATCTGCAACCGGCGCGGCAATTCAATGCCGTGTTCCGTTTCCATGATGTAGGCAATGCCGCCCTTGCCGCTTTGCGAGTTGATGCGCACGACGGCTTCATAGGTGCGGCCCAGGTCATGCGGGTCGATGGGCAGGTAAGGCACCTCCCACAAGGGCGCGTTCGACGCCTTCATGTGCTTGAAGCCCTTGTTGATGGCGTCCTGATGGGAGCCGGAGAAAGCGGTGAACACCAGCTCGCCCGCATAGGGGTGGCGTGGATGGATGGGCAACTGGTTGCAGTATTCCGCCATCCGCACCAGTTCGTTGATGTTGGAGCAATCGAGGCCGGGGTCGATGCCCTGCGTGAACATGTTCATGGCGAGGGTCACGATATCGACATTGCCGGTACGCTCACCATTGCCGAAGAGCGTTCCCTCGACGCGGTCGGCACCGGCCAGCAGGCCGAGTTCGGTTGCGGCAACGGCACTGCCGCGATCATTGTGGGGATGCAGCGAGATGATGACGCTGTCGCGGTTCCTGATGGTGCGGCAGAACCATTCGATCTGGTCGGCATGGATGTTTGGCGTGGACATCTCCACCGTGGCGGGGAGATTGAGGATCAGGCGCTTCTGCGGCGTGGGCTGGATCACGGCCATCACGGCCTCGCAGATCTCCACCGCGTAATCGAGTTCGGTGCCGGTGAAGCTTTCGGGCGAATACTCGAAGCGGATCTGGTCCTTCATGCCGCTGTCGTCGGCGAGGCGGCGGATCAGCTTCGCACCCTCGACCGCGATGTCGATGATGCCCTTGCGATCCTTCTGGAAGACGACGCGGCGCTGCAATTCACTGGTGGAATTGTAGAAGTGGACAATGGCCGACTTTGCCCCGCGGATGCCCTCGAAGGTGCGACGGATCAGTTCCTCCCGGCACTGGACGAGCACCTGGATGGTCACGTCATCGGGAATCAGCTTGTTGTCGATGAGGTGACGGCAGAAGTCGAAATCCGTCTGCGAGGCAGACGGAAAGCCGATCTCGATCTCCTTGAAGCCCATCTTGATCAGGGCGTTCCACATGCGCATCTTGCGCTCGTGGCCCATAGGCTCGATCAGGGACTGGTTGCCGTCACGCAGGTCGACGGAACACCAGACCGGCGGCTTGGTGATGGACTTTCCGGGCCACTGGCGGTCGGGCAGGTTGACCGGGGCATAGGCGCGGTATTTCTCGGACGGA
>JAEUMJ010000102.1 GCA_016792865.1 Hyphomicrobiales bacterium | reverse complement strand
GGCGAACCGAGCACATATGTTCTGGTCAGTTCGACGAAGCCATCGATGAAGGGCTTCCACACATCCTTGTGAACATAGATGCGCTCGATGCCACAGCAGCTCTGGCCGGAGTTGAAGAAGGAGCCATCGACAAGGTTTTCGATTGCGTGCTGCATGTTCGCATCCGGGCGCACATAGGCGGGATCCTTTCCGCCCAGCTCAAGCCCGACGTTGAGGAAGCGGCCGGCAGCGGCACGTTCGATGACACGGCCACCTTCGACAGAGCCTGTGAAGCAGACCATGTTGACCAGACCGGAGGAAATGATCTGACCCGTCTGCTCATGACTGAGCACGAGATGCTGGAACACGCCCTTGGGCAAGCCGGCCTTGTCGAAGGCTTTCTGGAAACGTTCGGCCACCAGCAAGGTATGGCTGGCATGTTTCAGCACCACCGTGTTGCCGGCCATGAGGGCCGGGATGACCGAGTTTACCGTTGTGAGGTAGGGATAGTTCCACGGCGCAATGGTGAAGACGATGCCGACCGGCTCCCTCCTGATGAAGCGCTCGAAACCATCCTTTGCTTCGGGCGTGATCTCTGCCAGGGCTTGTGGCGCGATGGCAATCATGTGGCGGGCGCGTTCCTCGAAGCCGCGCAATTCGCCCGCCCCGTAACGGACGGGTCGGCCCATCGACCAGGCGAGTTCAGGGACGACTTCGTCCTTCATTGCCAGCATGGCATCCACGGCCTTGCTGCAGTACCGGGCACGCTCCGCAAGCGGCAGGGCGGCCCAGTCCTTTTGCGCCGAGCGGGCGGCCGCAAGGGTGGCCGCCACATGCTTCTTGCTGGCCACGGTCCGCTTCGCAACAATGCTGCCGTCAACCGGTGAGACTGAGGAAATGCTGTCTGCCATGATCAATACTGCTCAAAGCCGCGACGCAGTTCCCAATCGGTGACGCGACGGTCGTATTCAAACTGCTCCCAGCGGGCGGTGTGAACATAGTGGTCGATCATATCGTCGCCAAAGGCCTTGCGCAGGAGCTTGGAGCCGTCGAGGAGGGCCGTGGCTTCACGTAGTGTCTTCGGGATCTCGCGCAGCTTCTTCGACTTGTCATAGGCGTCGCCGGAGAAGGCCGGTTCAAGTGCGAGCTTGTTCTCGATGCCGTCCAGCCCGGCTGCCAGGAGGGCAGCAAAAGCGAGATAGGGATTGAGATCAGAACCGCCGACGCGACACTCGACCCGGATGGCCTTGCTGTCTGCGCCGCAGAGGCGATAGCCCGCCGTGCGGTTGTCGAAGCTCCACACCGCGCGGGTGGGCGCAAACGTACCGGCAATGTATCGCTTGTAGGAGTTGATGTAGGGGGCGAGGAAATAGGTGATCTCATCGGCATGGGCGAGAAGGCCCGCCATGTAGTGCTTCATGAGGTCGGACATGCCGTGGTCGCCGCCCTTGTCGAAGAACAACGGGGTCTTGCCATCGGCACTCCAGAGCGACTGGTGGATGTGCGAGGAACTACCCGCCCAGGCGTAGTTGGGCTTGGCCATGAAGGTAAGGGCCTGGCCGAGGCCGAGGGCAATCTCCTTGCAGGCATGCTTGAGAAAGACATGGGTGTCGGCCATCGGCAGGGCAGCATCGTAGCGGACGTTGATTTCCTCCTGCCCGGCCCAGGCTTCGCCCTTGGAATTCTCGACCGTGATGCCAGCACCGTAGAGACCGTTGCGGATGGCCCGCATCAGGTTCTCATCCTTGGTGGTCTGGAGGATGTTGTAGTCCTCGTTCAGGTGTGAAGGCGTGGTAAGGGTACGGTATCCGCCATTGTGGGCTTCCTTGAAGCTCTGGTCGAAGACATAGAATTCAAGTTCCGAAGCGAAATACGCCTTCATCTTCTGGGCATTCAGCCGTTCGATCTGGCGTTTCAGCACGTTGCGCGGCGCGTGGGGAACGGGCGTGTGGTCGTGGTGGTCGAGGATGTCGCTCAGCAGGAGCGCAGTCTTGGGAAGCCACGGGCAAAGACGGATGGTGCCGAGGTCGGGCTTGATGACGAAATCGCCGTATCCCTTTTCCCAGCTTGCGGCCTTGTAGCCGGGGACGGGTTCCATATCGACGTCCACGGCGAGCAGGTAGTTGCAGCCATGGGTCTCCTCATATGCGCCATCGACAAAGAAGTTGGCTTCGAAGCGCTTGCCCATCAGGCGGCCCTGCATGTCGGGGAAGGCGGCGATGACGGTATCGATGTTGCCGGCCTTCACCTGCTTCTTGAGTTCGTCAAACGTCAGATGTCCGTTTGCCATTGGGTCTTCCTCCTGTTGCCCTGTTAGGATCGGGCTTGTGATGCGAGTTTGATCGCGGCCTGTGCCAAGGGCACGACGAGATAGTTTGCCCAGGCGTTCTGGCCGGCGTGTTCGGTGATGAGGTCGTTCC
This sequence comes from Hyphomicrobiales bacterium, assembly GCA_016792865.1. Lineage (GTDB taxonomy): Bacteria > Pseudomonadota > Alphaproteobacteria > Rhizobiales > Aestuariivirgaceae > Aestuariivirga. Next base: position 21,777 of record JAEUMJ010000102.1, on the reverse strand, counting down.
TGATCTCGATCATGACATGGCGAAGCCCGCGCGGTGCCGCATGGAAGTTCAGCAGGTGCAGGACGCCATCCTTGGGGCCGTAGGGTTCGTTGAGGCGGGCCTTTTCGGTCGGGAACACCTTGATGAGAAAATTCGCCAGGGCGGCGTCACGGTCGAACAGGAAGCCCACATCGAGTTGGCGCTCCTTGCCCTTGTATACGGGGGTGAAGGAGTGGATGGAGGCAACGAGCGTCTGGCGACGTTCGACGGCGCGCTGATCGAGGAATGCCTCGATCGTGGCATGGAACGGTCGCGCAATCTCGCGGGTGCGCGCAAGGCGTGCCGATGGCGTCAGGTTGCGGTTGCCGGGGATCTGGTAGATTTCGCTTTCGTCCGGAAACGCGCTGTCCGCTTCGGGCGGGCGGTTGCAATCATACACCAGCCGGGAATAGCGCTGAAGGATCAGGGGCGCATCCAGGATTTTCGAGAGGATGCGGGCCGTTGCCTCGGCACCGATGTCCCAGGCGATATGGCGTTGCAGATCCTCGTCGGACAGTCCCAGCGTTCCGAGGTTCCGGGGAATGCGATTGGAAGCGTGCTCGCAGATCAGGACGTAGGGCGACATGCCACCGGAATTGACCACCTCTGCCGGATGGGGCTCGTCGTCCTGGAGTATCTTGATCATTCGCCTGCCTGCTCGTTGAAATGATCATTTCAGATGGACTTTGCCTTGTCAATTTCGTTACAACAGCGGGACCGGGAGGTGTCATGGGCAAGGGCAACGGCAAGGCTTCCACGATTGCCGAGCAGATCAACGGGGGTCGGCTGGGGCTGACAGCTGCTGACCGCAAGCTCTCTGCGGCCCTGATGGCGGATTATCCCGTCGCCGGACTTGCCAGCATCTCCGATTTCGCCCGCGCAGCGGGGGTCAGCACGCCGTCCGTGCTCCGCTTTGCCAAACGCCTCGGATTTACCGGCTTTCCGGCTTTCCAGCAGGCGCTGCGCGGAGAGGTTTCGGCACAACTGCAGAACCCGGTGGAGAAGCCGGAGCAGTGGTCATCCAAGGCGCCTCGCGGGCATATCCTGAACACGCTGGCCGATGCGGCGATGGAGAATCTCGGAACCAGCCTCCGCCATATAGACCACCATGCTTTCGACGATATTTGCCGCCTCCTGGGTGATGCCAGGCGCAGCATCCATGTGATGGGGGGACGGATTACCGGCCATCTCGCCGGCTATCTCCACACCCATCTGCAGATGGCGCGGAGCAGGGTGGGCCTTGTGCCGGCGCCGGAAAGCCACTGGCCGCAATATCTGCTCGAAATCGGCGAGGGAGATATCCTCGTCGTCTTCGATGTCCGGCGTTATGACGCGCGCGTGCAGGAGTTTGCCGCTTCGGCACGGCAGCGCGGGGCCAGGATCGTGCTCATTACAGACCAGTGGATGAGCCCCGTGTCGCGGCTGGCGGCGCAAACCCTGGTTCTGCGCATGCAAGTGCCGTCTGGCTGGGATTCCAATGTGGTGACGCTGTTTGTGGTGGAAGCCATGGTCGCTGCGGTTGTGAACCAGAACTGGAAGGCGACGAGAGGGCGCGTTCGGGAGATAGACAAGTATTTTGAAAGCGGACGGCGTGGCCGGTCATGACGGAACAGTTTGACTACATCATCGTGGGATCGGGCTCGGCAGGCTCGGTGATGGCCTATCGCCTGTCGGAGGCGGGCCATAGCGTGCTCGTCCTTGAGTACGGCGGCACGGATCGCGGACCGCTGATCCAGATGCCGTCCGCGCTTTCCATCCCCATGAACATGAAGCGCTACAACTGGGGCTTCGAAACGGAACCGGAACCCTTCCTGAACAACCGCAAGCTGGCGACGCCGCGCGGGAAGGTGGTGGGTGGTTCGTCCTCCATCAACGGCATGGTCTATGTGCGGGGTCATGCAAGGGATTTCGACACCTGGGAGGAGATGGGGGCGAAGGGGTGGGCCTATCGCAATGTTCTTCCCTATTTCAGGCGCATGGAAAATTCGGATGGTGGCGAAGAGGGCTGGCGCGGCACCGATGGGCCGATGCACATGAAGCGCGGTTCGCGCCTCAATCCCCTCTACCAGGCTTTCATCGAGGCCGGGCGCCAGGCCGGCTACCCGGTGACTGACGATTACAACGGTCAACAGCAGGAGGGCTTCGGCCCGATGGAAATGACCGTTCACAACGGCTTCCGCTGGTCAGCCGCCAACGCCTATCTGCGGCCTGCCCGGCAGTCGAAGCGGGTGAAGCTGGTCACCTACGCATATGCCGAACGGATCCTCATGGAAGGACGCAAGGCCGTGGGCGTGCAGTACACGCGCGGGCAGAACGTTTTCGAGGCCCGTGCCCGGCGTGAGGTGATCGTTGCCGCATCGAGCATCAATTCCCCGAAGCTGCTGCAACTGTCCGGGATCGGGCCTGCTGCGGTCCTGAAGGCGGCGGGCATTCCGGTGGTCCATGACCTGCCGGGCGTGGGCGAGAACCTGCATGACCATCTGGAAATCTATTTCCAGGTGAAGTGCAAGCAGCCCATCACCCTCAACGGCAAGCTGAATGTCCTCTCCAAGGGCATGATCGGGGCGGAATGGCTTCTGTTCCAGTCTGGTCTCGGCTCAACCAATCACTTCGAGTCCTGCGGCTTCATCCGGTCCCGTGCCGGGATCGAGTATCCCGACATCCAGTATCATTTCCTGCCCGCTGCGATGCGCTATGACGGCAGGGCCGCCTTCGCCGGCCACGGTTTCCAGGTCCATGTGGGGCCCATGCGCAGCAAGTCCCGCGGTTTCATCCGCGTCCGGAGCAATGTCCCGAAGGACGACCCACGCATCCTCTTCAACTACATGTCGCACCCTGACGACTGGACGGAATTCCGCGCGTGCGTGCGCCTGACGCGCGAGATCATGAAGCAGAAGGCTCTTGATCCGTTCCGCGCCGAGGAAATCCAGCCGGGGCCGACGGTGGTCACGGATGAGCAGATCGATGAGTTCATCAGGGAGCACTGCGAGAGCGCCTATCATCCCACCGGTACATGCAGGATGGGCAGCCCCAATGATTCGATGGCGGTTGTCGATTCCGCCTGCCGTGTCATCGGGATCGAGAACTTGCGCGTGGCAGATTCCTCGATCATGCCGCAGGTGACCAACGGCAACCTGAATGCGCCGACGCTGATGATCGGCGAGAAGGCGTCAGACCACATTCTGGGCCGCGATCCGCTGCCGCCGTCCAATCTCGATCCGTGGATCAATCCCGATTGGCGGACCAGCCAGCGATAGAAAATGGCCAGAGCCTGGGGCTCTGGCCATAGGGGACGTGTCTGAGTCGATCAGATGCCGGCCGAGCATTCCGCATGTTCGGCGATATCGCCTGCGCTATCGCAGCCAGAGCCACCCGGAACGCGGGGCTTGCTGCGGCCGCTGCCAGAGCTGTTGTCGTCGTCATCGTCGTCGTGGCTGGAGCCGCTGTTGCTGCTGCCATGGCCGCTGTTGCTGCTGCCGGAGCCGCTGTTGCCGCTGCCGGAACCGCTGTTGCCGCCCGAACCGCCATGATCATCGCCCGAATCGTGGCTGCCGCCATCGTCCGATCCCTTCTTGGCGAGCTGCATGAGTGCCGTGCCGGCAGTGAGCTTGGTGGTGCCGAGGTCGATCAGTGCGGAAGCCGAAGCCGCGCCGGAAAGGGCGATGATGAGTGCGGCAGATGCGAGAAGGGTTTTCTTCATGGGCTGTCTCCAGAGGTGGTTTGTTCGTTTGCTGTCCGTCTTGACCCATTTGTGCAACATGTTCGCTGACAGATTACTTGCGGGTAATGTCAGCATCCCGTCAGGAAAAGGGCGCGGGTTTGCTATTTGGAGGCGGCAATCCTAGATTTGACCGCGAAAGGACCGGTACTCATGGCGGAAACGCAAACGTGGCACGGCACCACAATCCTGACTGTCCGCAAGGGTAAACATGTCGTGATTGCGGGGGATGGGCAGGTGAGTCTCGGCCAGACCATCATCAAGGGTAATGCTCGGAAAGTCCGTCCGCTCGGAACTGGCAAGGTGATTGCGGGTTTCGCCGGAGCGACTGCCGATGCCATGACCTTGTTTGAACGCCTGGAGGCGAAACTGGAGCAGTTCCCCAGCCAGCTTACCAGGGCCTGTGTTGAGATGGCCAAGGACTGGCGCACCGACCGTTATCTCCGGAAACTGGAGGCGATGATGATCGTGGCCGATTCGCGCGTGTCGCTGGTGCTGACAGGCACGGGTGACGTGCTTGAACCCGAAGGAGACGTGACGGCCATCGGTTCGGGCGGGAATTATGCCCTTGCGGCCGCCCGCGCCCTGATGGATTCGGAATTGGATGCCGAAGCCATTGCCCGGAAGGCCATGAGGATCGCCGCGGAAATCTGCGTCTACACCAACAACAATCTCACGGTCGAGAAGCTCGACACGCTCTGACATGGCAAATGACAGCATTTCCCGCGATGACCTGCGCCGCGCCGTTTCGGCGGGCGTGATTGACCAGCCATCTGCCGAGCGGCTGGCGGCGTTCCTGGCCGCGACACCCGGAGCACTGGCAGTCGATAGCGAAGATGAGCAACTGCGTCTCGTCACCGGCTTTGGGGACATCTTCGTCGCGATCGGCCTTGTGCTGTTCCTGGGGGCGCTTGTGTTCATGACAAATGGTGACGGGTGGCTGCTGCCGTCGCTGGCGGTCGCCGTGTCCTCATGGGTACTCGCGGAATTGTTCACGCGCCTTCGCCGACAGGCATTGCCCAGCATCCTCCTGCTGCTGGCCTTTGCGGCGGCGGTGTTCACGGCAGTGAATTCAGTCTTCTCCGGAAGTGGCAGCGCTGCTGCCCTGGCGTCTGGCGGTCTCGCCACGGGCGTAGCGGTTGGACTGCACTGGTGGCGCTTCCAGGTGCCGGTCACGATTGCGGCGGCCTGTGCTGCTGCCACGGCTGTCCTTCTGGGTGCACTTCAATCGGTTTTTCCCGATGTTGCGATCAGCTTCAACGGCCTGATCTTCCTTGTCATCGGTCTGGCGATCTTCGCGCTTGCCATGACATTTGACACCTCGGACCGCGAACGCCGTACCCGGCGGACCGACATCGCCTTCTGGCTTCATGCGCTTGCAGCGCCCATGATCGTCCACCCGGTGATGCAGAACATCATCACGGGAGAAACACCCGGAACATTCGAGGCGGCGCTGACACTCGTGATCTTCCTTGCACTCAGCCTGGTTGCGCTGACGGTGGACAGGCGGGCCATGCTGGTGTCGTCACTGCTCTATCTGGGATATGCGATCTACTCCGTGCTGGAATCGGGCGACGCCCTGCCATCCACATCCATGGTTGTGTTGCTTGTGGGGGCGGTGGTGCTGGCCATGTCATTCGCATGGCGTCCGCTGCGGGCGGCATTGCTCAGGGTGCTTCCCGCCACCATATCAGAGCGGGTGCCGCCCGCTCACTTGTCCCCATTCAAGGCCAGTTGATCCGCCATCATGACCAATTTCTCCCCACGCGAAATCGTCTCCGAACTGGACCGCTACATCATCGGTCAGCATGAAGCGAAGCGGGCTGTTGCCATCGCGTTGCGCAACCGTTGGCGCAGGCAACAGCTGAAAGGGCAGATGCGCGAGGAGGTGAGCCCGAAGAACATCCTGATGATCGGCCCCACCGGCGTGGGAAAGACCGAGATTGCGCGGCGGCTGGCACGCCTTGCGAACGCGCCCTTCATCAAGGTGGAGGCGACGAAGTTCACCGAGGTCGGATATGTGGGACGCGACGTGGACCAGATGATCCGGGATCTTCTGGAAGCCGGAATTGGCATGGTGAAATCCGCACGGCGCAAGGACGTTGAGGCGCAAGCCCATGTGAACGCCGAGGAGCGGGTGTTGAATGCTCTCGTAGGTGCCAACGCCAGCGAATCCACGCGGGAGACATTCCGCCGAAAGCTCCGTGCCGATGAACTGAACGACAAGGAGATCGACATCCAGGTCCAGGATTCCGGTGGTGTTCCCAGCTTCGACATTCCGGGAATGCCGGGAGGTTCAGCCTCTGTCATCAACCTCAATGACATCATGGGCAAGGCCTTTGGCCAGCGCACCAAGACGCGACGCCTGTCCGTCGCCGACGCCCATGAGGTGCTGATGGCCGAAGAGAGTGACAAGCTGCTCGATCAGGAAAAGATCATTGCCGAAGCCATCGATGCGGTCGAGAACAACGGCATTGTCTTTCTTGATGAAGTGGACAAGATCTGCGCCCGCAGCGAACGCGGTGGCGCCGATGTGTCGCGCGAGGGCGTGCAGCGTGACCTTCTGCCATTGATCGAAGGGACGACGGTGTCCACCAAGCACGGCCCGGTCAAGACCGACCACATCCTGTTCATCGCCTCCGGCGCGTTTCACATTGCAAAGCCATCGGACCTCTTGCCGGAGTTGCAGGGACGCCTACCCATCCGCGTCGAACTGCGGGCGCTGACCCAGGATGACTTCCGCCGCATCCTGACGGAGCCGGAAGCCTCGCTCATCAAGCAGTACACGGCACTGCTGGCGACCGAAGGGGTAACCCTTGACGTGAGCCAAGAGGGCGTTGCCGCTTTGGCCCGCATCGCCGCCGAGATCAATTCGACGGTGGAGAACATCGGTGCCCGCCGCCTGCAAACGGTCATGGAGCGGGTACTGGATGAGGTGAGCTTCACGGCGGCGGACCGTTCGGGCGAGACAGTTGTGATCGACGAGGCGTTCGTGGAGCGGAACCTGGGTGACCTCGCAAGAAACGCCGATTTGTCGAAGTTCATCCTTTAGCCCGTAGATTCATCCGCTTACGGATCATCGGGACGGGATTCACCTTTTCGATTCATCTTACTGATTCAGCTTAATCGTTGATCATACGGGCCGAAAGGCAAGCGTTTACCATAGGTTACGCTGGCAAGCTCATGCAGTTTTTCTTAGAGTTTTAGCCAATGGCGAGGCAGGAACGGTTTATCCAACACCGTTCTTTCCGGAGCCATTGAGGAGAGGCGGTGGCCGCACCCCGAATCTCCTCCGGCATCATTCGGCAGCCATGCTGCCAAAGAGACGGCCCACGGGTCAGGCCCGCCGCATCACCTGAACCCATGGGTCTGCCGGTCCGGGCAACGAATTGAGTGGCCTCCTCGATTCCCAACAACCCGGACCGGCGCCTATTTCCGCAGACAGAAAAACGCCGTCAAGCTTCCTTGACGGCGTTTCCTGTTTTTGGCTTTCAGGCCAATTACTTGATCTTGGTTTCCTTGAATTCCACGTGCTTGCGGGCCACGGGATCGTACTTCTTGAGCGACATCTTGTCGGTCTTGGTACGGGAATTCTTCTTGGTCACGTAGAAGTAACCGGTGTCAGCGGTAGACGCCAACTTGATCTTGATAACGGTGCCCTTGGCCATAATTCACTCCGGATGCGGGATTTGAGCGGGCATAGACCCCAATTGCCGCGGGAAGTCAAGGTGCGGGGGTGAGGGCCTGTTTTTCATGCTCCGCACCGGCTGCAAAGCCATGCATCCCGAAGGCCCATTGCAGGCCGATCACGGCGCCTTTCACGCGGGGCAGCAGCCACAGGGACAGGAAGAGGGTGAGCGGAAGCCACAACGCAAAGTGGATCCACAGTTCCGGGTGCCACACCTTCTCGACCACCAGAAGCAGCGGAACAATGATGTGACCGACGATGAAGATCGTCAGGTAGGGAGGTGCGTCATCGGCCCTCTGGTGGTGCAGCTCCAGCCCGCAGCCGCTGCAGACGGGATTGACAGTCAAATAGCCTGAAAAAAGCTTGCCATTGCCGCAGGCGGGGCAGCGGGTGGCAAAGCCCCTGAGGCTGGCATTGGTCCAGGAGCGGGGTGCTGGGAATTCGAACTGTTCCATGGCCCGCAGATGTGGAGCCTCCTGATGAAATCCGCAAACCCGCGTTGAGCCGCAGCGGCAACCTGACGCAATGGCAGTCGCCCCCTTGGTCAGCGGCGGCGCGGACGTTCCGGCCGGCGCACCCGGTGGCGACCGACGCGGGGAGGTTTCGGTCCTTTCTTGCCGTCGGAGAGCATTTCGAATTTCAGCCCGCCCTTGACCGGCGCAACCTCCGTCAGTTTCACGTCGACCACGTCGCCCAGCTGGAAGGTTTCTCCGGTCTCGCTGGAGACGAGTGCGTGCCTCACGTCATCCAGCACATAGAAACTGCGGCCCAGCGTGGTGACCGGCACGAACCCGTCTGCGCCCGTATCAAGCAGGGTCACGAACAGTCCGGCACCAACCACCCCGCTGATGCGGGCCTTGAAGGAGGTGCCGAGCTTCCCGGATAGATGGGCGGCTACCATGCGGTCCACCGTTTCCCGCTCCGCCACCATCGAGCGCCGCTCCGCTGCGGATATGAGGTCGGCCGTATCCACAAGGACCGCAATATCCTGCGCGGAGAGTCCGTCGCTTCCCAGCTTGCAGGCCGTGATCAGGGCGCGGTGCACGATCAGGTCGGCATAGCGGCGGATGGGAGAGGTGAAGTGGGCGTAGTCTGCAAGCGAGAGGCCGAAGTGTCCTGCATTCTCGTGGCGGTAGTTGGCTTGCGCCTGCGAGCGGAGAACGACCTCGTGCACCAGCCTTTCGTGGGGCGTGTCCTTTGCCTGGGAGAGGATGCGGTTGAAGTGTTTCGAGCGCACCACCTGTCCGAGGGCGAAGGGAATGTTCACGGTCTTGAGGAAGTCGGCGAGGGTGCGCAGCTTTTCCTGTGAGGGTTCTTCATGGACCCGGTACAGAAGGGGCGTCTTTCGCCTCTTGAGTTCCTGGGCGGCCGCGACGTTCGCCTGGATCATGAATTCCTCGACAAGCCTATGGGCATCCAGCCGCTCCGGCACCACGACGCGCGCGATGTTGCCCTTGTCATCGAGAACGATCTTCCGTTCCGGCAGGTCGAGTTCCAGCGGCCCTCTCGTGTCCCGCGCATGGGACAGCACGGCATAGGCGGCCCAGAGGGGCTTCAATGCCGGTGCCAGCATGGAGCGGGCCTTGTCGCTGCCCCGGCCATCGATGGCGGCCTGTGCATCCTCATAGGCGAGCTTGGCGGCTGATCGCATGATGGCCCGCGAAAACCGGTGCGAGAGCTTCTTGCCATGCCTGTCGAATGTCATGTGACAGGCTAGGGCAGGACGGTCTTCGGCCTCCCGCAACGAACACAGGTCATTCGAGATGCGTTCCGGCAGCATCGGCACCACGCGGTCGGGAAAGTAGGTGGAGTTGCCCCTGCGGCGGGCTTCGCGATCCAGGGCCGATTGCGCCTTCACATAGGCAGCCACATCGGCAATGGCGACGATCACCTTGTATCCGCCCGCATTCTGCGGATCATCGTCTGCCGCCGCCCAGATCGCGTCGTCGTGGTCGCGGGCATCAACGGGATCAATCGTCAGCAACGGCAGGTGGCGCAGGTCTTCGCGGCTTTCCGGCCGGAAGTGCTGCAGCCGCTTGACCTCGTCGAGAACGGCTTGCGGAAACTGGTCGGGAATGCCGTGGGCGTGGATGGCAATGAGCGAGGTGTTGCGCGGGTCGCGGGCATTGCCGAGGCGCGCCCGGATGCGAGCCTGTGGCAGGCCGCGCGATGCGGGTTTGGTGACTTCGGCGGCGACCAGCTCACCATCCTCCGCGCCCCCGTCCTCTCCATGCGGAACATGATAGTCATAGCGATCCTTCTTGCCGGACGGGATGATGCGACCGTGGGCGCCCGGCCCTTGGCGATAAATGCCCACGATGCGCATGGCTTCGCGGGAGAGGGGGCGCATCACCTGAGCCTGGTAGGTATACCCGAGGATCGACTTCTTGCTTGCGGGCAAGGCTTCGATGCGGGCCAGCACGCGATCCCCGACGCCGGGTGAAGGTTGCGGCGCCTTCCTGTCTTCGAGGACAAGGATGGTGGGTGGATCGCCGTTGACCGGATTCCATTCCGCCGGAACCGCGTAGGCATGTCCGTCATCATCGATGCTGATGATTTCCAGCACGGTAACGGGTGGCAAGGACGACGTGCCGGCGAGGCGCTTGCCCTTGCGATCGAGGGAGCCCTTCTGTTCGAGATCCTTGAGCGTCGCCTTCAAACCGATCTTGGCATTGCCTTTCAATCCGAAGGCGCGGGCGATGTCACGCTTGCCGACCACGCCGGGAGAGGTGGCAATGAATTCGAGAATGTCCTTTTCGCTCGGCAAGCCGGATGCGGGCCTGACTGGCCGCTTCTGTCTTTTTCCGGAAGGATGGGGTGATGGCCGCTTCATGTTGCTCACACTCCCTTATCGTTCGTTCGAAAGCAATCAGGCAGCGGGCGCAACCTTCTTTGCCGGTGCCTTGCGGGCGGCAGGTTTCTTCGCCGCTTTTTTCGCGGCTTTCTTGGCTGCGGGCTTCTTCGCCGCCTTTGCCTTGCCACCGGACTTGCCTGCCCGTTCGGCGATGAGGGCGAGCGCCTCCTCCATCGTCAGGTCTTCGGGAGTCTTGTCCTTCGGCAAGGTGGCATTCACGGCGCCGTACTTCACATAGGCCCCATAGCGGCCACCCATGATTTCAACATTTCCGCCGCCGTCGGGGTGCGGCCCAAGGTTCTTGAGCGCACCGGGGCGGCCACGGTTCGAAGGCCCGCGGGACCGCTTCTCGTGCAGCAGGTCAACGGCCCGGTTGAGACCGATGGTATAAACGTCGTCCGGGTCCTTCAGGTTCGCGTAGACGCCATCATGCAGGATGTAGGGGCCGAAGCGACCCACATTGGCGACAATCGGGGTCCGGGTTTCGGGATGGATGCCCACTTCGCGCGGAAGGGAAAGATAGCGCATCGCTTCATCAAAGGTCACGGAGGCCGGATCCTTGCCTTTGGGAATGGAGGCACGGCGCGGCTTCTCGCCGTCCTCGGTTGCTTCGCCCAACTGGATGTAGGGGCCGAAGCGTCCGATGCGGCGCGTCACGGCAGCACCTGTTTCCGGGTCTGTGCCAAGAACGATGCCTTCGGCAGGGACGACATCGGTCGCACCATCCAGCGGAACGCTCATCTGGCGGGTATATTTGCAGTCTGGGTAATTTGTGCAGCCGACGAAGGTTCCGTACTTCGACAGCTTCAGCGAAAGCTGCCCCGTGCCGCAAGACGGGCAGGCGCGGGCATCTCCTCCTTCGGCCTTGGCCGGGAAGATGTGGGGGGCAAGAAGATCGTTGAGCGCATCGATCACCTCCGAGACGCGCAAGTCCTTGACCTCGCCGATGGACGCCGTGAACTTCAGCCAGAAGTCGCGCAGCACATCCTTGTACTTGAGATCACCGGCGGACACCTGATCCAGCTGTTCTTCAAGGTCGGCGGTGAAATCATATTCCACATAACGCTTGAAGAAGGATTCAAGGAAGGCCGTGACGATGCGGCCCTTGTCTTCGGGGATGAGCCGCTTCTTGTCGAGGCGCACGTAACCACGGTCACGCAGGGTGGACATGATGCTGACGTAGGTGGAAGGCCGGCCGATGCCCAGTTCTTCCAGCTTCTTGGTCAGCGACGCTTCCGAATAGCGCGGCGGCGGTTCGGTGAAATGCTGGTTGGCGCTGATCTCCTTGACGCCGATCTTGTCGCCGCGCGACATGGCGGGCAGGCGGCGGGCATCCTCGTCCTCACCATCATCGATGTCTTCGTTGTAGATGCGGAGGAAGCCGTCGAACTTCACCACCGAGCCCGAGGCGCGGAAGCTGTAGTGCTTGCCGTCGCTACCGGTGGTGCCGATGTCGGCCGTGGTGCGTTCCAGTTCGGCGCTTTCCATCTGGCTGGCGATGGTGCGCTTCCAGATCAGTTCGTAGAGTGCAAACTGTTCCGGTTCGAGCACCTTTTTCACCATCTCAGGTGTGCGGCCAGGATCGGTGGGGCGGATGGCTTCGTGGGCTTCCTGGGCGTTCTTGGCTTTTGTCGTGTACTTCCGCGGAACGGAGGGAAGGTAGGGTTCGCCGAATTGCTTCAGGATGGCGTTGCGCGAAGCGGCGATGGCTTCCGGCGCCATGTCGGCACCATCCGTTCGCATGTAGGTAATCAGGCCCACAGTCTCGCCCTTGAGGTCAACGCCTTCATAGAGCCGCTGTGCAATCTGCATGGTGCGCGAGGCCGAGAAGCCGAGCTTGCGCGAGGCCTCCTGTTGCAGCGTCGAGGTGCGGAAGGGCGGGAAGGGGTGGCGCTTGACCGGCTTGCTTTCGATCAGGTCCACCGCAAAAGGCTGACCCTTGACGGCGGCAAGGATGCTGTTTGCCGTATCGCCGGTGCCGAGGGAGAGTTTTTCCAGTCGCTTGCCGTCGATCTGCGACAGGCTCGCTTCAAAGTTCACGCCCTGCGGCGTGACGAATGTGCCGTCGATCGACCAGTATTCCTGGGGTCGGAAGGCCTCGATTTCCAGCTCGCGGTCGCAGACGAGGCGTAGCGCCACCGACTGCACCCGGCCTGCCGAGCGGGCGCCGGGCAGCTTGCGCCACAGGACGGGGGACAGGGTGAAGCCCACGAGATAGTCGAGGGCGCGGCGCGCGAGATAGGCGTCCACGAGCGCCATATCGACCTCGCGGGGGTGGGCGATCGCTTCCTGCACCGCCGACTTGGTGATGGCGTTGAAGGCCACGCGCTGCACGGCCTTGCCCTTGAGGGCGCCTTTCCGGGTGAGAACCTCCAGAAGGTGCCAGGAAATGGCTTCTCCCTCGCGGTCAGGGTCGGTTGCGAGGACAAGGCGGTCGTGGTCCTTGAGGGCGGCCACGATGTCGGAAACGCGCTTGGCGGCCTTTCCGTCCACTTCCCAGGACATGGCGAAATCCTCGTCGGGGCGGACCGAACCATCCTTCGGAGGCAGGTCGCGGATATGGCCGTACGACGCCAAGACTTTGTAATCTTTGCCTAAATACTTGTTGATGGTCTTTGCCTTGCCAGGCGATTCGACGACGACAACGGTCATTCAAGGTTCCAACACTGGGGGCAGCCAAAACATATTGTGCGCTGCAAATGGGCGCCGCTCATATAGGTATCCCCCCGGAAAAACAAGCCATGCGGGTTTGGCGGGGCTGCCGGGGCGTGTCTGGAGCCTACTTTTTGGTCAATGGAGACGGTAAACGCAGGGGCACACGGAATCATCCCGAATGCCGACTGATACAGCCGCCGCCATGCCTTTTACCGGCCGGAGAGCCGGTGCTTTGACGTTCTCGCTCCTCTTCACGATGGAAAGTTTCGTCCGGGCGCTGAATGCCGGCGTGCTCTCGGTGCAGGCTTACGAACTCCTGGGCAGCAGCCGGAACGTCTCGGTGCTCATGACAATGTCGTCGCTCGGAGTGCTGATCACGACGCTGATGCTGCCCTACCTGCTGCGGCGTACCCGTCGCCGCTGGACCTATACCATCGGCATCGCGCTTTCGATGTGTGCGGCCCTCATGCTGGCCAGTCATACCGTCGCCGGGCAGGCCGCCGGAACCTACCTCCGGAATGCCGGTGCCTCGGTGATGAATGTCACGCTGTCTCTTTATATTCTCGATCACATCCACAAGTCCGATTACGCCCGCGTCGAACCGATGCGCCTCTCGTTCAGCACGCTGTCGTGGACAATCGGTCCAACGCTCGGGCTTTGGCTCTATACCCACATGGGGCCGGTTGTTGCCCAGTCCGCCGTGCTGGTGGCGGGATTGTCGCTCCTCGTCTTCTTCTGGGTCATCCGCCTGGGTGATCCGAAGACCTTGCCGTCGGGCACGCTTCAGCCCTTCAACCCGCTGAAGAATGTTGGCCGTTTCATCGAGCAGCCACGTTTGCGACTGGCATGGTCGATTGCCTTTGCACGATCGGTGTTCTGGTCATCGCTTTTCATCTATGGCCCGATCCTGCTGATTGAATCGGGCCTGAGCGCGACCCAGGGCGGTTACGTGATCTCGATCAGCCAGCTGCTTCTGCCGCTGGCGATGCTTTCGGGGTTCATCGCAAGGCGAACCAGCGTGCGAATCGTCATCGCATCCTCCTTTGCACTCATCTGCGTGTCGTCGGTGCTGGCGGGGCTGTTTGGCTCGAGTGTGCCGATTGTCACAGTCATTTTCCTGTTGATGGGGTCTGTAGGTGCAACAGCCTTGGACGGTGTCGGCGCAATCCCCTACATGCGGGCGGTCCGCCCCCGCGAACGGCGCGAAATGACCAGTGTTTACCGCACTTTCATCGAGCTGAGCGAGATCGGACCGGGGATCGTCTTTGCCTTGGCCCTCAGCCTTTTTCCCACGCAGGTTGTTTATGTACTCGTGGGGATGCTCTCCGCCTACATGGCTTACATAACCTGGAAGCATCTGCCAAAATCTCTCTGACAGGAGATTGAGACATGGCTGCACAGGGCAAGGCAACACTCGTTATCGGCAACAAGAACTATTCGTCGTGGTCACTTCGGCCATGGATGGCGCTTGCGATGGGGGGAATTCCGTTTGAAGAGAAACTGGTGCGGTTCGGTGAACCACGCTTCAGCCGGGAAGTGAAGAAGATATCGGGAGCGGGGCTTGTGCCGGTCTTGCTGCACAAGGGCAACGCCATATGGGATTCGCTGGCGATCATCGAGTACGCGGCAGAGACATGGCCGAAGGCGAACATCTGGCCGAAGAATGCTGCCGCCCGCGCCATGGCTCGTTCCGCTGCGGCAGAAATGCACTCAGGATTTGGCGCCGTTCGGAATGCCTGCCCGATGAACCTGCGTCGTCCCAAGGTGGCGCTCAAGGCAGGTTTCAGCGTGGCGGTGATGAAGGATGTGAGGCGCATCGAGACGCTGTGGTCGCAGTGTCGCCGCCTGCATGGGAAGGGCGGGCCCTTCCTTTTCGGCAAGTTCTCCGGTGCCGATGCGATGTTCGCCCCCGTGGTCACGCGGCTGGACAGCTATGCAATCCCGGTGAAGAAGGAAACGCGGGAGTACATCAACGCCGTCATGGCAACGCCTGCATTCAATGCCTGGCTTGCGGCGGCGCTCAAGGAACCGTGGATCGTTCCGCACGACGAGGCGGAATGATCAGGCGAGGGCCACCCGCCCGCCGCGGGCGCGGATGATCCGGCCCGCGATTTCCAGTTCGAGCAGGAGAGCGGTGACTATCTGGGGGTCGAGACCGCTTTCGCGAATGAGGTCATCGACATGGGTTTCATGGGGTGACAGGAAGCTGAGCAGGTGATCGCGATCGCTCTCGCTCGTTTCGGTATGTGGCACAACCCCTGCAGACTCGAGAAAAATGCCCGTGCGTGGCGGGGCCACCGTGTTCAGGGCCTCCATCACGTCCTCGATTGAGGTGAGGATCTGTGCACCATCGCGAATGAGCCGGTTGCAGCCTTCCGCACGCGGATCGAGAGGTGATCCGGGGACGGCAAAAACGTCGCGTCCCTGTTCGGCCGCAAGTCGCGCCGTGATCAGCGAGCCTGAACGGAGTGCAGCCTCCACCACGATGATGGCGCGGGAGATGCCGGAGATGATGCGGTTGCGGCGCGGGAAATGTTCGGCCTTGGGCACTGTGCCCAGCGCCATTTCGGACACCAGAAGGCCGCGTTCGGCAATCAGCGCATGGAGCCGCGCGTTCTCCGGAGGATAGATATGGTCGATGCCGCCCGCGAGCACGGCGATGGTCCCATGCTGCAACGAGGCTTCGTGCGCCGCCGTATCAATGCCGCGGGCAAGCCCCGATGCCACAACGATGCTGTTTGCTGACAGGGTGGCGGCAATCATGCGCGTGAATTTGAGGCCCAGCGCGGATGCGTTGCGGGCGCCCACGACGCCCACGCTATCGATGTCCGCAAGGTCGAGGTTACCTGCCACGCAGAGCACTGGTGGCGCAGCATGCACATGCCGGAGGAACGGGGGATAGCCACGTTCTCCCGGAACCACGAAGCTGGCCCTGAGTTGTTGCGCTCTTGAAAATTCGGCCTCGGCGCGGGCGAGCGGGTAGATGGCGAGGGGGCGACCGCGTCCGCCACGCCGCGCAAGATCAGGCAAGGCAGCAATGGCCGCAGAGGCGCTGCCAAAGCGATGGAGGAGATCGTGGAACGTGACCGGCCCCACCTGATCCGTGCGCGCAAGACGCAGCCAGGCGATCCGTTCCTCTTCGCTGAGTTTGCGTGCCGCCCCCACGTCACGCTCCTCAGGGTTTCTTCGAGAAGGAGGATTTTGGCTCCTCTCCCCGGAGGAGCCGTCTTATGTTGGCGTGATGTGTTGCCCAGATGATTGCCGCAAGCGCGAGGAAGGGCCAGGCAGGGAGCATTGAGTAGCCCGCCTGTTGCAGGACATAGGAAGCTGGCACGGCAACCAGCACCGCCGTCAGTGCAGAAGCCGACGAGATGCGGGTGATGCGGAAAGTGCCAATCCAGCCTGCAATGAAGATCAACCCGATGATCCAGTTCCAGGCGAACAGCACGCCAAGGCCTGTGGCCACTCCCTTGCCGCCCTTGAACTTGAGCCAGACCGGGAAGATGTGGCCGGCAAGTGCGCCGAAACCGGCTGCAAGCATGGCGACTTCACCGCCGAAGGCCGTGGCGGCAAGAACCGGGAGGTAGCCTTTCAAGGCATCGCACAGCAGGGTCAGGCCCGCGATCTTCTTGTTGCCCGTGCGCAGCACGTTGGTAGCGCCGATGTTGCCGGAACCGATCGAGCGCACGTCACCCAGGCCCGCCGCCCTGGTGAGCAGCAGTCCGAACGGAATGCTCCCGGCCAGATAACCGACGACAAGAAAGAGAAGTTCGCTCACAGGCTGCCCCGCATGATCTCACGGAGCGTATTCGTAAACGCTTCGGCCCGCAACGACGGTTTCCACGGCGCGGCCTTCCAGTGTGCGGTGTTCATACGGCGAGTTCTTCGAGCGAGAGCGCAACGACGCATCCTCGACCTTCCAGCTCATATGCGGATCAACGACTGTGAAATCCGCTGGTGCGCCCGCTTGAAGGCGGCCCTGCTCCAGCCCAAGAATGGACGACGGACGTTGAGAAAGGGCTTCCACAAGACGGGACAAGCTTATGTTCTCGTTGGCTGAAAGCGTCAGCGCCGAGGAGAGCATGGTTTCCAGCCCGACGGCACCGAATGCCGCTTCACCGAAGGGAAGGCGCTTGGTGTCGTCGCTTTGCGGGTCATGGGACGAGACAATCACATCGATTGTCCCGTCGGCAACGGCGGCAACAAGGGCGCGCCGGTCGTCCTCGCTTCGCAAGGGAGGCGTGAGCTTGAAGAAGGTGCGGTAGGCGCCGATGTCAGTCTCATTCAGCACGAGGTGGTGAATGGAGACACCACAGGTGACGGGCAGGCCCTTGTCCTTGGCGCGCCGGATCACGTCGAGCGAGAGGGCGGAGGACACTTGCGCAACATGATAGCGGGCGCCTGTCATCTCGACGAGGCGGAGGTCGCGCTCCAGCATGATGACCTCGCTCATCGCGGGAATGCCGGCGAGACCGAGGCGGGAGGCCATTTCTCCCGCATTCATGACCCCGCCGGAAAGGCTCGGCTCCTCGGCATGGCCGACAACCAGCATGTCGAAGTCGCGGGCATAGGTGAGGGCGCGGCGGAAGATGTTGGCGTTTGTCACGGCACGTACGGCGTCTGTCACGGCGACGGCGCCCGCCCGCTTGAGCAGACCGATCTCGGCCATCTGCTCTCCGGCAATGCCCTTGGTCACCGCCGCCATCGGTGCAACCCGCACCTTGGCCGTGTCGCGGGCACGGCGCAGCACATAGTCCACAATCGCCGCGTCATCGATGACAGGCTTGGTGTTGGGCATCACGATCATGGTGGTGACGCCACCTGCCGCCGCCGCCTCTGATGCGCTCGCCAGCGTTTCGCGATACTCGGAACCCGGTTCGCCGGTGAAGACACGCATGTCCACCAGCCCGGGAATGAGCAGCCGTCCCTTGCAATCGATGACAGTGGACGTGGCGCCGACGCTCTCGCGCGTCACAGCCTTGCCGACAGCGAGGATCCAGCCGTCCTCCACGAGAATGCCGCCCTCGCAGTCCAGGCCCTGCATGGGTGCGAGTACCTTCGCATTGACATAAGCCCGGCGACTGCGGGCAGGAGAGCCGATCATGGTGTGTCTCCCGCGCGACGGCTCCGGTCAAGCCCGTCGAGAATGGCCATGCGCACTGCCACCCCCATTTCAACCTGCTCGCGGATCACGGATTGTGCGCCGTCGGCGACACTCGAGTCGATCTCGACGCCGCGGTTCATCGGACCGGGGTGCATCACCAGTGCGCCGGGCCGGGCAAAGGCGAGCGTCTCCTCTGTCAGGCCAAAGAACTGGTAGAATTCCTTGAGGCTGGGAATGAAAGCTCCACTCATGCGTTCCACCTGAAGCCGCAGCATCATCACCACATCGACGCCCGCCAGCCCCGTTTCCATGTCACGGAACACCTCGACGCCGAAGTTCGGAAGCCCCGACGGGACCAGCGTTGTCGGCGCGACACAGCGGACACGGACGCCCATCTTGGTCAGGAGATGAATGTTGGATCGGGCGACCCGCGAATGCAGGATGTCGCCGCAAATGGCGACCGTCAGCCCTTCCAGCTTGCCGTAGTGTCGGCGGATGGTGAGGGCATCCAGCAGGGCCTGGGTGGGATGCTCGTGCTGGCCGTCGCCCGCGTTGATGACGGCGCACGAAACCTTCTGCGACAGCAGTTCGACCGCACCGGAGGATTGGTGACGCACCACCAGGAAATCCGGGTGCATGGCGTTGATGGTCATGGCCGTGTCGAGAACCGTCTCGCCCTTGGAAAGGGAGGAGGTGGAGACGGCCATGTTCATGACGTCGGCCCCCAGCCGCTTGCCCGCGAGCTCGAACGAGCTTTGCGTACGGGTCGAGTTCTCGAAGAACAAATTGACCTGGGTCTGGCCGCTGAGAACCCGATCCCCGTGAGGCAGGTTCTTGCCGCTCCCTGCATAGTGATGCGCGAGATCCAGAACGGCAGAGATTTCAACGGGAGAAAGATCGGAGATGGCCAGCAGGTGCTGGGCCTTGAAGAGGGCGGGCCGTGTGGCTGTCGATGTCATTAAAGCCGGGGCTTTAGGGTAGGCGAGGGGGTCTGGCAAGGGCGCTGTGGCCTCAGCCTGTGGGTAAGTCGCCCTGTGGTGAACGCAGGGCATCCAGCAGGGATTGCAGGATGTAGGCGGCGGCCAGCTTGTCCACGTTTTCGGCCCTTTTGGCGCGGGACATGTCGGCTTCCAGCATGGTTCTGGTCACGGCTGCGGTGGAAAGCCGCTCATCCCAGAAGACGATGGGCAACGGGGTGAGCTTGGAGAGATTTCGCGCAAAGGCCCGCGTGGCCTGGGCGCGGGGGCCCTCCGTGCCGTCCATGTTGAGGGGCAGGCCGAGAACGAGAAGCCCAATGTGCTCCTTTTCCGCGAAGGCCAGAAGCTGCTTGGCGTCGATGGTGAACTTTTCCCGTCGGATGGTGTCGCGCGGGGTGGCGAACTGCCCGGTGAAATCGCTTGTCGCCATGCCGATGGTCTTGGTGCCAAGGTCGAGGCCGAGCATGCGCTTGCCCTTGGGAAGGGATAGGGCGGCGGTCCGGGCCTCTGAGGCAAAACTGGTCATGGACAGAGCCATAGCGGGGCAGGAAAAGGGGTCAATGAGCAAATCTCCGAAATCCAAGGCGGCCCGCCCGGTGGGTCCGGTCGTCGATCCGTTGCCGCCGGGCGCCAAGCCCGATCTCCGCCCCCTGCATGGTCGCTGGGTGCGACTCGATGCCGTGAGCGTCGCCAGGCATGCCCAGTCCCTGTTCAACTCCTTCCACGGCAAGGATCCGGACGGGGAAGTCTGGACCTGGCTGGCTTATGGCCCGTTCGATGATCTGGACAGCTTCGCTCACTGGCTGGAGGACAAGGAGAAAAGCCGCGATCCGTGGTTCTACGCCATCATTGACCGCAAGACGGGCGAGGCGGTCGGCATGGCGTCCTATCTCCGGGCCGATCCGGGCAACGGTGCAATCGAGATCGGACACATCTGGTTCTCGCCCGCCCTGCAACGGACACGGGAAGCGACGGAAGCCATCTATCTGCTGATCCGGCATGCCTTTGATGACCTCGGTGTGCGGCGACTGGAATGGAAGTGCGACGCCCTGAACCAGCCTTCGCGGAACGCCGCGAAACGCTTCGGTTTCGTGTTCGAGGGCATTTTCCGCCAGCATTTCATCGTCAAGGGCCGGAACCGGGATACTGCCTGGTTTTCGATCATCGACAAGGAATGGCCTCGCATCCGCAAGGGGTTCGAAACCTGGCTGGCGGAGGACAATTTCGACGCCGACGGGAAGCAGAAAGCAAAGTTGCAGGTCACCTGACCCTTTGCTAACACCCCGCCCGAAGCTGAAAATTCGGGAATCCACTCATGTCGGTTGATCAGGCCACGGTAAAGCGCGTGGCGCGTCTCGCTCGCATCAAGGTGAAGGAAGAGGACGTTCCGCGTCTTGCGGGCGAACTGAATGCCATCCTGTCGTTTGTCGAGCAACTGAACGAGGTCAACGTCGCAGGTGTCGAACCGCTCACATCGGTTGTCGCAATGAAGATGAAGATGCGCGACGATGTGGTGACCGATGGCGGCATCCCCAAGGATGTCACGCGCAATGCACCCGCCAGCGAAGATGACTTCTTCATGGTTCCCAAGGTCGTGGAGTGATCATGAGCAATCTCACCTCGCTGACCATTGCCGAAGCCCGCGCCAAGTTGAAGGCGCGCGAGATTTCCGCCGTCGAACTGACCGAAGACTACATCAAGGCGGTGGAGGGGGCCCGCGGCCTCAATGCCTACATCGTGGAAACGCCGGATCAGGCGCGGGCGAGTGCCATGGCATCCGACGTTCGGCTGAAGGCCGGTACAGCCGGAGAGCTTGAGGGGATTCCTCTCGGCATCAAGGATCTCTTCGCAACCCGCGGTGTTCACACCCAGGCGTGCAGCCACATCCTCGACAAGTTCAAGCCCACCTATGAATCGACCGTCACGGCGAACCTGTTCCGTGAGGGTGCGGTGATGTTGGGCAAGCTCAACATGGACGAATTCGCGATGGGCTCGTCAAACGAGACGAGCTACTACGGCCCGGTCACTAATCCGTGGCGCCGGAAGAATTCGAATGCAGCACTCGTGCCCGGCGGTTCGTCGGGCGGTTCGGCCGCTGCGGTGGCCGCGCACATCTGCGCAGGCGCAACCGCGACCGATACGGGTGGCTCCATCCGCCAGCCTGCCGCCTTTACGGGCACGGTCGGGATCAAGCCGACTTACGGGCGCTGCTCCCGCTGGGGGATCGTGGCATTTGCCTCGTCTCTGGATCAGGCCGGTCCCATCGCGCGTGACGTGCGCGACGCAGCTATCATGCTCAAGGTCATGGCGAGCGTCGATCCAAAGGACACAACCAGTGTTGACAGGCCGGTGCCGGACTATGAGGCCGTGCTGGGCAAATCGATCAAGGGGCTTCGCGTGGGTATCCCACGGGAGTACCGTCCGGATGGCCTGCCGGCTGAAATCGATGCGCTGTGGAACAAGGGCGCGGAGTGGCTGAAGGCGCAAGGGGCGGAGGTGGTGGAGATATCGCTGCCGCACACCAAGTACGCGCTGCCCGCCTATTACATCGTGGCTCCGGCCGAGGCGTCATCCAATCTGGCGCGCTATGACGGCGTGAGGTACGGTCTGCGTGTTCCCGGCGATGACCTGATCGACACTTACGAGAACACCCGTGCAGCGGGCTTTGGCCGTGAAGTGCAGCGCCGGATCATGATCGGCACCTATGTGCTCTCAGCCGGTTACTACGATGCCTACTATGTCCGGGCGCAGAAGGTCCGTACG
>JAEUMJ010000074.1 GCA_016792865.1 Hyphomicrobiales bacterium | reverse complement strand
GAGGCAAGACCGGAGCCGAAGCCAGCCGCGAAGTCCGTGGCGAAGGCAGAACCGAAACCAGCCGCCAAGGCTGCGGCAAAGCCGGAACCAAAGCCATCCGCGAAGGCTGTCGCGAAGCCTGAGCCGAAGCCCGCCGTGAAGGCAGTGGCGAAAGCAGAACCGAAGCCAGCCGCAAAGGCCGGAGCGAAGACTGCTGCCAAGACACCTGCGCCTCCTCCTCCTGCGCCTGCCGCGAAGGGCAAGGCAGCGAGTACCGTGGCGAAGCCGGTGCCTCCGCCTGCACCGGCTGCGAAAGCAGAAGCCGTTGCGCCTCCGCCTGCACCGGTTGCGAAGGCAGAACCCGTTCCGCCACCTCCCGCAGCAGCACCGGACCCAGGGCCGGAGCCTGTGGCCGTGGCCCGGCCGGACATCCCGGTGCAGCCGTCGCCGCCTTCTCCAGCTTCCCAGCCTGCGCCGACTGCGCCGGTGGCGGCTGAAGCCCGTGGGGGCTGGTTCTCGCGCCTCCGCGATGGCCTGTCCAAATCGTCGAAGTCGATAACCGGATCGATCTCCGCGATCTTCACCAAGCGCAAGCTTGATGCCGAGACATTGCAGGACCTGGAGGACACGCTCATCCAGGCCGATCTCGGCGTTGCCGTGTCGGAACGCATCATCAAGGCGGTATCGCAGGGACGCTACGACAAGGAAGTCGATCCGGAAGAGGTGAAGCGCATCCTGGCCGCCGAGGTGGCAAGCGTGCTGAAGCCGGTGGAGGTGCCGTTCAACTTCGGCAGCGAGAAGCCCTATGTGATTCTGGTGGTGGGCGTGAACGGCTCAGGAAAGACGACAACCATCGGCAAGCTCGGCGCCATTGCGGCGCGGGAAGGCTTCAAGGTGAAGTTCGCGGCCTGTGACACCTTCCGTGCTGCGGCCATTGACCAGCTCAAGGTGTGGGGCGAACGGATCGGGGCTGAAACCATTTCGCGCCCGCCGGGGTCGGATGCGGCGGGACTGGCTTTCGACGCCATGAAGGCAGCCACCGAAGACGGCACCGACATTGTCTTCATCGACACGGCAGGGCGCCTGCACAACAAGACCTACCTGATGGATGAACTGGACAAGGTGGTGCGTGTCATCAAGAAGCATGACGCTGCCGCACCCCATGCGGTGCTGCTGGTGCTTGATGCCACGACAGGCCAGAATGCCCTGGCCCAGGCGGATGCCTTCACCAAGGTTGCAGGGGTCACGGGCCTCATCATGACGAAGCTCGACGGCACGGCCCGCGGCGGCATTCTCGTTGCCATTGCCGAACGCTTCAAGCTGCCGGTCCACGCCATCGGCGTCGGCGAATCGATTGACGACTTGCAGCCCTTCGATGCAGAGGCATTTGCCGAGGCCATTGCGGGCCTGAACGGTGCGTGAGGAACGGGAATGAGCCAAGGCAGGAAGCAGCTACTCGAATTCGCGCCGTTGCTGGTGTTCTTCGCCGTCAACTGGAAGGCGGGAATCTTCTGGGCCACGGGCGTGTTCATGGCGCTTACGCTGGCGGTCCTGCTGTACACCTACCTTTCTACCGGAAAGGTTGCAAAGGTGCCGCTGGCGACGGCGATTCTCGTCGGCGTGTTCGGCGGCCTGACGCTTTACCTGCACGACGAGATCTTCATCAAGGTGAAGGTCACGCTGGTCAACGCCATCTTCGCCGTGCTTCTTCTCGGCGGTGTTGCATTCCAGCGACACTTCATCAAGGACGTGATGGGCGAGGCCCTGACACTTCCCGACAGCGCCTGGCGCACGCTCAGCCTGCGCTGGGGCGTCTTCTTTGCTGCACTTGCGCTGCTGAATGAAGTGGTCTGGCGGCATTTCACCACCGACCAGTGGGTGACCTTCAAGGTTTTCGGCCTGATGGGCCTGACACTCGTGTTCGCACTGGCGAACGCCCCCTTCATGGCGCGCTACATGACGGAAGACAACGATGCCGCCGCTGCCGCAACGGACGAGAAACCATCCGTTGACGGATGATTGGCTGCTCACTTTTGCGGCCAAGAGTCAAGACTTGTAATTCGTCAGCTATCGGAGCGAAAGTCGGCATGACAAAAGCGCATGTGCTATCGTCTTTCCTCTTGCGGGCTTGCGGACAGGAAGCTAGGACACGCGCCGGATTAAAGAGCAACACACGGGGCGGCCCTGCTGCTCCAAGGATCGAGACAACGTGGCTGCGTTCGCCTGGGGCACACAAGGCGGGCAGGCTGTGGCGGGATAAAGGGATACCGATGTCGGGCAGCAAGGACGCAAGGACATTTGCGCGGTCTTTCTCTCATCTGTTGAAGCGGGCTGTGCAGTATTCTGTTCACTGCTACATGGAAGAAGCCGGAAAGTCCGGCCTCACGCACCGTCAGTTCACGGTGCTGTCGGCTGTCGATACGCATGAGGGCAAGAGCCAGACCGAGCTGGTGAAGATCACCGGCATCGACCGTTCGACGCTTGCCGATCTCGTGGCGCGACTGATGGCCCAGGGCTATGTGCAGCGCCGCCGCACCAAGGAAGATGCGCGCACCAATTCGATCAAGCTGACACCGCTCGGGAAGAAATCCCTCAAGCTGGCGCAATCCGGTGCCGAGGATGTGGACAAGAAGCTGTTGCAGCTTTTCCCGGCCTCCGAACGCAAGAGCCTCATCGACAACCTGTCGCTGCTTGCCGCAGAGATGGACA
>JAEUMJ010000192.1 GCA_016792865.1 Hyphomicrobiales bacterium | reverse complement strand
GCATAACGCCCGAACAATTGCCTGAGCCGCTCGTCCCTGAAGTAGCGTCCCGTGGCCTGCCACAGCGTCTCGAAGGGATTGATCCTCATGAGGTCGCCGAACGGCATTGCTGCGGAAAGACCCCAGGGCGTCGGACGCTGGTTGGCGAGGAAGGGTTGGCGCAGCGCGTCATGCATGGACTTCGCTGCTTCGGCGAAGGCGCGATAGCCTCTCGCTTCCTGTGAACCGGCAAGGTGGCCGATGGCGTCGGCGCTCTCGTCGCGGTCTGCGAAGAGATCGAGAGATGCACCCTTGCGCCAATAATGCCGCGCAAGGACATGCTGTGGCTTAGGCCGCAACAGGCTGCGTGCATCCTTGCCCGCGCGCGCGAACAGATGTTCGAACACCCACATCATGGTGAAGACGGTCGGGCCTGTGTCGGTGCTGCGACCGCCGTGCGCCACCGGCAACAGCTTGCCGCCGGCACCCGACTGTCGTTCGAGCACGAGAACCTCCTCGCCGGAGGCCGCAAGGGCAATGGCAGCGGCCAGACCGCCCGCACCTGCGCCGATGACCAGTGTTGCCATGGTGGTTGCCAAGGCCCTTCAGTTGTGTCAGGTTAGCATGACACTTGATACCGACAATAACAATTGTCGATTTGGGAGGCGCCTCCATGGATGCCGAAAACCCCCTCGAAAAAGCCCTGGCGCGTGCGCTGGCCTTGCCGTGCTCTTCCGACTGCCCGCCGCGGCTTGCCGAGGCCCTGCAGTATTCCGTCTGTCCCGGCGGGGCGCGGGTCCGGCCCAAGCTGGTGCTTGCAGTTGCCCAGGCCTGCGGCGGTGCCGACATGAATGCGGCGCTGTCGGGCGCTTCAGCGATCGAGATGCTGCATTGTGCCTCGCTGGTTCATGACGATCTCCCCTGTTTCGATGCTGCTGCCTATCGCCGGGGCAAACCATCCGTACACGTTGCATTCGGGGAACGCCTGGCGGTTCTGGCGGGAGACACGCTCATCGTCGAGGCTTTCAATGTCGTTGCCGCCCATCCCGACATGATCCGCATCATCGCGCAGGCCGTCGGGGCGCCGCACGGGATCTGTGCCGGGCAGGCATGGGAGTGCGAGGACAGGATGGATCTGGTGCGCTACCAGCGGGCGAAAACAGGCGCATTGTTTGCCGCCTGCACCATGCTGGGTGCTGTTGCGGCAGGACGGGATGCAGCGCCATGGCGGCAATGCGGCATGCTCATCGGCGAAGCGTTCCAGGTGGCGGATGACCTGCGTGATGTCGCGGGTGTTTCCGGCGAGATCGGAAAGCCCACGGGCCAGGACGCGGCGAACGGCCTGCCCAACATGGTTTCGACACTGGGCTTCGACGGTGCGATGCACCACCTCGAAAACCTGCTGGCTCGGGTGACGCAGAGCACGCCTGATTGCCCCGGCCGCGAGGCGCTCAACGCACAGATCGTTGCCGTTTCGCGCGCGCTCGTTCCCAAGCAACTGCATCGTGGCGCTGCCTGACATCCTGATCGGGCTGCGCAACCGGCTGCTCACCGATCCGCGCTTCATCAGGTTCGTGCAGGGCGTTCCGGGCGGGCGCTGGATCGCTCGCAGGAAATCGCTACAACTCTTTGATATTCTAGCAGGTTTCACCTACTCTCAGATCCTTTCGGCCTGCGTGTCGCTGAAGGTCTTCGAACGGGTGGGGCGCAATGGCACAAGCCTCGCGGAACTCAGCCGTGCCACCGGGCTGACGGCGGACCGGACGCTGATGCTGGTGAAGGGCGCAGAATCCCTGAGCCTGCTGCATCGGTCGGGTAACACGATTCTCCTCGGTGAGCTGGGTGCCGCCCTCGTCGCGCAACCCTGGATCATGCGGCTCATCGAACATCATGAGCATTTCTACAAGGACCTCGCCGATCCGATGCAGTTGCTCCGGACGGGAAAGGCGCAGGGAGCGCTTCATCGCTATTGGTCATACGACGATGCCAGGGGTGACAAGGCCCGGTACTCGGCCCTGATGGCCGCGTCGCAGGCGGCGGTGTCGGAACAGGTTCTCGCAGCCTATGACTTCGGCGGTCACAGCCGCATGCTGGATGTGGGCGGCGGGGCAGGTGCATTCCTTCGTGCCGTGGGCGCACGCTATCCGGACCTTGATCTCCATCTCTTCGACCTGCCTGCCGTTGCAGAGCTGGCTTCAGCGTCCCATGCCACTCCGGCGTCGCCTGCCATCCAGGCCCATGGCGGTGACTTCCGCCGCGATCCCTTCCCGTCGGGAATGGATCTCGTCAGCCTCATTCGCGTGGTGCATGACCATGACGACGACGTGGTGTTGGCGCTCTTCCGCAGTATCCGTGCCGCGGTGAATCCGGGCGCGACGCTGCTGCTGGCTGAACCCTTGTCAGGACATT
>JAEUMJ010000158.1 GCA_016792865.1 Hyphomicrobiales bacterium | reverse complement strand
CGCGGTTCTTAACCGCGCTTGCTCATGTCCACGTATTCGCGCCGGGCAGGGCCGGTGTAGAGCTGACGGGGACGGCCAATCCGCTGGTTCGGCTCCTCGATCATTTCCTTCCACTGCGAAATCCAGCCGACCGTACGGGCGAGCGCGAAGAGCACGGTGAACATGCTCACGGGGAAGCCCATGGCGCGCAGGATGATGCCGGAATAGAAGTCCACATTCGGATAAAGCTTGCGCGAGATGAAGTAGTCATCCGAGAGCGCGACCCGCTCCAGTTCGTGCGCCACCTGCAACAGCGGATCCTGATCAATGCCCAATTGCTCGAAAACCTCGTGGGCGGTCTTCTGCATGATCTTGGCGCGCGGATCGTAGTTCTTGTAGACGCGGTGGCCGAAGCCCATGAGGCGGACATTCGAGTTCTTGTCCTTCACCTTGGTGATGAATTCGGGAATGTTCTCAGGCCGCCCGATTTCCGCAAGCATCTTGAGAGCGGCTTCATTGGCGCCGCCGTGGGCAGGGCCCCACAGGCATGCGATGCCGGCCGAGATGCAGGCGAAGGGGTTTGCGCCCGAAGAACCGGCGAGGCGAACCGTGGAGGTGGAGGCATTCTGCTCGTGATCGGCATGGAGCACGAAAATCCGGTCCATGGCGCGGGCAAGGACCGGGTTCACCTTGTACTCCTCGCACGGCACGGCGAAGCACATCTGGAGGAAGTTGGCGGCGTAGGACAGGTCGTTCTTCGGATAAACGAAGGGCTGGCCGATGTGATACTTGTAGGCCATCGCTGCGATGGTCGGCAGCTTGGCAATCATGCGGTGTGACGCGATCTCGCGCTGGCGCGGGTCACTGATGTCAACCGAGTCGTGATAGAATGCGGAGAGTGCTCCCACCACGGCAACCATGACCGCCATGGGATGTGCGTCACGGCGGAAGCCACGGAACAGCAGCGCCATCTGCTCATGCACCATGGTGTGATAGGTGATGGTCTGTTCGAATTTCTTGCGCTGTGCCGGGGTGGGCAGTTCACCGTAAAGCAGGAGATAGCAGGTTTCGATGAAGTCGCCTTCCTCGGCAAGCTGTTCGATGGGGTAACCGCGATAGAGCAGAACGCCCTCGTCGCCATCGATGTAGGTGATCTTGGATTCGCACGAGGCGGTGGAGGTAAAGCCGGGATCGAAGGTGAACGCCTTGGTTTCCTTGTACAGCGCACCGATGTCGATCACGTCGGGTCCGATCGTTCCGGTGTGAACCGGGAGGCTGACAGACTTCCCATCCAGCTCAAGCTTCGCGGTCTTCTTGCTCTCGGCCATGTCCGGTCTCCCAATTTCTCGACAGCTTATTGCGGCGCAATAAAAAGGTCAATGATGCTGCACTATTTGCGACTTTAGACCAACGCATGTCGCAAATCATGACGAGGGTGTAATCGCACGACCCTGTGTCAATCCTTCGTCAGGTCTGCAATCCGGGCGAGAGATTCCTCCCGGCCCAAAACGTCCAGCACATCAAAGATCCCCGGAGAGGTAGAAGTTCCGGTGAGGGCCGCACGAAGGGGTTGGGCAAACTTGCCCAGCTTGATGCCCGTCTGCTCGGCATGGGCCTTGACCGCAGCTTCGAGCGCGGGAGCGGTCCACTCCGTTGTTCCTGCAAGCACCGGGGTGAGCGCGGCCAGGGTCGCGATTCCGCCATCGGCGACAATCTGCCTTGCCTTGTCATCCATCGGCAAAGGACGAGCCGCATAAAGGAAGGCCGCACCCTTCAGCAACTCGACCAGTGTCTTGGCGCGCTCCTTGAGGCCGGGCATGGCCTTCAGCAGCTTGCTCTTCATGGCGTCATCGGTGCGGGCCAGCAATGCCGGTCCGCCTTCGGCAAACGGCATGAAGGCGAGAAGGTGCTGGAGCAGTTCTGCATCCGGCGTGTGGCGGATGTAGTGGCCGTTGAGATTCTCCAGCTTGGCGAAATCGAAGCGAGACGCCGACTTGCCCAGCGCCTTGAGGTCGAACCATTCCACCAGTTGCTCGGTGGTGAAAATCTCTTCGTCGCCGTGGCTCCAGCCGAGGCGGGCGAGGTAGTTGCGGAGTGCAGCGGGCAGATAGCCCATGGCGCGATAGGCCTCGACGCCCAGCGCCCCATGACGCTTGGACAGCTTTGCGCCATCCGGTCCGTGGATCAGCGGCACATGTGTCATCGAGGGAACCTGCCAGCCCATGGCGAGATAGATCTGGGTCTGGCGTGCCGCGTTGGTGAGGTGATCGACACCGCGAATGATATGGCTGATACCCATGTCGTGATCGTCCACCACGACGGAGAGATTGTAGGTTGGGTTGCCGTCCGAGCGGAGAATGATGAGATCGTCGAGATCCTTGTTCGGAATGACGACGCGGCCCTGCGCGTTGTCCTCGATCACCGTTTCGCCCTCTTGCGGCGCCTTGAAGCGGATGACGGGTTTCACCCCGGCAGGAGCGGTGGAGGGATCGCGGTCGCGCCATGTGCCGTCATAGCGGATGGGGCGCTTCTCGGCCTCGGCCTTGGCCCGCATCGCTTCCAGTTCCTGCGGCGTGCAGTAACAGTAGTAGGCCTTGCCGCGCTTGAGCAGTTCATTCGCCACTTCGCGGTGACGGTCGGCGCGGGCATATTGCGAAACGGCCTCGCCATCCCACGTCAGCCCCAGCCATTTCAGGCCATCGAGAATGGCAACGATGGCAGCTTCGGTGGAACGTTCCCGGTCAGTGTCCTCGATGCGGAGGAGCATCTTGCCCTGCCTGCCGCGGGCATAGGCCCAATTGAACAGGGCCGTCCGGGCCCCGCCGATGTGAAGGAAGCCGGTGGGTGAGGGAGCAAATCGAGTGATAACCGAAGACGCGTTGGGCGATGACATTTACGCCAGATTCCTTAAAGCCTTGTGATAGGGGGTAGGCTGCTATGGCCGTTGTGGAGGCGGATAGCACAGGGGCCTTGTCCGTCAAAGGGCAGGGTCACCTGGCATTGGCCGTGGGCAGGCTACACCGCGGCCTTGCCCACGCGGCAGAAGTCGAAGGCGCACGGCTCACGGTCTGGGCCCCCTTGCTGCTGGCCGTGGGCGTATGGGGGTTCTTCGGTCTGCGACAAGAGCCGGGCTGGCCCTTGGGCATTGCCATGGCGGCAACGGCGGCGGGCCTTTGGTGGCGCTTCCGCTCCTTCCCCATCGTCGTTGCCTTGTGCCTCATGCTCTCCGGCTTCGTGAGCGCCCAGCTTCGCAGCCATTGGGTGGCAACCCCGCTGGTCAAATCCTATTCCCCCGATGTCCATCTGGCAGGCCGGGTCAGCGACGTTGACCGCAAGAGCGCGAAACGCATGACCCTGCTGATCGATGTGGAGCAGGCGACGGGACTTCTGCCGGAAGATATACCGCGCCGCGTCAGGCTGGTCGCGACCGGTTCACTGCCGCAGCCCCGACTGGGGGATCGCATCGAGGGCGAGGCCATTCTGCTGCCATTGCCCCTGCCGGTTGAACCGGGCGCGTTTGACCATGGCCGCAGCCTGTTCTTCCAGTCCATCGGCGCCACCGGGCGCTTCACCTCACCGTTCGTCATCCGCGATGAGGCCGCGCCAATGCGTTACCGGCTGTGGCGGGGATTCCATGCCATCCGGGCCGCCATCAGCACCAGGGTGACAGCCGTGATCGCCGGTCCGCTCGGATCATTTGCGGATGCCCTGATCACCGGCGAGCGGGCGAGCATTCCGAAAGCGATGATCGAAAGCCTCCAGAACTCTGGCCTGTTCCACATCCTTTCGATTTCGGGACTGCATATGGCAATGGTGGCGGGAGCAGCCTTCTGGCTGGTTCGCGCACTGCTCGCTCTTTCCCCGACGCTGGCGCTCACCCGTCCGATCAAGAAGTGGGCTGCCACAGCAGCGCTAGCAGTGGCGACATTCTACCTGCTGCTGGCCGAAGGAGGTGCGGCGACCGAACGCTCCTACATCATGATCGCGGTCATGTTCTTCGCCGTGCTGGTGGACCGCCCGGCGGTTTCGCTCCACAATCTGGCCGTCGCGGGTGTCATCATCCTGCTGACCGCGCCCGAGCAGGCGGCCGAGGCAAGCTTCCAGATGTCGTTCATGGCGGTGATGGGGCTTGCCGAATTCTTCGAATGGTGGAATGGCCGCCGGCTGCGTGACGACAAGGCACCGCCCGGTCGCCTGCGATACTGGGGCGGCAAGCTGTGGAACCTGATCGTGGGGTCACTCGCGACCTCGCTGATCGCCGGGGTGCTGTCCGGCATTCCGGCTGCTCATCATTTCGGACGACTTGCTCCCTACGGCATCGTCAGCAATGCGCTTGCGCTTCCTGTCGTGGGTGTTGCCGTCATGCCCATGGCGCTCGCGGCTGTCCTGCTGATGCCCTTCGGCCTGGAAAGCATACCGTTGCAGGTCATGGAGCAGGGCCTGCGCAGCGTGATGATGATATCCGACTGGATCGCAGGCTGGCCCCATGCGGGCTATTCCGTCCCGCTCATCCCTGCGGGAAGCGCCATCCTTCTCTCTCTCGGAGCCGCATTCCTCGCGATCCCCCGGAGTGGCCTCAGGTGGGCGTGCGTGCCGCTCATTGTCCTGGGACTGGCGTTCGGCTTCCGCGCAAGGCCGGTGGACATTCTCGTGGAGGAGCGCACCGAAACCGTGGCCGCCCGTGGCGCCGACGGCAGGCTCGTGCCGCTGCCGGAGGGCAAGGCGCGCTATGCAGTGGGCCGGTGGCTGACGGCGCGGGGCGACAGGGACACGCCCTCCACGGCGGCAAGGCGGCCGCTCTGGAGCTGCACGGCCTCCCAATGCGAGGCCACGGTGCAGGGGAAGCGCGTCGCCTTCCTGAAGAAGACAGCCGAGGTGCTGAAGCCCTGCCCGAAAGGGGCGGATGTGGTGATCGCCCAGTATCCATTGCGGCGAAGCTGCAAGGGCACCCTGGTGACGGTCGATCGTTTCGATGTCTGGCGGCGCGGGTCGCATGCAATCGCCTTCACCGGAAGCGCGGTTGTGGTGCGGACGGCGCGTGACGAGCAGGGGGAGCGACTGTGGAGCGTGACCCCCAGGCCGCGAAGGAAATGAGCTTGCGCGGTGAGGCGGATTGGCACATTTCGGAGGCCATGGGCAGCCTCTACGTGAGTGCTGCAAAGAGGTAACGAATGTCAGACGAGATCCCGCCGGACTTGGCGAAACTGCGACAGGAAATCGACAAGGTGGACAGCGAACTGGTTCAGCTGCTGGCCCGCCGGCAGAAACTGGTGGAGCGTGTCGTCACCATCAAGGAACGCGACAACCTTCCGGCCTTCATTCCTGCCCGGATCGACGAAGTGCTGGGAAATGTCTCGCGGCAGGCCGAGGCGGCAGGGCTTTCCCCCGATCTGGCGCGGACCCTGTGGAAGGCAATGATCCAGTGGTTCGTGGAACTGGAGGAGAAGCACCTCAAGAGGTCATGAGGCGCAGATTGCCTTGAGGGCCTGCCACTGCTCAGGCGAGAGCACCTGAACCGGAACCTGCCCGGCGGGCATCGGCACGATGCGCTTGATCCGCTCCTCGGTGCCGGGATGGGTCGAGAACACGTTACCGATCTTGCCCAGCGTCGAGGACTGTCCCGATTTGGAGGTTGAACCTTCCTCCTTCCTGATCTTCTCGAAGAACGTCCGAAGCCCCATGGGATCGATGCTGGCCTTCTGCATGGCGGAGAGGGCGTAATCATCGGCCTCACGTTCGGCCTCGCGCGAATACTGCAGGAGCGCGGCAAGGGCGGCGATGTTGCTAGTGATGTCTCCGCCGTTGCTGCCGGACATGACACTGATCAGGACTTGCAGCCCCGTCAGCCGGACCAGCTGCACTTCTGGATGGCGATAGGCCACATGGCCGATCTCATGGGCGAGAATGCCCGCGATCTCTTCCGGCTTGTCGGCCTTTTCCAGAATGCCGCGGGTGAAGATGATCTTGCCGCCGGGCGCCGCAAAGGCGTTCACCAGCGCCATGTCGTAGATTTCCATGCTGACGGGCGGCAGGTCCGGATTGCCCTCGGCAAGGGCCGCAATCATGGCTGACTTCGCGGCATTTCCTGCGGCGCTGTCGCAGCGGCGGGCATTCTCGACCAGCCCCTTCACCACTTGCTCGCCAACCCTGTTGCGCCATCCATCCGGCAGGATGTAGGCCACCTTCTGGGGCAGGAAGGAAACCAGCACATAGCCTAGGGCAGCAAGCCCGATGATGCCGCCCAGCGTCCATGCGGCCACTTGCCGGAGATGCGTCCAGGAATAGCCGCCGCGCAGGTGCCTGTGATTATCGATCAGTGTACGGATGAAGTCCTCGTCGCGGATGACCAGCCTTGCTCCCGGCTTTGAGGAATGGGTGATGCGGAAAGGCTGTCCGGACGAGGGGGGATCAACCGGATGAAGCCCGGCAATGCTCCATCTCGTCTCCGGAACGCCATCACCGGTGAAGATGATGTCATGGCCATCGACGGTGATGGTGACGGCACGGTCACGGGCATATTCGCCGTCGAAGTATATGGCGTCGATGGTCATCAGAGGCCCCCCACGTCAAAGGCATCGGCCAGACCTTCTCCGCGCCTGTCGAGCGGCACCTGGGATTGCCTGATCCGGTCAACGTCAATCATGCCCTCCAGGGAAATCCGGTCCACCACGAATTTCACCGTTCGCTGGTTGACGTAGGGCCAGCCAATGCCGAGCGTGAAGATGATGATCAGGAGGTTGATGACCGTCAGCCAGATCACCGCACCTGCGGTTGCCTCAAGCTTGAAGGCGGCGCCGTCAAACCGGGTGTAGTTGGCAAAGGTGCGCAACTCCTTGGCCACGTAGATCGACCACAACATGGGAATGATCAGGGCGGTCAGGACCATGAAGACTAGAAAACCCACCAGCAGGTAACCGACGGCCTTGTCGATGCTGTCGGGGCTGCTCGATTCGGAGAACAGGTCTTGCCAGAAGGTGGACCCGGCCGACGATGCCGCAATCAGCGCAACGATGACGATCAGGGCCACGAGGCTCAGGATCCAGCAAATGGCATAGGTGGGATAGAGCGGCCCGGCGCGGCCCTTGAACTTGAAGGCGGCGTCACCGAAGCGCATGTCGTTGGTGATCTGTTCCTGCAACACGGTGTTCATGACCGGGGTGGCCCAGCCGAGCGACATGCCCTTGGCCATGAGGGAACCGAAGTACAGCAGGCTGTAGGTCATGGCAGAACCGGCGAGGGTGCCCCGGATGCCGCGCCACTGCGTGCGGGAAAGCTGGTATTTCCGGGCCTTGTAGATCGCGAATCCCCAGAAAAGGTAAACGCCGAAGATCACGATCATCTGCGGAATCATCAGAAGCGGCGAATCAGGACCGGCGATCAGCCCGATCAACGCCACAATCAGCACGATGGGCAGGATGAGAAGCAGGAATACAAAAAGGGCACCCATGAAGAGTTCCTTGCCCTTGCCCGTATACTCCAGGGGTTCGCCGTTGATGTGCACGCATGACCAGATGTGGCGGCGGACGTTGGTTTTTGCCCAGAAGCGGTAGATTGAAAAGGTGATGAGCGAGAGCAGGAAATTCACAATCGTGAGCTTCAACAAGCCCTTGCGTGGCACATAGGTGAACGTCAGCCGTTCGGGCAGATGGGAATCAGGCGTGTCTGTCATGGGGGCGTGGCCTCGGATATGTCCGGATGCATCCTTTCCGCCGCGATGCAAAACGTCAACCTGAGGTTATCGAAAACTGTCTGTGTCTTTCTAGCAACAGTTAAGCATAATGTGGTGACTGTCGTACCACACTCATAAACCGTGCCACGATCTGCCTCAATTGCCCGGTACGCGTGACGGCGAGTGAGACCGTCCTTTCCCTATCCAAGTTCCGCCAAGATCCGGCAATTCTTCAGTCTTGATTGCCCCGTATCCAGCAGAACCAGAGAGTCCGGGTGAGTCCGGGACGTCCAAGAACAGGCGTGAAGAAGACGTGATGGGGATGCGTTCAGGTATGGAAAAGCGGATGGCGTGGCGGGCAATTGCCACGCTGGCTGCGTTTTTCTGGACTTTGGGCATGGCTCTCCAGGCCCCGGCTTCCGCCCAGGAGGTTCCTTCCGATCAGGAGCAGGCGGGCTTTTTCCGCTACCTTCCCGCCGTTCCGGAGGTCAAACTCCCCAAGCTCAATATCGTTCCCTTCTGGACCGACGACCTGAAGAAGGCCCGCAAGGCCTATAACAAGGGCGACTACGGCAGGGCGATGAAGTTCTTCAGCCGTGAGTCCGAAGGCGGCAACACGGTGGCTGACTGGTATCTGGGCCACATGTACCGGCTCGGTCATGGAGTACCGGCAAGCGATGCCATGGCCTACAGCTACTATCAGCGCGTGGCCGAGAATTTCGATCCGGATGAACCGGACCACAAGCGCCTTCAGATCATGGTCGATAGCCAGATCTGGATTGCCTATTACATCCGTTTCGGCGTCGCCGATGCCGGACTGAAGCCCGATCCCGCAAGGGCCGCCCGCGTATACCTGCGCCTTGCTTCCACCTACGGCCACCCTGAAGCCAGCTTCGCCTTGGGTGTCATGAACTTGCGGGGCGAGGGCATGAAGAAGAACCCGACCCAGGGCCTGAAATGGCTCACGGCAGCGGCCCGCAAGCGGCACCCGGCGGCACAGGCCTATCTGGGCGACCTGTACTGGAAGGGCAATGCGGTGAAGCGCGATCAGGTGCGCGCGCTGATGTGGTATTCACTGGCGGCGGAAACGGCGAGTCCGGCCGAAGACCAGAAGATCATCGAGCGTTTCCACGAGTTGAACAGCGAACTCGCCGAAGATGAGCGCCTTGAAGCCCAGGCCCGCGCCCGTGTCTGGTCCGACCAGTATCCTGCCAAGCGCAACAACTGATGCCCCGACCGCCTAGGCGGCGCGGGACGGGCGGGTCCAGATGTAAACCCCGACCAGCACCATGACCGACGTCATGACAACCGGAAACCAGAGCGGAAGGGTTGCCCAGAAGAACAGGGCAGCGGCCATGGCCGCCATCATGGCGGTGGCGAGGAGCTTTGCCTTGAGGGGGATCACGCCATGATCCTCCCAGTCTCGAATGTAGGGACCGGCCTGCGGATGGTTCCGGATCTTTTCGGCAAGCACGGGCGAGCCGCGGCTGAACGCCCAGACCGCAACCAGCAGGAATGGCGTGGTCGGCAGGATCGGCATGATGATTCCGGCAAGTCCCAGAAGGACGCAGACCCAGCCCAGAAGCAGGTAAAGTGGCTTTGCAAGCCGGTTAATGTTCATGGCGGGGATGCTTGCACCAGCCCAACGAATGATGCAATCACAGGCAATGACAGATCAGGATAGCGGCAAGGAAGGCGGACGCAGCGGCGGGGATGACCAGAAAGGGTCGTTCCTGGGGCGTCTCCGCACCTATTTCTTCACGGGCGTGGTGATCATCGCACCGGCTGCGATTACCGTCTGGGCCACGCTGTGGTTCATCTCCCTGTTCGACAGCGTGGTGAAGCCCATGATCCCGCTGCACTACAACCCCGATACCTATCTGCCCTTCAAGGTGCCGGGGACAGGGCTTGTGGTGGCACTGCTGATGATCACGGCTGTGGGTGCACTCGCCGCGAACCTCGTGGGACGCACCCTGATCGGCTGGTGGGACAGCCTCATCCACAAGACGCCCGTGGTGCGCTCGGTCTACAAGGGGACAAAGCAGATCTTCGAAACCCTGTTTTCGGAAAAGGGATCGTCGTTCCGCTATGTGTGCCTCGTCGAGTGGCCGCGCCGCGATGCCTGGTCGATTGCCTTCATCTCGCGTGAGCTGGACGGAAGCGAAGTGGGTCTTGAGCAGGGGCGCCCGATGTATGCGGTTTATGTCTCGACCACGCCAAACCCCACGTCGGGCTACGTTTTCTTCGCCGACAAGGAAGATGTGAAGGTGCTCTCCATGTCGGTGGAAGACGGCTTGAAGCTGGTCATCTCCATGGGACTTGTCTTTCCCGACAAGCCGATGGCCAGACCGGCGGAAATTGCCGCTGCGCGACTCGCTGCTCCCGCGACGCCTGCCGCCCCGGCGAAGAAGAAGCCGGCGCCGCGCAAACGGGCCAGGTAACCGTTCAGCCTGAAGTGACCAGCCGGATCGCCTCGTCGCGTTCGAACAGATAGAGAAGCGTGCGCAGGGCCTCGCCGCGCGGACCCTCGAGGCCAGGGTTCTTCTGCAGGATTAGCGTTGCATCGTCACGCGCAGCACTCAGAAGATCGCCGTGGGTCGCGAGATCGGCGAGACGGAACACGGGAAGGCCCGATTGCTGGGTGCCGAGCATCTCGCCTGCACCGCGCAGGCGCAGGTCTTCTTCCGCGATACGGAAGCCGTCTTCGGTGTCCCGCATGATCTGCAACCGGGCCTTGGCGGTTTCGCCCAAGGGATCGCCATACAGCAGCAGACAGGTGGACTTCCGGGCGCCGCGCCCGACCCGGCCCCGCAACTGGTGCAGTTGCGCCAGCCCGAAACGTTCCGCATTCTCGATGACCATGATCGAGGCTTCCGGCACATCCACGCCAACTTCGATCACGGTGGTGGAAACGAGCAGGGATAGCGCCCCCTCCTTGAACGCGGCCATGACTGCGTCCTTGTCCTTTCCCTTCATGCGGCCGTGGACGAGACCCACCTTGCCGGGAAAAGCCTGCGACAAGGCAGCAAAGCGGTCTTCCGCCGCGGCCATGTCCACCTGTTCGCTTTCTTCGACCAGCGGGCACACCCAATAGGCGCGTACCCCTTGCGACAGCGACCGCGACAACCCCGTGACCACATCCTCGATGCGGGCCAGAGGCATGACCCGCGTGTCGATGGGCTGCCGTCCCGCCGGCTTCTCGTTGAGCTTCGAGACATCCATGTCGCCATAGACGGTGAGCGCCAGCGTGCGCGGGATGGGTGTCGCCGTCATCACCAGAAGGTCTGGTGTTTGCCCCGCCTTCGCTTGCAGGGCGAGGCGCTGGTGAACGCCGAACCGGTGCTGCTCGTCGATCACCACGAGGCCGAGGTCGTGGAAAACAACGTCATCCTGGAAGAGTGCGTGCGTGCCGATGAGGATGTCGATCCTGCCCGCCGCCACCTCGGCAAGCAGCGCATCGCGGGCTGACCCCTTTTCGCGCCCGGTGAGAAGACCAAGGCGCAGCCCCGCCGCAGGGGCCAGAGTGGAAAGCGTGGCGAGGTGCTGCCGCGCCAGGATTTCCGTCGGCGCCATCAATGCGCCCTGGGCGCCCGCCTCGACCGCAGTCGCGAGTGCGAGGAGCGCCACGACGGTCTTGCCCGCGCCCACGTCACCCTGCAGGAGGCGGATCATGCGCAAGGGCTGCGCCATGTCCTTCAGGATATCCTCGACGGCTCGCGCCTGCGCACCCGTCAGGGTGTAGGGCAGGGCCTTCACGATGGCGGACCGCCGTTCGCCTGTTCCGCGCAAGGTCCGGCCGCTTGCCCGCTTCATGTGGTGGCGCACCAGCATCAACGCCAACTGGTTGGCGAGAAGTTCATCATAGGCAAGCCTCTGCCGGGACGGACTCTGGGCCTCGATTGCAACCGGTGAGGAAGGATGATGGCAGTCCTTCAGGGCAGTTGAAAAACCGGGCCATCCGTTCTTGGCGAGCCAGGCGGCATCCTGCCATTCCGGGAGCGCGGGAAGACGAGCCAGGGACGCTTGCATGGCCTTGCCCACCGCCTTGTGAGAGAGGCCAGCCGTCATGGGATAGACTGGCTCGATGAGAGGCAGGCGGCTAAACTCCTCCCGTGTCACGATGTGGTCGGGGTGACTCATCTGCGCTTCTGAGCGGAACCACTCGATGGCACCGGAGATCACGCGCACCTCGCCTTCCGGCAGCACGCGCTGGAGGTGAACCGGGAAAGCCCGGAAGAAGACAAGCGACATCACGCCAGTGTCGTCCGACACTTCCACCCGATAGGGGATGGCTGCGCGGCCACGGGGTGGCGGCTTGTGACGACCCACCGTGACTTCAACCGTCACAATGCCTTTTTCCGGCAACTGGTTGATCCGGCAACGATATCTCCGGTCTACCAATCCCGACGGCAAGTGCAGGAGCAGGTCAACGATGCGCACGCCGCCACTGCGTCCGAAGAGACGGGTGAAGAGCGCTTCCACCTTGTCGCCCACGCCCTTGAGGCTGGTGACGGAGGCAAACAGGGGCGTGAGTACATCTGGCCGCATGGCCGTCTTGTCCTTCGGAACGGGTTGCGGCGCAAGTCTTGTCCTCTTAAAGCGGGTCATCATGACGCCAGACATCCACCTTGAAACCCGCCGCAAGCGCCTGCTCTGGCGCGCCACCCGGCGCGGCATCAAGGAGATGGACATTATCGTCGGCGGTTTTGCCGAAGCGAATCTTTCCCATTTGGGAGAAGCCGAACTCGATGCCTTCGAGCGCGTTCTTGATATACCCGATCAGGATCTCCTTTCTTATGCGACCCGGCAGAGCGACATTCCCGTGAACCTCCGTAGCGACATGTTGGATGCCGTGCTGGCATTCAGGCCCGCGACACACGCATGACCGCCGTTTCAACCCTGACGTCGCGCTGGAACGTCTCCGGCCGCCTCATCGCTTCCGGGCTGCCCGCCGGACTGGAGGCGGCTGTCCTGCCCGAACTGGTGAAGGCAGCAGGGACGCGCGGGATCATTCATGTCTGCATCGATGACCAGACGCTGGCGCTGCTTGCGGAGCAACTGGCCTTCTTTGCGCCCGACCTGCGCATCCTGCGTTTTCCGGCCTGGGACTGCCTGCCCTATGATCGGGTGTCACCGTCCGCCGATATCGTCGCGCAACGCCTTGCCACGCTGGCAGAACTGGCGCGGCCGCTGAAAGCCCCGACGCTGGTTCTCACCACGGTCAACGCCATGCTGATGCGAACGGTGGGCGCTGATGTGGTGCGCGGTTCGTCATGGTCGGCAGCACCGGGGCAGCGTGTCGATGGCAATGAGCTGACAGGCTTCCTCGCCGACAACGGTTATTCGCGGACGGGCACGGTTGTGGATCCCGGAGACTTTGCGGTGCGCGGCGGCCTGATCGACATCTATCCGCCGGGACAACCCACGCCGGTTCGCCTCGACTTCTTCGGCGACACGCTCGAAAGTATCCGCACCTTCAATCCCGAAACGCAGCGCACGACCGACCAGTTGAAGCGCCTGACCATCAATCCCGCCAACGAAGTGCTGTTGAACCAGGACAGCATCGCGCAATTCCGCAAGTCCTATGCGGAAGCCTTCGGCGGCATCGACACATCCGACCCGCTTTACGAAAGCGTCACGTCGGCGAGGCGCTATCAGGGCATGGAGCATTGGCTGCCCCTGTTCCACGCCGGCCTGTCCCGGCTTCCGGATTTCCTGCCGGAAGCCGTGATCAGCCTGAGCCACACCGCCCTTGACGCTGTTGCTGCCCGGCATGAGCAGATCGCCGAATACCATGACGCGCGCAAGGAGGCGCTGACCAAGCAGAACTTCGGTGCTGCCCCCTATAAGCCGCTGCCGCCCGCCCGCCTCTTCGTGATGGAGGACGAGTGGAAGCAACTTCTGGCAGACCGCAGCGTCGTCGAGATAACGCCGTTCGAGCGGCCTGAAAGCCACGCCATTTCGTTTGGTGGCCGTCGCGGACGGGGTTTTGCCGCAGAGCGCGCCGAAGCCGGCGGAAACGTCTACGAGGCCGTGAAGGACCACATCGCCGCTCTCCGGTCTGCCGGAAAACGCGTGGTGCTGGCAGCCTGGTCCGAAGGTTCCGCCGAACGTCTCGCCACCATCCTTCGAGACCACGAGGTCCAGGCCATTGCCGACGCGGGCAACTGGCAGGAGGTCACGGGCCGCGCGGCCTCGCTGGTCAACATCATTGTGTTGCCGCTGGAGGAAGGCTTCGAAACCGATGATATCGCCGTCATCGCGGAGCAGGACATTCTCGGCGATCGCATGGTGCGCCGCGCCCGCCGCGCCCGCAAGGCGGCGGATGTCATTTCCGAACTGGCCTCGCTGACGCCCGGCGACTACATGGTTCACGTCGATCACGGCATTGGCCGCTTCGAGGGACTGAAGACGATCGAGGTGCAGGGTGCGCCGCACGACTGCCTCTTGCTGATCTATCACAACAATGACCGGCTCTTCATACCGGTCGAGAACATCGACCTGCTCTCGCGCTACGGTTCCGAGACCGAGGGCGTGCAGCTTGACCGTCTCGGCGGCGGCGCATGGCAGGCAAAGAAGGCCCGCCTCAAGGAACGTATCCGCGAGATCGCCAACGACCTCATCAAGACGGCGGCGGCCCGTGAACTGAAACCGGGAGACATTCTTGCCCCGCCTGAGGGTGCCTTCGACGAATTCTGTGCCCGTTTCCCCTATGAGGAAACCGACGACCAGCTCACCTCAATCGAGGCGGTGCTGGATGACCTGCAGCGGGGCCGCCCGATGGATCGCCTTGTCTGCGGCGACGTAGGGTTCGGCAAGACCGAAGTGGCGTTGCGGGCAGCCTTTGTGGCGGCCTATGCGGGCAAGCAGGTTGCTGTGGTGGTGCCCACCACATTGCTGGCGCGGCAGCATTTCCGCACCTTCTCCGAACGCTTCAAGAACCTGCCGCTGAAACTTGCGCAGGCTTCGCGCCTCGTGGGCCGCAAGGAGGTGGAGGAGGTCAAGAAGGGCCTTGCCGATGGATCGG
Source organism: Hyphomicrobiales bacterium (assembly GCA_016792865.1). Taxonomy (GTDB): domain Bacteria; phylum Pseudomonadota; class Alphaproteobacteria; order Rhizobiales; family Aestuariivirgaceae; genus Aestuariivirga. Next base: position 1,510 of record JAEUMJ010000158.1, on the reverse strand, counting down.
TCGATATTGTTGTCGGTACCCATGCGCTCCTGCAAGGGACAGTGAAATTCCGCGACCTTGGCCTGCTCATCATCGACGAGGAACAGCACTTCGGGGTGAAGCACAAGGAACGGCTGAAGGAGATGAAGTCGAATGTGCATGTGCTGACCCTGACGGCAACACCCATTCCGCGTACCTTGCAGCTCTCGTTGTCCGGTGTGCGCGACATGTCGCTGATCGCGACACCGCCCATCGACCGCCTCGCGGTCCGCACCTATGTCACGCCGTTCGATCCCGTCGTGATCCGCGAACACCTGCTGCGCGAGCACTTCCGTGGCGGCCAGAGCTTCTATGTGGTTCCGCGCATCACCGACCTTGAAGAGATTGCCACGTTCCTGCGCGAAAGCGTGCCTGAGGTGAAATTCCGCACCGCCCATGGCCGCATGGCACCCACCGAACTCGAAGACATCATGACCGGCTTTTACGACCGCGCCTTCGACGTGCTTCTCTCCACGACGATCGTGGAGTCCGGCCTTGATATTCCCACCGCCAACACCCTCATCGTGCATCGGGCCGACATGTTCGGCCTGGCACAGCTTTATCAGATCAGGGGTCGCGTGGGACGCTCGAAGACCCGTGCCTACGCGCTGATGACGACTCCGGCCAACCGTGCCATGTCGGCGCAGGCCGAACGGCGCCTCAAGGTATTGCAGTCGCTCGATTCACTGGGCGCGGGCTTCACGCTGGCCAGCCACGATCTCGACATCCGCGGTGCGGGCAACATCCTCGGAGAGGAGCAATCCGGGAACATCCGTGAAGTGGGCTACGAGCTGTACCAGACCATGCTGGAGGAAGCCGTTGCCCAAATGCGGGCTGGTGATCTGGAAGCGCAAGGCGATAGCCAGTGGTCGCCGCAGATCAACATCGGGACGTCAGTCCTGATTCCGGAAGACTATGTCTCGGACTTGCAGGTCCGGCTCGGGCTTTACCGCCGCCTTGCCGACTTCAAGGAACAGGCAGACCTGGATGCTTTCGGAGCCGAACTTCATGACCGCTTCGGGAAGTCACCGGAGGAGGTGCAGCACCTTCTGGAAATCGTGTCGATCAAGCTGCTGTGCCGGGTCGCAAACGTGCAGGGGGTGGATGCGGGGGCAAAGGGTGCCTCCATCACCTTCCGCAATGGTGTGTTCCCCAATCCGCCGGCACTGGTGAAGTGGATTGCGGGGCAGGGCACGCTGGCAAAGCTGCGGCCCGACATGAAGCTCGTCATCATCCGTGACTGGGCAACACCGGCGGCGCGGCTCAAGGGAACACGGCAGTTGATGCAGAACCTCGTGAAGCTGGCGACCAGCGCCTGAGCCTCAAGTCGTTTCGGCAGCCGCCTTGCGAAGGGCATCCGCGATGTACTGCGGCGACTGTGCGCCCACGATCCCATAGCGGCTGGCAAGGATGAAGGTGGGCACACCCGTCACGCCAATGGCCTGTGCCTGCTGCACCTCGGCCATCACGGCTTCCGCGTCTTCATCCGTCG
>JAEUMJ010000129.1 GCA_016792865.1 Hyphomicrobiales bacterium | reverse complement strand
GCCATGATGATGGCAGGCGATTCCATGATCACCATTGCGGCTGCCATGTGTCCTCCGGGTGCCAGGCCCTGCCCCTCCAGAACCTGAACCGCGGTTACAAACGTCACGGCACTCACCGAGCCATAGGCTGCCGCCACCGCCGCAGCGTCAAGACGTGGCACCCGGTTGCGGAGAAAGGCATATCCCAGCACCGGGACGACAAAGGCCATCACGACGGCTGCCAGAAGGCTGAGCGCCACCGTGCCGGAGAAGCCGGACTCGGCCAGCGCAAAGCCTCCCTTCAACCCCAGCGCCATCAGCAGGTAGAGCGAGAGGAATTTCGCAATCGGTTGCGGTATCTCAAGATTCGATCGGACAGCACCGGCAAGGACGCCGAATACAAAGAACAGGATTGCCGGGTCGGTGAAGTTTTGCATGCGCTCTCCTCTGCCGCCGCTGCCATAGGCAAGATGCCGGGAACTGCAAAATTGATTATTCCATGAAATTATATAGACTGGAGTCTATGCATATAACCTTCCGCCAGCTCCGCCTCTTCGAGGCTCTCGCCGCAACGGGCAGTGTCAGCAAGGCCGCTGCGGCCCTGCGCGTCACCCAGCCCACCGCCTCAGCCCAATTGAAAGAGATCACCGAGGCCGTCGGCCTCCCGCTTTATGAGGTCATCGGACGCCGGGTACACCTCACAGGCACCGGCCAGGAACTCGCAAAGACGGCTCGCAGCATTGCGCTGGAAATGGAGGCCTTCCGCCAGTACGCAGATGGGGTGAAGGGTCTTTCCCGTGGCCAGCTCCGCATCGCAGCGGTCAGCACTGCCAAGTACTTCGTGCCCCGGCTTGTGGGCAGCTTCTGCAAGGCCCACCCCGGCGTGGATGTCTCGTTGCAGGTGCTGAACCGGGACGGGGTGATTGCCCGGCTCCGGGAAAATCTCGATGACATCTACATCATGTCACAGCCGCCAGAATCCATGGAGCTTGCCGACAAGGTGTTCAAGGACAACCCCCTTGTCCTCATCGGGGCCAAGTCGGAGTTTCGTGGAAAAAGGCCGAAACGACAGTTGGCCGACCTCAAGAGCCAACGCTTCATCATGAGGGAGCGCGGCTCCGGCACCCGCATGGCGGTGGATCATCATTTCAGGAAACACCGGTTCAGGCCAGACATCAGGATGGAGCTGGGAAGCAACGAGGCAATCAAGGAAGCTGTTGCGGGCGGCCTCGGCATCGGCGTCGTCTCGATTCATGCCCTGCAACACGACACCTCCATGAACGACCTTGCCATGATCGATGTTGATGGCTTCCCCATCATGTCACGCTGGCATGTGGTGCACCTCAAGGCCAAGAAGCTCTCGCCCATCGCGGACGCTTTCAAGGCGAGCCTGTTCGCGGCGAAACCGTCCTGACCTGCAAGACAATGACGCCCGGCCAGAAGCCGGGCGCCATGACCCACGCCTACTCACTGCCCACGGTCAAAACTGCATGTTCGCGCCGATCCTTATGATGCTCACGCTGCTGTCGAAGGAATAATCCTCGTCGTTGTCACTCTGGCCGTTCACTTCGGCAAGGTTCAGGTAAAGGTACTCCGCCTTCAGAGACCAGGTTTGGCTCATCGCATATTCGACACCTAGGCCAAGCGCGAGGCCGGGCCTCAGGCCGCTTTCCTTTGCGGTCTCTCCGGCGGTGTTGCCGATCGATGTGTCATCCACCTGCGAGAAGGCCAGGCCTGCCGTTGCGTAGGCCAGCAGCCTGTCATTGACGAGATATCCCGCCCGCCCGCGCAAGGTTCCCCAGAACGGCCCGACGTCGCTGCTCCACTCATGGCCGTCAAACACGGTGGTTGTCCCCTTGCTGACATTCATCACGCCGAGGTCAGCCTCGATGCCGCCGACGATACGGTCGGTCATCCGCCAGTTGTAACCACCCGTGACCGCGATTGCGCCACCTGACAGGTCGAGATCGGCGGCACCATGATCACCCGCTCGGTCATAATGCTGGGTGGAGGTGCCCCAGCCACCACCTACGCTGGCACCGATGTACATGCCCTGCCAGGCAAAGTCGCCCGGACCTGAGGCAGGCACGATCTGCATGCCCGGTCCACTGTCCTTCAAGATGCGATTGACGTTCTCAGCCCTCGCACCTGCTGCAAAACCCACACACACGGCTGCTGCCACAGCCACTCCGCTCACAAACTTCTTCACGACGTACCCTCGACTCCTGAGTGAGCCGTCCCTTCGCCGTCAACCCTGTGTCGTGCCGGAATGGGACAGGGCAAGGGCTTGATTCAGGCACGGGCAGTACGAAATCGTGGTGATTGCGTGAAGGTGTATCAACGAAAGCTACACAACGGCGGAGGGCACTGACATTCCTTCATGCCATGCAAAAGGCCGGAACGGTTTCCCGCTCCGGCCTGCATTATTGTCAGTAAGCTGATCAGTTAGTGGGCAGCCAACACGGCAAGCAGCAGGAGCGCCACGATGTTGGTGATCTTGATCATCGGATTCACGGCCGGGCCGGCCGTATCCTTGTAGGGGTCGCCGACGGTATCACCCGTCACGGAGGCCTTGTGGGCTTCCGAACCCTTGAGATGCTTCACGCCCTTGGAGTCCACGAAGCCATCTTCGAAGGACTTCTTGGCATTGTCCCAGGCACCGCCGCCAGCCGTCATGGAGATGGCGACGAAGATGCCGGTGACGATCACGCCCATGAGCATGGCGCCCACGGCCGAGAAAGCCTGTGCCTGTCCGGCGATGGCCTTGATCACGTAGTACACGAGGATCGGCGACAGCACCGGCATCAGCGACGGAATGATCATTTCCTTGATCGCAGCCTTGGTCAGGAGGTCAACGGCGCGGGCATAGTCCGGCTTTTCCGTGCCCTTCATGATGCCCGGCTTTTCCTTGAACTGACGACGCACCTCGACGACCACGGCCTGGGCCGCACGGCCCACGGCGGTCATGGACATGCCACCGAAGAGATAAGGCAGAAGGCCACCGAAGAGCAGACCCACCACGACGTAGGGCGATGACAGGTCGAATGTCACCGGAACGTCGGGGAAGAAGGTCTTGAGGTCCTGCGTATAGGCTGCGAACAGCACCAGCGCACCCAGACCGGCGGAACCGATGGCGTAGCCCTTGGTCACGGCCTTGGTGGTGTTGCCCACGGCGTCCAGCGCGTCGGTGTTGTGACGCACTTCCTTGGGCAGTCCGGCCATTTCGGCGATGCCGCCGGCGTTGTCCGTCACCGGGCCGAAGGCGTCGAGCGCCACGATCATGCCCGCGAGAGCAAGCATGGTTGTCACGGCGACCGCAACGCCGAAGAGTCCGGCGAGGTTGAAGGTGACGAGGATGCCCGCGACAATGACGATGGCGGGAAGCGCGGTCGATTCCATCGACACGGCAAGACCCTGAATCACGTTGGTGCCGTGACCCGTGATCGAAGCTTCCGCGATGGAGTTCACCGGGCGCTTGCCCGTGCCGGTATAGTATTCGGTGATCCAGATGATGGCCGCGGTGATGATGAGGCCAACGACGCCGCACCAGAACAGGGCCATCGGCGTGAAGCCGCCGAGATCAACGCTCATGCTGCCGAACACCGTCGACATCACCGGGTAGAGAGCCACGAGCGAAAGCACGCCCGTTGCAATCACGCCCTTGTAGAGCGCGCCCATGATGTTGTTGTTGGAACCCAGCTTCACGAAGAAGGTGCCGATGATCGATGTGATCACGCAAGCGCCGCCGATGGCGAGCGGAAGCACCATGCCGGCCAGCTTCATTTCCTGTGGCAGCGCGATGGCGGCCAGAACCATGGTGGCGACGGTGGTCACCACGTAGGTTTCGAACAGGTCAGCAGCCATGCCCGCGCAGTCGCCCACGTTGTCGCCCACGTTGTCGGCGATGGTGGCGGGGTTGCGCGGATCATCTTCCGGAATGCCCGCTTCCACCTTGCCCACCATGTCGCCGCCCACGTCAGCACCCTTTGTGAAGATGCCGCCGCCGAGACGTGCGAAGATGGAGATCAGCGAAGCGCCGAAGGACAGGGCCACGAGGGCATCGATCACCGTGCGGCTGGTCGGCTCAAGGCCGAGCGAACCGGTCAGGAAACCGAAATAGAGCACCACGCCGAGAAGACCGAGACCGGCAACGAGAAGACCCGTTACGGCACCAGCCTTGAAGGCAAGGTCAAGGCCGCCGGCAAGCGACTTGGTGGCCGCCTGGGCCACGCGCACGTTGGCGCGAACCGACACGTTCATGCCGATGAAGCCCGCGACACCCGACAGGATGGCGCCGATGGCGAAACCGATGGCCGCGTAGGTGCCGAGCAGGAGCCAGGCGATGACGAAGATCACCACACCGACGATGCCGATGGTGGTGTACTGGCGCTTGAGGTAGGCCGACGCGCCCTCGCGGACGGCAGCGGAAATTTCCTGCATGCGTGCGTTGCCAGCATCGGCAGCCATCAGACTCTTGGTCGTGATGACGCCGTAAACGATGGACAGCAAGCCTGCCAGGACGATCAGCCAAAGTGCTGTGTTCATGGAAGGGAATCCTTGAGTTGTTGAGTTGCCCCTGCCCGACCGTTGGCCGCGG
>JAEUMJ010000107.1 GCA_016792865.1 Hyphomicrobiales bacterium | reverse complement strand
GCTTGCACGCGCTGTTCGGCAAGACGTTCCTGGGCTTCGCGCTGGGCCTTGAGCTTTTCGGCAAGTTTTTCGCCCGCGGCACTCGAAGGAGCGGCGGCGGCCGACCCGCGCGGCGGCGCGGCCTTGACTCCGGGGCGCGGTGCCATCGGCGCAGGCTTGACGGAAGGACGCGCGGCGGTTGCGGCAGGCGCTGCCGGAGGCGTGAATTCCTCGGCAATGCGCGGCATATCCTTGCCGGCGCCAATGCCAAGGCGCTCGCGCCAGCTGCGCTTGTCGGTACCGTTACTGGAATTCTGGTCCATACCTTCGCCCGTTCCTACATTTCCTCGACCGGTGTGACGCCGAGGATGCTAAGCCCGTTGGCCAGAGAATAGCGGATTGCGGCGAGAAACGCCATCCGGGTGTTCGTCAGTTGCCGTTGAGCGGGAATGATGAAGCGCAAATGGGGCGCTTCTTTGCCCTTGTTCCACAAAGCGTGAAAATCGGAAGCTAAGTCATAGAGATAGAACGAAATTCTATGAGGTTCGTGAGCCAGGGCGGCGGCTTCGAGCAGCCGTGGGAACGCCGCCATCCGCCGGATGACCGCAAGTTCGGCCTCGTCCGTCAACAGATTAAATTCTGCATCCTCCGGGCTTGCCGGTTTGAAACCCTCGGATTCGGCGTTTCGCAGCACCGAAGAAATGCGAGCATGAGCATACTGCACGTAGAACACCGGGTTGTCCTTCGACTGCTCGGTAACCTTGGCGAAGTCGAAATCAAGGGGAGCTTCATTCTTGCGGTAGAGCATCATGAAGCGAACAACGTCCGGCCCAACCTCGTCCACCACGTCGCGCAACGTGACGAATTCACCCGCCCGCTTCGACATGCGCACCGGTTCGCCGTTCCGGAAGAGCTTCACCAGCTGGCAGAGACGCACGATGACTTGCACCTTGCCTTCACCGGCGATTGCCGAGGCGACAGCCTGCAGCCGCTTCACATAACCACCGTGATCCGCCCCCAGAATGTAGATCAACTGCTTGAAACCACGCATGATCTTGTCGCGGCTGTAGGCCACGTCCGAGGCGAAATAGGTGTAGCTGCCATCCGACTTGAGCAATGGGCGGTCAACGTCATCGCCAAAGGCCGTCGAGCGGAACAGGGTCTGCTCCCGGTCTTCCCAGTCTTCAGGCACCTCGCCCTTCGGCTTGTCGAGGCGGCCCTGATAGACGTGCCCGGCCGTCGAAAGGGCCGTGAGCGTTTCAGCCACCGCCCCCGTGGTGTGAAGCGAGCGCTCGGAGAAGAACACTTCCTGACGGATGTTCAGGGCCGCAAGGTCATCGCGAATCAGGTCCATCATCATGGCAATCGCCTTGCTGCGCACAGGCTCCAGCCACTCGCTTTCCGGCAGAGCCGTGAATCGGGGGCCGAACTCCTTCGCCAGCGCCTCGCCGACGGCCTTGAGATAGTCACCCGGATAGAGGCCCGCAGGAATTTCACCGATGTTCTCGCCGAGGGCTTCCTTGTACCGAAGGAAGGCCGAACGCGCCAAGGTATCGACCTGCGCACCCGCATCGTTGATGTAGTATTCCTTGCTGACGGCATAACCGGTTGCACCGAGCAGCGCGGCAAGAGCGTCACCGAACACGGCGCCACGGCAATGCCCGACGTGGAGCGGGCCGGTCGGGTTGGCGGAGACATACTCGACGTTGACCTTCTCGCCCCTGCCAAGCGTGGAATGTCCGAACTTCTCTTTCAGCGACAGCGCAGAGGCGAGGAACTTCGGCCAGATCGAGGGAGCGAGCCTCAGATTGATGAAACCGGGTCCGGCGATTTCGGCGGCTGCAACATCAGGAGCGGCAGCAAGCTTCTTGCACAACAGGTCCGCCAGGGCCTTCGGTGCCATCCCTGCCGGCTTCGCCAAGACCATGGCGGCATTGGTCGAGACATCCCCATGGGACGGATCGCGCGGAGGTTCGGCAACCACGCGCGACAGGTCAAGTCCACCGGGGACCAGTCCTTCGGCTGCGAGTGCCTGCAACGCCTGCTCAACGAGGCCGTGAAAATGCGCGAAGAGATTCATGTTGATTCATTAAACAATTGGATTGATTCAATTAACTTTCGCTTAACGAAAGAGCGGGTCGAGGTCAAACAAGCGCTTGTGCTGGTCCAGTGCAAAGCGATCGGTCATGCCCGCCAGAAAATCACAAACCTGCCGCGCGTAACGGCTCTGGTCCGAGATCGGTGCATCGTCGCGCCAGTCCTTTGGCAGAAGCTTCTCGTCATTCATATAGGCATTGAACAGGTCGCGGATCACCCGCTGGGCCCTCGCCATGATATCCATCACCCGCTCATGCCGGTACATGGATTGGGTGAGGAACCGCTGCAGCACCCTGTTGTTCTCCTTCATCTGTGCACTGAAGGTCACGATCGGCTCCCCCGCCGCCCGCACGTCCTCCGCACTCCGGGGCGCAATGCGCTTGGCGTTCTTTCTTGAGGTTGCGAGCACATCGTTGACCATGGCCGAGATCACCCGGCGCACCGTCTCGTGAACGATACGGCCCTGTTCGAGGTTGGGGTAGGCCTTCAGCACCTGCCCCAACGCCTCGCCCACCAGAGGAATGTCACCAAGGTCGATGATCTTGAACAGCCCCGCCCGCAAGCCATCGTCGATATCATGGGCGTTATAGGCAATATCGTCGGAAATGGCCGCAACCTGTGCTTCCGCCGAAGCGTGCTGTGCAAGCCCGAGATCGTGAACCTCGGCATATTCGATGATGGCGGCCGGAAGGCCCTTCTCCCGATAATGGCCAAGGGCATGGCCCTCGGCATCGGTCAGCGGCCCGTTGTGCTTGACCAGTCCCTCAAGCGTTTCCCAGGTCAGGTTCAGGCCATCAAAGGCGGCATAGCGCCTTTCCAGGCGGGTCACGATCCTGAGCGCCTGGGCGTTGTGATCGAAACCGCCATGGTCGGACATGAGCGCGTCCAGTTCCCTCTCTCCCGCATGACCGAAGGGCGTATGGCCGAGGTCGTGGGCCAGGGCGAGCGCCTCAGTGAGGTCTTCATCAAGGCCAAGCGCCCGCGCGATGGCCCTGGCGATCTGCGCCACCTCGATCGAGTGTGTCAGGCGGGTGCGGTAATGATCGCCCTCATGATACACGAACACCTGGGTCTTGTGCTTGAGGCGACGGAAGGCGGCGGAATGGATGATGCGGTCACGGTCGCGGGCAAAGTCGGTACGCGGCGGCGCGGCCTGCTCCGGCACCAGCCTTCCCCGGCTCCTCGCCACGTGGCAGGCGTAGGGTTGCAGATGGCTCATTTCAGCCCCCTCGCCGCCAAACTTGACTTTTCACGCGCCAATCCCAAAATTCCTCACATGTCCATGCCCGCCATTACAGTAACTCCGGCCGCCGCAAAACGCATTCTTGAGATTGCGCCCGGCCAGCCATCATTACGCATCGCGGTGAACGGCGGAGGCTGCTCCGGCTTTCAATACGAGTTCAGGCTGGATGCCCGCGCCGAAGACGACACGGCCTTTGAACGCGACGGCGCCGTCGTGCTGGTGGATAGCGTGTCCCTCGGCTTCATGGATGGCTCCACCCTCGATTTCGTCGACGACCTGATGGGCCAGTCCTTCCGTGTGCAGAATCCCCAGGCGAAATCATCCTGCGGCTGCGGCACCAGCTTCTCCTTGTAAGGGAACGCCTATTTCTTTCCGGACTTGAGCGCCTTCACCTCACGCAAGGTTCTGACCGAAGCAAGACAGGCAGACGCCGCTTCACGACCCTTGTTGAAGTCGTCATCCTTGGCGCGCCGCTCCGCCTGTTCGGCGGTGTAGGTCGTGATCACGCCGAAAGCGATGGGAACCCCGCTGTTCAGGGTCGCCATCATGGTCCCCTGCGTGGCGGCAAGGCTGATGTATTCGAAATGGGCGGTCTCGCCCTTGATGACGCAGCCCAGCGTGATGACACCATCGAACCTGCCTGTCCGGGCCAGCTTCTCGGCAATGAGCGGCAACTCAAAGGCACCCGGTGCCGAAAACACCTGATCGTCCTTCACGGTCATGCCCTGCTCCGCAAGGAATGCCTTCGCGCCGCGCAGCAGGCCGCTGGTCACGGTTTCGTTCCATGAGCTGACAACGATCGCGAATACGGGCTTCTTGGGCTTGCTCATTCAATGCTCCTTACTCGAAGCGCAGCGCGTGACCGAACTTGTCACGCTTTGCGGCGAGATAATTCTTGTTGTGGGGGTTGGGATCGATCTCGATGGCGCGAACCGCAGCCACGTTGATGCCATGGTCCTGCAGCGCAAGCGACTTGGCGGGATTGTTGCTCAGCAACTCGACACGGGTCATGCCGAGAGCTTCGAGGATGCGCGCCGCGACGGCAAAGTCACGACCGTCCGCATCAAAGCCAAGAGCGAGATTGGCCTCGACCGTGTCCATGCCCTCATCCTGCAAGGCATAGGCGCGGATCTTGTTCGCAAGGCCGATGCCTCGCCCCTCATGACCCCGCAGGTAGATGACGGCGCCACCATCGCTCCTGTCGATCCGGCGGATTGCTTCCTGCAATTGTGGCCCGCAGTCACAGCGCAGGCTGCCAAAGGCTTCACCCGTCAGGCATTCGGAATGAATGCGCACCAGCGGCAGGTCGGCCTTGCCCGCCTTCACCAGCGCCACGTGTTCAATGCCGGTGGTGCGGTCACGGTAGGCTCGCATTTCCAGTTCACCGTCGGAATAGGCCGACGGCATCCTGGCCCGCGCAATTTCCTCCACCGCCGGCGCGGGCTGCCGGGCTAGCGCGACAGGTACGGCTGACATAGGCGCTCCACATATTTGGCGATGACATCAACCTCCACATTCACCTCATCACCCTCGGCGAGGTCGCTGAGGTTCGTCTCAGCCCAGGTGTGCGGAATGATGGTGATGCCGATGCGGGTTTGGGCCGGCTCGGTTTCCACGCTGTTCAGCGTGAGGCTGATTCCGTTGAGGGCAATTGAACCCTTCTCGACGCAATACTTGCCAAGTGCTGGCGACATGGCAAAGACCAGCTTGAAAGCCTCCGCATCGGGCGTAATCGATTCAAGCGTCGCCAGGCCATCCACATGACCTTGCACCAGATGACCTGAGAGACGCGTCTCCAGCCTTACGGAACGTTCCAGGTTCACGCTGCTCAACGGCGCCAGACGGCCGAGGTTGCTGCGGGCGATGGTTTCACGGCTCACGAAAAACGTGGCCGCGCCCTTGGCATTGAACTTGACCACCGTAAGACATACGCCGTTGACGGCAATGCTCTCGCCCAGCTCCAGCCCCTCGTAGCCGGTCGCGATGTCGATGATGACGGTGCCATCCTCTTCCTCGACGGAATGCACCGTGCCACGCTTCTCGATAATGCCGGAAAACATCTCGCTCCTCACTCTGGCTGATGCAACAGAACCTCGACCCGATCTGCTCCGGGTCCGTTCCCGTTCTTGTGGATCCTGTAAAGCTCGTCCCACTGGGCGCTTCCGAGCACATATTCGGTAATGGACGGCCCTGCTTCCACCAGCACTTCGAGCGCACCACGGCTTGCTGCAAGGACGAGCGCATCCTCGTAGGAATCGCAAATCTCGACGTCGAAGCCCCGCGTCGCGGCGCGCGCCAGCCACGAGCGCGGCACACGGCGACGCCGGTCAAGAACAATCAGTGTACGGCGCTTCTCCGGGTGATCCGGCACATGGCGCACGGTGAAATAGGGACTGTCGGCAAGCACGGTTCCCGA
>JAEUMJ010000091.1 GCA_016792865.1 Hyphomicrobiales bacterium | reverse complement strand
TCCGGCGACACCACGACAGTGTTCGCCACGTCATTGTGTTGCTTGATGTCGCGCACGAACACAGGCCCGGCAAACAGGTTGTCGGTGGGAATGTCGAAGAAGCCCTGAATCTGACCGGCATGCAGGTCCATGGTCAGCACACGGTCTGCGCCCGCATGGGTGATGAGGTTGGCCACGAGCTTCGCCGAAATCGGCGTGCGTGGGCCGGGCTTGCGATCCTGCCGGGCATAACCGAAGTACGGGATCACGGCAGTAATGCGCTTGGCCGAGGCTCGGCGCAGCGCATCGATGATGATCAGGAGTTCCATCAGGTGGTCGTTGGCGGGGAAGCTGGTGGACTGCATCACGAACATGTCCTGTCCGCGCACGTTCTCCTGGATCTCGACGAACACTTCCATGTCGTTGAAGCGGCGGACGACAGCCTTGGTGATGGGCATGTGGAGGTATGAGCAGATCGCTTCGGCGAGCGGTTTGTTGCTGTTGCCGGTAATGATCTTCATCATGCCTGTGGTCCCCGCCTCGCGCCTGTTGGCCGGGTCTATAACCGCCGGAACCGCCAGATAAAAGGGGTTCCATGCCGCAGTGCACATTTTTGGTTAGGAACTGCTTCGGCTGCATCGCGCGGCCCGGGAAACCCCGCCGGAGCCCCGGAGCCTTTGATTCAGCGGTATTTCTGGATCAGGCTGAATATGCCCTCGGCGGCGGCCTCGGCGGCATACTTGGCATTCTCGCCCCACCCCTGATCAAGCGACCCTGCCGGCACCGCATTGTCCTGCTTCAGGTTGCCCAGAGTCTTGCCATCGGGTGTCAGGACGTCCCAGACGATCTGAACGCTCTGGGTCGCCCCATGGGCCTCGCCGATCTTGACATGGCCCTGAACCGTAAGGGCGTCCGCGCGGCCTGCGGTCAGGATGGGCCAACCCGCCGCCTGCAAGGCGTCGCGCATGGCAATGGTCAACTCGCTGTTTCCCGATCCCCTGGCCCCCTGCACTGCCGGCACGGCGACAGCCTTGATCGCGACGGCGCCGGGCTTTGCAGGCTTTTGGGGCTGCTGTTCCGCTGCCGGTGGCGCAGCGGTTTCACCTTCGGCGATGGCTTGCTGTTGCGCGAGCTGGTCTTGCTCCATCAGCTCCGGCGGAATGTTGCCCGGCCCGTAAAGCGTTTCGAGATCAAGCTCGTTCCTGGCGTTGGGACCGGCCTCGACAAAGACCTCCCATGGCGGCCGCGCCAGCGGATTCTCGACCGGGATTGGGTCCGGGATCAGGTCATGCGCTCCGGGTGGCGTGGTCACTTGCGGCTTGGGTTGCGTCGCCTCGCGCAGCCTGTCCAGGAGCGTCGGCTTCGGCGTTGCCGCGGCTACCGCATCGGCTGATGCTGCTTGCGGTGCCGAGCTGGAAGGACTGGTTGAAGCCGTGTCGGCCGGCGGCGCGGGCGTCTCCATCCGCTGGCGGAGGTCGCGCAGCAGGTTCGGCCCGTCCGCGGTGCAGCCGGCGAGCGCCAGTAGGATCGCTATGGCCGCAAGCGCCCTCACCTGATGATCATGTCCAGAGGCAGCTTGGAGACAGGCTCAGGCTTGTTGCGCGTGAGGATGTAGGTCCGTCCCAGGCAGTAGGCATTGCCTGAGTCCGAATCCATGAGGATCATGTGCGCGAAGAAAACCATGCCAGCACCAAGTTCGGCGTCATTGCCCGCGTAGAACATGGGCATATCCATCCAGCTTGGTGTGAACTTTGCGCCAAGCGAATAGCCGCAGGCATTCAGCCGGTGCTGCTTCATGCCGTGCTCGTCCATCACCCGCGCGTGGGCGGCAAAGACATCGCCCGCGGTATTGCCGGGCCGGAGCTTGTCTTCCACGGCGACAAGGGCGGCCTGGCAGGCTGTATCCATCGCTTCATGATGGCGCGACGGCTTTCCCACGATCAGGGTCCGCATGAAGGCCGCATGATAATGACGGTAGACCCCCGCCCATTCGAGCGTGAGCTGGTCCCGCTTCGAGAGCTTCCGGCGCCCCGCCTTGTAGCGGCAGAGAAGCGCATCGCGTCCTGAGCCGATGATGAACTCGTTGGCGGGATAATCTCCCCCGCCCGCGAAGATCGCGCTTTGCTGCGCGGCAAGAATGTCACCTTCATCGGCTCCAGCCCTGGTCTTCCGGATGGCCGCCTTGAGCGCGGCATCGCCAAGCTCACCCGCCTTCCGCACATACCTGAGTTCGGCGGGAGATTTCACGAGGCGCAGCCTGTCGATGAGATCGGTGGATTCCTTCAGCGTGCAGAACCCATCAAGGGCCGCGTCCACGGCCTTGCCGTTGTAATGGGTCAGGCCATAGGACCTGGTTTCAATGCCCAGGTTGTGCCCACGGCAGCCAAGGCTTTCGAGCATGTCCTTCAGTTGCGCGGCAGGCTGGGCCCCGGCGGCATCGGTCCAGATACGGATGTCGTCGATGATCGAGGTCTGCTGCGCCTGCCTGAGGTCGGCGGAGCGGGTGAGCAGCGCCATCCGCCCATCGGCTCCCACATAGAGGCACTGGAAAAAGCAGAAGCCGAAGGTATCGTAGCCCGTCAGCCAGTACATGCTCTCCTGCTGGAAAAGCAGCATGCCGTCGAGGCCCCGCGCAGCCATGGCGGCAGTGGCCCTTTCCATGCGGCTCCTGAATTCTTCACGGGTGAAATGTATGGCCATGATCCGTCCGTTGCTTTCATACCAAAGCGATGACCGAAATCAGGCGGCCATAATCCTGTTCGCCCCTGTGGGTGGCGCGGCGATAGCTATAGAAGCGGGCTTCGTCGCCATAGGTGCAAAGCCCGAGATCATGCACGCTGCCGACCCCTTCCCGCTTCAGGCGGTCGGTCAAATAGCGTGGCAAATCAAACATATGATGACCGGCCTTTACACTGGGCGTGAAGTATTGCCCATGCGCTTCGTCCTGCGCGAGAAAGGGCTTGGGAAACTCCGGGCCTACTTCATATGCTTCCTTCGAGATGGTGGGGCCGAGAACCGCAACCGTCCGTGTACGGACGGCACCCAGTCGCTCCATCGCCTCCAGCGTGGCCTCGGTCACGCCGGTCAGGGCCCCTTTCCATCCGGCGTGGCAGGCACCTACAACACCCGCATCCGCATCGGCAAAGAGAACCGGCCCGCAATCCGCAGTCAGCACCCCAAGCCCGATCCCCTTGGTCTTGGTCACAAGCCCATCCACCTTCGGGCGCTGCTCGGTTCCCCATGGAACGGTTACTTCAATTGCCTCGGCGCTGTGCACCTGATGCGCCGTCACGAGGCTGGACGGCAAGACACCGATCACCCGCGCCACGGTTTCACGGTTCATGCGCACGAGATCCGGGTCATCGCCAGAACCAAGGCCACAGTTGAGCGACGCAAAAATGCCGGTGGAATGGCCGCCGCCACGGGTGAAGAACCCGTGCGCAATGCCGGGAAGGTTCAGGGCCTCGCTGTCAATCATCTCGCACCAAAGGGGTATGGCAGGGCAAGCCCCGCACTCGTGACCGCCATCACCTTGAAAAGGTGGCCCATCTGATCGTGATGCGCAAGCCGTTCCGAAGCCGCAACCAGTTGCGTGCGCGTATCACCCGTGACGCTGCGTGCCAACACCTCGGTGCGGGCTTCAAGCCCCATTGCATTCAGGAAATCACCCTGTGTCATCAGGCCGGCCACAACCGCGTTTTCCACAAGGCACGCCCGGCCAAGGGCCTCGAAATCAACATGCGAGGTGATGTCCGCCTCTCCCGGCCTGTCCGTGACGGCGACATGGCTGTGCCTGTACATGGCTTGCAGCGTGTCACCCAGCGCCGTACGGGCGTGGCCGTAGTCGATCACCAGGGCCGCCCCGCCCAGCCTCGTCACCTGGTCCGCCATCTCGCGGGCGACGGCGGCGCGGATCGTCTGGTCCTCGAACACGCCCTCGCCCCGGATCCTTACCTCCATCGGCGATGGAACCAGCCCCAGTTCAAGCCTATCGCCGGACAACCCCACAACCCTCTCGAATACGGAATGGCCGCGCCGCTCGAACTGGCGGATCGGCAATGCGTCGAAGAACTCGTTGGCAACGATGATGCTGGGCAAGGCGGGAAGCGACGCCAAAGTGTGATGCCAGGTGGCCTGGGGCACGCGGGCTTGCTGGGCTGCACGAAGCGCCGGGCTGGTTTCCACGAGATGCACCTCTGCGGCCTTGGCGCAGGCATCCACCTTTGCAAGCACGCGGAGGATGTCGGCCATGAGCGTGCCCCTGCCCGGTCCCAGTTCGATCAGGGCAAAGCGGCGCGGGCTGCCCATGGATTGCCAGACCTGCGCCACCCAGACGCCGATCAGTTCGCCGAAGACCTGCGAGATTTCCGGCGAAGTGGTGAAATCACCCGCCGCACCCAGCGGATCGCGGGTGATGTAATAGCCATGCTGCGGATGGCCGAGGCAGAGCGACATGTAACGATCGATCGCCATGGGGCCGTCTTCACGGATCATGCCCGCGATGATCTCTCCGAGAACCGTCATCCCGTATGCCGCGATCGGACGAGCAGCCAGATGCCGACGGCGAGCAGCGGGAGCGACAGGATCATGCCCATGGTGAAGACTCCGCCGAAGTAGCCCAGAAAGGAATCCGGCTCGCGAAAGAACTCCACGAAGATCCGGGATAGCGCATAACCGACGGCGAAGATTCCGGCGGCACGTCCCGGATGCTTGAGCGCGCCATGGCGATGGGTGGCGATGCGGACGGCAAGGAACAACACGACGCCCTCAAGCAGGCCCTCGTAAAGCTGGCTGGGATGACGGGCAAGCGTGTCGCCGGGAAAGATCACCGCCCAGGGCAAATCACTCGGACGCCCCCAGAGTTCCGCATTGATGAAGTTGGCAAGGCGGCCAAGACCAAGCCCGACCGGAACGGCGGCGGCCCCCAGGTCCAGCATGCGATCCAGGGCCTTGCCATGGAAGCGGCCATAGATGAGGCAAGCCAGGACCACGCCCAGAAAGCCGCCGTGGAACGACATGCCGCCATCCCAGGTGCGCAGGATTTCCATGGGGTTGCTGAGGTAGAACCACGGCTTGTAGAAAAGCACGTAGCCAAGCCTGCCGCCCAGGACCACGCCCAAGAGTGCGTAGAGGAAGAAATCATCGGCCTCGGCGGGCGACAAGGTGGGAGGGTTGGCCCCCCAGAGGCGCGGCTGGCGGGCCAGATACTTGATGTACCAAACGGCAAAGAGCAGCCCCGCCACATAGGCGAGCGCATACCAATGGACGGCAAGCGGGCCGAGGCTGAGCGCGACCGGGTCGATTCCGGGGTGGTTAATGACGGCGAACATGCCCTGCTCTTAAGTGTTTCGCGCTCTCACGCCAAGCCCGCGGGGTGCGTCCCGGCGGCACTTGAATCGGCCCTCCCGAATCCCTAGTTGTGCCCCAACAAAGGAGTTCCGCCATGGTGACCACCAATTCCAAGTTCTTTGACGAACTCGCCAAGCTTATGGGCAATGCCGCGACCGCAGCCCAAGGCGTGCGCAAGGAAGTTGACACCCTGGTGCAGGGCCAGGTCGAACGCGTTCTCAACAATCTGAATGTGGTGAAGCGCGAGGAGTTCGACATCGTGAAGGACATGGCGGCCAAGGCCCGTAGCGAGAACGAAGATCTCGCGAAGCGAATCGCAGAACTTGAAGCGCGCCTCGCCGCAACCAAGACGACCGAATCTCCCTGATTCATTTGCTTCAATGTTGCTGACGTAAACCTGCACAAAATTGTGTGGAGGAATCGGCGGCGTTCTTGTCGCGACTCGTTCGCAACAGCATGTTGCCTCCAGCCAACGCATTTGATTCTTCCGTTGGCGGAGGATTTTGATGGGCCTTGCGGCGACAATCGACCCCATTCACACCAACCCGCTCGACCGGGTGGAGCGCCTTGCCGAGCGCCGTGACTGGACACTGAACCGGCCGAGCACCGACGAACTCCTGATGGCGGTGGAAGGCGGATGGTGCGCACTCTCCATGTCGCTCTCGTGGCGCGACGATCTTGAATCGCTCATGGTGGCCTGCGCCTTCGAACTGAAGGTGCCGGAAAAGCGCCGAGACGAAATGGCCAAGCTGGTTGCCGCGATGAACTCCCAACTGCTGCATGGGCATTTTGAATTCTGGGAGACGGACGGCTCCATCCTGTTCCGCAACAGCCTCATCCTGGCGGGCGGCGCCGAGGCCAACGATGCCCAGTGCGAAGCCCTGATCCGGATCGCCGTGGACTGCTGCCAGCGGTATTATCCCGCCGTGCAATTCGTCATCTGGGCCGGTTACAGCGCCGAACAGGCGCTTGACAGCGCCCTTCTCGAAACCCACGGTGAGGCATGACCATTTCACTGAAAGGAACGCTGGTCCTGATCGGGGCCGGCAAGATGGGCGGCGCCATGCTGGAAGGCTGGCTGAAGGCGGGCGTCGATCCGCGTCAGGTCGTTGCGCTTGACCCCTCGCCGCCGCCGGAAGTGGCGGCACTCCTGAAAGGCAAGGGCATCCGCCACAACCCCGCCCTCTCCGATATCAAGGATGCGGAAGTCCTCCTTGCGGCAGTGAAGCCACAGGTGATGGAAGACGTGCTCATGCCGCTGCGCGGGCTTGGCGCATCGAAGCCGCTGGTCCTTTCCATTGCCGCCGGAAAAACGATCGCGTCCTTCGAACGCCACTTCGGCAGCGACGCCGCCGTGATCCGCACCATTCCCAACACACCTGCCGCCGTCGGCCGCGGCATTACCGCCATGGCGGCCAACCGCAACGTGTCGCCCGCGCAGATGGACCTGGCCGAACAGCTTCTTCGTTCCATCGGCGAAGTCGTGCGGGTGGATGACGAGTCCCTGATCGACGCTGCCACAGCGGTGTCCGGGTCCGGCCCGGCCTATGTGTTCTACCTTACGGAATGCCTTGCCGCCGCAGCAGAGGCCGTCGGCCTGCCCCCTGATGTTGCCGTGAAGCTGGCACGGGCAACGGTTGCCGGTTCGGGTGAACTCATGCGTTCGTCCGGCATTGACGCAGCCACGCTCCGCCAGAACGTCACCTCGCCGAAAGGCACCACCTATGAGGCACTGAAGGTGCTCATGGCGGATGACGGCCTGAAGCCGCTGATGATCGAGGCGATCAAGGCTGCGGCACGGCGCTCGAAGGAACTCGCAAGCTGATGGCAATTTCCTACGATGATTTCGAGAAGGTCGATATCCGTGTCGGCACCGTGATCGGCGTCGAGGCATTTCCGGAAGCCCGCAAGCCCGCATTCAAGCTCCGCATCGATTTCGGCCCCGATATCGGCGTCAAACGCTCCTCGGCGCAAATCACCAAGCACTACACGATCGAGACGCTGCTGGGACGGCAGGTGGCGGCGGTGGTGAATTTCCCCCCGCGCCAGATCGGTCCCTTCATGTCGGAAGTGCTGACGCTGGGCTTCCCCGACCCGGAGGGCGGCGTGGTGCTGATCGGGCCGGATCAGGATGTGCCCAACGGCGGCAAGTTGTTCTGAGCTAGACCGGAAGCTTCACGATGGCGCGGAGGCCGCCGAGCGGGCCATCCTCCAGCATGATCTCCCCGCCATGGGCGTGGGCAATGTCCTGTGCAATCGCGAGGCCGAGGCCGGTGCCTGTTTCATCGAGGTTCCGGGCATTATCCAGCCGCACGAAAGGCCGGAACGCTTCCTCGCGCTGATGCGCCGGAATGCCCGGTCCATTGTCGTCGACGTTGATCCAGAGCCGGTGGTCCCTGACCTCTCCCGAAATCTGCACGTTGTGTCCGTAGCGCACGGCGTTGCTGATGAGATTGGCAAGCAGTCGCCGGAAGGCATTGGCCTTGAGGCGAACGGTCACTTGCGGAATGCTCTTCACTTCGACAATGGCATCGGAGTCAGGGCGGTCGCGTTCCACATTGTCCACGGTCTGCCGCACGGCATCGGGCACGTTCACATCGGTTGCCTGTTCGCCGCCGTCGCCCTTCACGAAGGCCATGTAATCCTCAAGCATGTGCTGCATCTCATCCACGTCTTCCTTCAGGGGATGCACTTTCGGATTGTCGCCGAGAACCGCCAGCTCCAGCTTGAACCGGGTGAGGATTGTGCGCAGGTCGTGCGATACGCCCGCCAGCATGTCGGTTCGCTGCTCCACATGCCGCGCTATGCGGCGGCGCATCTCGATGAAGGCGTTGCCGGCGGCGCGGATCTCCTCGGCACCGCGCGGATGGAAATCCGACGTGTCGCGACCAAGACCGAAATTCTTCGCCGCCTCCGCAAGATCGAGGACCGGGATCACCTGCTTGCGCAGGAAGATCATGGCGATGCCGAGGAGCACGCCCGACGAGGCCAGCATCAGCGCCAGCAGGAATCCGGTCCCGCTCGCCTGGGCGCGTTCCCTTTCGGTGCGGATGCGGAAAATCGTGCCCCTGTCCACCTCGACCTGCACTTCGACCTGACCTTCAGGACCGGAGCTTGAAACCCAGAAGGCCCGGCCCGTATCGCGGGTGAGGTACTTCTGCATCTTGCGCTCGAACAGCGCGTAGAACGGCGGCTCCACCACGGGCGGCAAGTCGGCATTGCGTATCACGTCCATGTCGAGGCGCAGCCTGCTGCGGGCGCGCGCCTGAATGTCCTCAATGCTCTCGGCCGACTTGTCGGAGCGCTGGTAGTCGTCCACCAACATGCCGATTTCCATGGAGAGGGAACGCCCCAGCGCCTTCGTCACGTTGTCCCAGTGGCGGTCGAGGATGATGACCGCCATGATGGTTTGCAGCAGGACGATCGGGGCAATGAGGATGATCAACGCGCGTTGATAGAGGCCGCCGGGAAGATGACGTTCCAGGAAACGGTTGAAGCGGCTCATCAGGGTCTTGTCTTGCGTCATTCAGTCAATACTCTCCAGAAACAGCACGTAGCCCTCGCCCCGCACCGTTTGCAACAGGATTGGATTGGCCGGGTCGGTTTCGATCTTCTGGCGCAACCGGTTGATCTGCACATCCACCGCGCGCGCCGCTTCATCCTGCCCCTGCCCGCGCAATGCCGCGCGCGACACGGGCTTGCCTCCCGCCTGAACGAGATGGCGCAACATGTCCTTTTCCCGTCCGGTGAGGCGCACGATCTCGCCGCCGCGCCACAGCTCCCCCTTCTGCATGTCGAAGATACAATCTCCGAACTGTGCCTCCTTGATGGCGGGAAGCGCGGGTCCATTGCGACGCATCAGGTTGCCGACCCGGAGCAGCAATTCTTCCGGCTCGAAAGGCTTGATCAGGTAGTCGTCGCTGCCTGCGGCAAGCCCCTTGATGCGGTCGGCGCTCTCGGCCCGTGCCGAAAGCATGAGGATCGGGATCTGTTGCCGGGCTGCCCGCAGCGATTCCGCCAGGCTGACGCCGCTCTCGCCCGGCATCATCACGTCGAGGATCATCAGGTCGAACACCACGCCGCGCATGCGCTCGCGGGCGTCCGCCGCATTCGCCGCCGTGGTAACCCGGTAGCCGTTGTTCACGAGATAGGTTTCGAGCAACGCCCGGATGCGCCGGTCATCATCAACCACCAGGATGTGGAACGCCTCGCTCACCCGCGTGTCCTCACGGGGCCTTGCGGCGGGCGCGGGCAATCCAGGCATCGGCAGCTTCGCGGTTTTCCGAATTGATGAGTTGCAGCAGCAGGGCGCGATAGTGCTGTGCATTGCCCTGCTCAAGCCCGGTGACGGCGCGGCGGAAGCGGCGGACCTGCGGTGCGGCCAGTTCCTTCCACAGGGCCTCGCCCTTTTCGGTGAGGTGCAACAGGCGCTGGCGGCGATCTTCCTCACCCGCCTTCTGGTAGATATAGCCCTTCTCGATCAGGTCTTTCAGGACACGGCTCAACGACTGCTTGGTGATGCGCAGGATGTCGAGAAGCTGCGCCACCGTCATGCCTGGGTCGCGCCCGACGAAATGCAGCACCCGGTGATGCGCCCGGCCAAATCCCAAACCCTCAAGAATTCCATCGGGATCGGCCACGAAATCCCGGTAGGCGAAGAACATCAGTTCCACCAGGGCGACGGCATCCTCGTCAGTCAGGGTCGGATCAGAAATTATGTCAGCCATATTGACATATATTCCACTTCTGTTAGCGTCTGCCCGAAATCAAAGCAGGACTGCCCGATCGCGAGTCATATCTCCTCGCACTATGGCATGCGCTTGCTGCAACGCAAAATCTTTGGAGAAGAAAATGGCCATCATCCCATTCGACGACCGTGACGGCGTGATCTGGTTCAACGGCGAGATCATTCCCTGGCGTGAGGCGAAGGTTCATGTGCTGACCCATGGCCTGCACTATGGCTCTTCCGTCTTCGAGGGTGAACGCGCCTACAACGGCAAGATCTTCAAGAGCAAGGAACACACCGAGCGCTTCCGCAAGTCGGCCAACATCATGGATTTCGACCTGCCCTTCACCGATGACGAGATCAACAAGGCCAAGGACGACGTGGTGGCCCGCATGGGTGGCGGCGACCAGTACGTGCGGCCCGTGGCGTTCCGCGGCTCGGAAATGATGGCGGTCTCGGCGCAGAACAACAGGATTCACGTTGCCATCGCCGCGTGGGCCTGGCCTTCCATGTTCGACCCCGAAACGAAGATGAAGGGCATCAAGCTCGACATCGCCGACTATGCCCGCCCCGACCCGAAATGTGCGCCTGTCCATGCCAAGGCTGCCGGCCTCTACATGATCTGCACGATCTCCAAGCACAAGGCAGAGAAGAAGGGCTATGCCGACGCCATGATGCTGGATTGGCAGGGGCGTGTCGCCGAATGCACCGGCGCCAACATCTTCTTCACCCGCGACGGCGCGCTTCACACGCCGATCGCCGACTGCTTCCTCAACGGCCTCACCCGCCAGACGGTGATCGCCCTTGCCAAGCAGCAGGGCATCGAGGTCATCGAACGCCGGATCATGCCGGAGGAACTGAAGACCTTCAACGAATGCTTCATCGTGGGATCGGCCGCCGAAGTCACGCCGGTGGCGGAAATCGGTCCCTACAGCTTCAGGCCCGGCAACATCAGCCGCACCATGATGGACGCCTACACGAACGCCGTGCGCGCCTGATCCTCACGCGCGATGTTGTGAATTGATTGCGGCGGGGCGGACGGATAGTCTGCCCCGCATGCGTTTGACCCGTCGAAATCTCCTGTTGTCCCCGCTCGCCGCCGCTCTCGCTCCGGCTGCGGCCCGCGCCAGTGAACCTTTCCACATCCCGACCTACGAGGAACACAAGGTCGAGTACAAGTTCCGCAAACGTGTCGTGGAGTTCAAGGGCGACCATCCTCCGGGAACCATTGTCGTCGATATGAGGAAGCGCTTTCTTTATCTGGTGCAGGAGGATGGCAAGGCCATCCGCTATGGCATCGGCGTCGGCAGCAGCGCCACCCGTTGGAGCGGCACGGCGACCATCGCCCGCATGGCGAAATGGCCGAAGTGGACCCCGACGGAAGAGATGATGTCGAAGCACGAACACTATGACCAGTGGAAGGACGGCATGCCGGGGGGCCTCGACAATCCCATGGGCGCGCGGGCACTCTATCTCATCAACGAAGGCGGGAAGGACAACCAGTACCGCATCCACGGCACCCCCGCCCCCTACACCATCGGCAAGGCCACGACATCCGGCTGCTTCCGCATGCTGAACACCGCGGTGATCGATCTCTACGGTCGGGTGAAGGTGGGCACCAAGGTTGTGGTCCTGCCCTACAAGAGCGGGCTTTGACGCCATCCGCGCCCGAATCGGGCTAATTCCCGGCCATGGCCGAAACAGACCTCTACCTTCCCGTAAAACGCCATCTTGAGGCGCAGGGCTACGCCGTGAAGTCCGAGGTGAAGGGCTGCGACGTGGTGGCGGTTCGCGGCAGCGAGCCTCCCGTGATCGTCGAGTTGAAGGCGGCCCTCACGCTCAAGCTGCTCTATCAGGCGGTCGAGCGGCTGACTGTTGCGGAGCACGTGTATATCGCCATCGCGCGGCCAAAGCGCGGCGTGGGTGCCCCCGCCCTCAAGCTCTGCCGCCGCCTGGGTTTGGGACTGATCATCGTGACAGCGGCGGGGTCGCTGGAGGTGCTCGCCGATCCTGTGCCTTACGCCCCCCGCACCAACACCAGGAAGCGCGGACTGCTGCTCAAGGAATTCAATGCCCGCAGCGGCGATCCCAATCTGGGAGGCAGCACGCGCAAGCCGCTCATGACGGCCTATCGCCAGGATGCGCTGAAATGTGCGGGGCATCTTGCCGAGCAAGGCCCTGCCCGCGTTCGTGACGTGAAAGCCGCAACGCGGGTTGACCGCGCTCCCGGAATCTTCCGGGACAATGTCTATGGCTGGTTCGCCAAGGTGGAGCGCGGCGTCTATGGCCTCACTGATGTCGGCCGTGCAGCACTACTGCGTTACGGGGGCGACTTGAGCGGATAGGTTCCGCCGACCACCCGGTGCCACCCCCAGGCGATGAACACCAGCACCAGGCTTCCGGCCAGAACCGGCACGAAAAAGAACGTCCAGGACGCCTTCGTGAGATAGATGACAAGGGCCGTGGCACCCGCCGGTGGATGAACGACGCGCAACAATACGGTCAGGCTGATGGTGGCTCCGCACGCCACTGCGGCCAGCCAGACCTGATCCGGCCAGAGGGCCGCAAGCGGAAGCGACACACACGCAGCCACGATGTTGCCGCCCACCAGGTTGATGGGCTGCGAGAGCACCGCGGTGGGAGCGGCGAAGAGCAATACGGCGGAGGCCCCGAACGGGGCCATGAGCCACATTCCGCCAAGCCAGAATCCCATCAGCGCAAGGACGAGGATGGCGATGGCGGCTCCGGCGCCCGCAAACACGGCCGAGCGCACATGCATGGGCGGTTGATGGCGGTAGAAGAAATCCCTCACGCCTTGATCCTGACCGGCTTGGCTGCAAGTTCCTGCATCAACCGCTTCACATCCGTTGCCGGCACCTCCACCACGTCGCCGCGCTCCAGCTTGCCCAAATGGAATGGACCGTACTGCACGCGGATGAGGCGGTTCACCACGCAACCGAAATGTTCGAACAGGCGGCGGATCTCGCGATTCTTGCCTTCCGTCAGCGTCACGCGATACCAGGTGTTGGTGCGGCCTGAATGGCCTGTTTCCTCGGTCACCTCGACGCCGCGATAACGCACGCCTTCGACGGTCACGCCCCTGCGGAGAATATCGACCTGCCGCTCGGTGAGGCGACCATGGACTCGGACCCGGTACACGCGCGGCAAGGCTGTCTCGGGCGACATCATGGTCTGGGCCAGCGGGCCGTCGGAGGAAAGCACCAGCAAGCCCTCGCTGTTCACGTCGAGGCGGCCCACGTAAATCACGCGCGGCTTCGACTTGTCCCAGCGCGGCGGCTTGAGATTGGGCAAGTCATAGATGTTGGGGCGGCCCTGCTTGTCAAAAGCCGTCACCAGGAAATCGAGAGGCTTGTAGAGCAGGAACAGGCGCGGCTGAGACCGCGTGGCAGGCGAGAGCGGCTTTCCATCCATCTCGACCTTGTCGCCGTCATTCACCGGAACGGTTGGCGTGGCGACAACGCCATTCACCTTGATCCGGCCCTGTTCCACCAGACGTTCGGCTTCACGGCGTGAGCCAACGCCCGCCTGCTGCAGAAAGACGTTGAGGCGCATCAGCCGCCCGTCACGGGTGGGAAGAAAGCCACCTCGCGTGCACCGGCAATGGAATGATCCATCTTCACATGCGCCTGGTCCACGGCGGCGCGGATGACCTTCGCGTCACTGAAGGCAGCGGCACAGCCATTGTCGGTGCGGATGAGAAAGTCCAGAAGGTCGGCCACCGTCTTCACTTCCGGCGGCGGAGACACGTCATCGGCGCTGCGCCCGATGAGCTGCCTGAACCTGGCGAAATAGAGAACCTTCATTCATTGTCCACGACGTGCCGCAGGCCGGCACGGAAATAGTCATATCCGGTGTAGAGCGTCAGGCCGGCGGCAATCCACAGACCCGCCACGCCGATTGTCGTGATGCCGGGAATGAGCATGTCGCCCGCGGGACCGGCGATGAGAAGACCGATGGCAGCCATCTGCACGGCGGTTTTCCATTTGGCGATTTGCGTCACCGGAACCGAAACCGAGAGTTGGCCGAGATATTCGCGGAGGCCGGAAACAAGCACCTCGCGCGCGAGGATGATGATGGCGGCCCAGACGTGACCGCCGCGCAGGATCTGGTCGCCACACAGCACCAGCAGCACGATGGCAACCAGCACCTTGTCGGCGATGGGGTCAAGCATGCGTCCCAGCGAGGATTGCTGATGCCAGCGCCGCGCCAGGTAACCGTCGAAGAAGTCCGTGATGGCGGCGATCACATAGATGCCGAGCGCAATCCAGCGGGCGGACAGGACACCGAGTCCGGTGATGGCTTCAGCCCGGTCGTTCCAGAGCAGAAGGGCCGCAACCAGCGGCACGGCCACAATCCGTCCATAGGTCAGGATGTTGGGAAGGTTCCAGACCTTCGACACCGGGGTGCCCTGCTTTGCCTTAACGTTCATTGCGTTCCCGCCATGGTCATTTGGTATCCGGGTGGAAGTGGTCGAAAATCGCCTGTGCGAGCTGCCTGCTCACACCATCCACCGCAGCCAAATCAGCCACATTTGCCTTACCAACTGCTTTCGCCGATCCAAAGCTTTGGAGCAAGGCTTTCTTGCGGGTGGGGCCGATGCCCGGAATCTCGTCCAGAGGGTTCTGGCCAATGGCCCGCGAACGCCGGGCGCGATGCGTCCCGATCGCGAAGCGGTGGGCCTCGTCGCGCAATCGCTGGATGTAGTAGAGCACCGGATCGCGTGCTTCGAGCATGAAGCTGGGCTTTCCGGCCTGGTAGAAATGCTCCCGGCCCGCATCCCTGTCGGGCCCCTTGGCGACCCCGGCAAGCGGCACGTTATGGATCCCCAGTTCTTCCAGCACGGCGCGGGCGGCTGAAAGCTGGCCCTGCCCGCCGTCGATCAGCACGAGGTCCGGCCATTGCGGCGTCTCGCTTGCAGGTTCCTCCACGCCCTCGCCCGTTCCCTTCAACAGGCGGGAGAATCTGCGGGTCAACACCTCGCGCATCATTCCGAAGTCATCGCCTGCAACCTCCGCCTGCCGGATGTTGAACTTGCGGTATTGCGACTTCATGAACCCTTCCGGACCGGCGACGATCATTCCGCCCACGGCTTCCGCGCCCTGGATGTGGGAGTTGTCATAGACCTCGATCCGGCGTGGTGGCGCGTCCAGCCCGAAAGCCTTGGCGACACCGTCCAGAAGCCTGGCCTGTGTCGATGTCTCGGCCAGCTTGCGGCCGTTGGCCTCGCGGGCATTGGTGACGGCGTGATCGACCAACTGCTTCTTTTCGCCCCGCTGCGGCACGAGGATTTCAACCTTGTGCCCGGCATGGCTGGTGAAGGCTTCCTCCAGAAGCTCGCGCTCCTCCACCTCATGCGACAGAAGGATGAGCGGCGGAAGCGGCTTGTCGTCGTAAAACTGGCCAAGGAAGGCAGCGAGGATTTCGCCTTCTCCGGCATATTTGTCCGTGCGCGGAAAATAGGCGCGGTTGCCCCAGTTCTGCCCGGAACGGAAAAAGAAGACCTGCACGCAGGTTTGCCCCCCCTCCTGGGCCAGCGCGAAAACGTCGGCCTCGTCCACACCTTGCGGATTGATGCCCTGACTTTGGGTCACGAAACTCATGGCCTGGATGCGGTCGCGGTAACGCGCTGCGGTTTCGAAATCGAGGATGTTGGAGGCTTCCTCCATCTTCTGCGCCAGCTCGGCCTTCACCGGGCCGCCACCCTTGGAAAGGAAGGTTTCCGCCTGATCGACAAGGGCTTCATAGTCTTCGGGCGTCACATAGTTGACGCAGGGTGCGGAACATCGCTTGATCTGGAACAGCAGGCACGGGCGGGTGCGGTTCTCATAGGTCGAGTCCGAACAGGTGCGGACAAGGAACGCCTTCTGGAGCGTGTTGATCGCCTGATTCACGGCACTGGCCGAGGCGAAGGGGCCGAAGTAGCTGCCCTTCCTGTTGCGGGCGCCGCGATGCTTGACCAGTTGCGGCACCGCGTGATCCTTGGCGATGAGGATGTAGGGGAAACTCTTGTCATCGCGCAGGATGACGTTGAACCGCGGCTTCAGCTTCTTGATGAGGTTCGATTCCAGAAGCAGCGCTTCGGCTTCGCTGGCGGTGGTCACGAATTCCATGTGCGCCGTCAGCGAGATCATCAGCGCGATCCGGTTGTTGTGGCCTTGGCCCCGCGCATAGTTCGAGACGCGGTTGCGCAGGTTCCGCGCCTTGCCCACATAGAGGACGTTCCCCTTGGCGTCGTACATGCGATACACCCCCGGCCTGCCGGGCAGTCGGGTGCAGAAATCACGGATGAGGTCGGTTCCCGCCAGGGCCGCGGAAGGGGCGGCAGGTTCGGCGGGGCTATCTTCGGATTCGGACATGGCCTGAATTTAAGACCTTTCCCGCGCAGGACAATGGCAGCAGCAGGCTGGCAAAAGCCCCCTTCACGCCCGCCCCAAAACCCTGTTAGGTTTCAACCAATAACAAAACCAACAGGGAGAGAACCATGCGAATTCCAACACTCGTGAAGGGTCTGGCGGCAGCTGCCATTCTGGCGGTTTCGGCCACAGCGGCCCTCGCCGAAAAGATCGTCGTGTCCAACTGGGACGGTTACATGCCCAAGGACATCGCTGAAAAGTTCAAGGCTGCCACCGGAATCGACCTCGAAGTCTCGGTCCACGCCACCAACGAGGAAATCATGGGCAAGGTCACGGCCTCCGGCGGCCAGGGCTATGACGTGCTGTTCGTGTCCTCGCCCTTCGCCGAGGCCCTGAACAAGATGGGGCTTCTCGCCCCCATCGACGCCGCCAAGATTCCCAACCTCAAGAACCTCTATCCGGAAGCCACCCAGCTCAAGCACGATCCCGGCAACACCTTCTCGGTTCCCTACACCTGGGGCACCACGGGACTTTGCTACCGGTCCGACCTGGTGAAATCGGAACCCGACAGCTGGGCCAGCCTGCTGAACCCTGCCGATGACGTGAAGGGCAAGACCACCATGCTGGCGACTGACCGCTGGCTGATGGCGCCTGCCTTCCTGCTGGCGGGCAAGTCGGTGAACACGACGGAACAGGCTGACCTCGATGCGGCCCGCGACCAGTTGATCGCCACCAAGAAGACGCTGCTCGCCTACGACGACACGACCTTCTACTCCAAGCTGGTCTCTGGCGAGGCTTCGCTGGTGGAAGCCTGGGATGGCTGGTGCAACTATGGCATCGCCTCCAAGCCGGAGATCAAGTACGTGATCCCGAAGGAAGGCTCCGACCTGTGGGTCGATACGATGGTGATCACCAAGGCCGCCGCCAACCCCGAAGGTGCGGCCAAGTTCATCGACTTCATCATGAACGCGGACAACGGCAAGTGGATGGTGGAAAACATCATGTACAAGTCGCCGAACAAGGCGGCGATGGATGCCCTCGATCCCGCGATGCTGAAGCAGTACCCCAACATGGCCATCGCCCCTGCCGAGCTGCTGAAGTTCGAGCAGTTGCGCGATCTGGGCGACGGCATGAAAGCCTTCTCCAAGACCGTTTCGGAAATCATGGCCGCGAAGTGATCGCGCGGACGGCGAAGCATGGGGCCGCGTGAATGACACGTTCACGCGCCTCATTCCTTTTGATGCTGCCCGGCCTGTTCTGGCTGATGGCGCTGATGGTATTGCCGTGCCTGCTCATCTTCGGCCTCATCTTCTTCGAACGCGGCATCTACGGCGGCATCGACTGGAGCGCGATGACGCTGGAAAACATCCGGCGGGCTTTCGACCCGCTCTATGCGGTGATCCTGTGGGATTCCTTCCGCATTGCCGGGCTGGCAACCGCCATTGCACTGCTGGTGGGCTATCCCGCCGCCTATGCGATCTCGAAGGCGCCGGAGAAGGCACAGACCGCGCTGCTCTTTCTCGCCATCCTGCCCTTCTGGACGAACTATCTCATCCGCACCTACGCATGGATCGTGCTGCTCAATCCGGCAGGACTGATCAACACGGCGCTTGCCTCCATCGGCCTTGGCCCATGGCCGCTTCTTTACAATGAATTCGCGGTGGTGCTGGGGCTTGTCTACAACTACACACCCTTTGTCATTCTCGCGATCTTTGCGGCCCTGCAGAGGCTCGACCCCAGCTATGCCGAGGCTTCCCGGGACCTGGGCGCGACAGCCGCAACAACATTCTGGCGCATCACCCTTCCCCTGACGGCGCCCGGCGTGGCGGCAGGCGCGGTTTTCGTGTTCGTGCTCTCCATCGGCAATTTCATCACGCCTGATCTTCTGGGGGGCGGCAAGTTCCAGATGGCGGGCAACCTGATCTATGACCAGTTCCTCACCGCGCGGGACTGGCCCTTCGGCGCAACGCTTTCCGCCGGGCTGATCATCATCATGCTGATCCTTCTCTTCGCACAGGCGCTGTTCTCGCGCCGGGCCATGGGAGAACGCTGATGACACGCTGGCACAAGCTGCATCTCGGCATCACCTATGCCTTCCTCTACCTGCCGATCATCGTGCTCATGATCCTGTCCTTCAACAAGGCAGGGCTTCCAACAGCCTGGGGCGGCTTCTCGCTGGAATGGTACGGCAAGCTCTTTGCCAATCCCAAGATCCAGTTCGCCGCGATGAACTCGCTCATCGTCGCCGTCATCTCGACCCTCATCGCAACGGCCATCGGCACGGCACTGGCTCTGGGAGTGGAACGCTCCGGCCCCTCGGCCGTGCGCGAGGCACTTCTCTTCACACCGATGATCATTCCCGACATCGTGCTCGCCATTGCCCTGCTCTCCTTCTACACCCTGCTCAGGTTTTCACTGGGGCTTCATTCCATCATCATGGCCCATGTCGTGTTCAACATCGCCTTTGTCACAGTGGTGGTCCGGGCGCGATTGAAGGGCTTCGACTGGTCACTCACCGAAGTTTCCCGCGATCTTGGGGCCGGGCCGCAGCAGACTTTCTGGCACATCACATTTCCCCTCATCCTGCCATCGGTTGTTGCGGCTGCGCTTCTCGCCTTCACGCTCTCGGTGGATGAATTCATCATCGCCTATTTCACAGCAGGTGCCGGGCAATCCTCCACCACCCTGCCGATGCAGATCTATTCCATGATCCGCTTCGGCGTGACCCCTGAAATCAACGCAATGGCGACCATCGTGATGGGCGTTGCGTTCGTCGCGCTTTTCACCGCCCAGCGCTTGAACAAGGGCCAGGTTCCGGGCATGTAATCCAGACGTTTTCGAGGAGGCAAATGATGGCAAAGGCCACT
Source organism: Hyphomicrobiales bacterium (assembly GCA_016792865.1). Lineage (GTDB taxonomy): Bacteria > Pseudomonadota > Alphaproteobacteria > Rhizobiales > Aestuariivirgaceae > Aestuariivirga. Next base: position 43,939 of record JAEUMJ010000091.1, on the reverse strand, counting down.
GCAAGGAAGAAAGCGGCAAAAAAATCCGCCGCAAAGAAAGCCGTGAAGAAGAAGGCGCCCGCACGGGCGAAGCAGAAGAAGGTTGTGGCGCTGTTCCCGGAGGCCGCATTCGGCCCCGCGCTCAACTCCGTCGGAATCGGCCAGGCCCTGGAAAAGCTCGGCCACAAGGTCGTGTTCCTCTCCGATCCCGGTTTCCTCGATGTTTACAAGGGTTATGGCTTCGAGGCCCATCCGGTGAACCTGTCCGAGCCCCTGCCGCCTGAGGAAATGGCAAAGTTCTGGGTGGATTTCATCAACGGCCACATACCCAATTTTCGCAAGAGCCCATACGACCAGATCGACAACTACGTGAAGGGCTGCTGGGAAATGATCGTGGAAACCGCCAAGTGGGCGGAGAAGGATCTGCCCGGCGTCTTGGCTCAGGTGAAGCCGGACGTGGTCTGTGTCGACAACGTCATTCTCTTTCCCGCGATCAAGCGTTACGCCAAGGAAAACCGGAAGCCGTGGGTGCGGGTCATTTCCTGCTCCGAAAACGAGATCGAGGATCCCGACATTCCGCCGCATCTTTCCGGCTGCGGCGAGAAGGACAAGAAGGGGCACGCCGCCTATCGCAAGCACTTCAATGAAGTGATCAAGCCTATCCACGACAACTTCAACGCCTTCCTGAAGTCGGTGGGCGAGAAACCCTATCCCATCGGGCAGTTCTTCGAAGCCAGCCCGCACATGAACATCCTGCTCTATCCCAGCGCGGTGAAGTTCAAGCGCCGCCACAAGCTGTCACCCAAGCAATTCCAGTACCTCGAAGGCTGCGTACGCAAGGATGCGCCTTATACCGTGCCCACCTTCAAGGCGAACAACGACAAGCCGCTGCTCTATGTGAGCTTCGGGTCGCTTGGCTCAGGCGATACCGATCTGCTCAAGCGCCTGATCGGTGTGCTCGGCAAGATGCCGGTGCGCGCGCTTGTCAACGTGGGTGACTACATGGACCAGTACACGGATGTTCCGCCCAACGTGATCATCGACAAGTGGTTTCCGCAACCCTCGGTCATTCCGAAGGTGGATGCCGTCATCCATCACGGCGGCAACAACAGCTTCACGGAATGCCTCTACTTCGGCAAGCCCGCGATCATCATGCCTTACGTGTGGGACGGCCATGACAATGCCACCCGCGTTCAGGAGACGGGCCACGGCTTCAAGATGGACCGCTACAACTGGACTGACGAGGAGATGGCCGCGAAGGTGAACACCATGCTCACCGACAAGAAGATGAAGGCCAAGCTGAAGAAAACCTCGAAGGCAATGCGCGCCAAGCACGGCCCCACGAAGGCTGCGAAGGTGATCGACGGGCTGCTGCGGCGCAAGGGGGCCTGACACGGAATCGCAACACGGAATCGCAGGGGCGCGGTGCGGGAGCATCACGCGCCCCTGCGTGCCGGCAACCGGTTACTTCCCGGTCGCCCTTGCCTTCTCCGCCTCGCGCAAGGCGCGGGCGCACTCCTCACAGCAGACTTCGACAGTCTTCTGCCCGATCGTCACCTTGATCGGATTTTCACCCACGTCATCATCACACGCGGCACAGGTCTTGTTTGTCATGATCATCTCCTTTTGCCGTGGTCGGCATCGGAGAGTTCACACCGGACTGCCCGTTTGCGCTGTCATGTTATTTCGTGAGGTGGGCAGAGCGCTTGAATTCAGCGGGGGAGCAGCCATAGGCCTTGCGGAAGGCGAAGGTGAAGTGGCTGTGGCTGGAGAAACCGAGATCAAGTGCCAGCATGGTCAGGTCGTTGTAGTCTCCCAGCAGGTCGAGGGCGCGCGCCAGGCGCAGATTCAGCTGATAGCGGTAGAGCGGCATTCCCTCCACCTGACGGAAAACCTGCGTGAGATAGACGGGCGACACACCGACGGCTGAGGCAACCTCGGACAGGGTCCAGCGCCGCGCCAGATCGGACGACAAGGCCAGCTTTGCGCGGTCCACCAGCCTTTGCAGGCCCCAACTCGCACTTGTCGCATGCGAGGTGGTTTCACCGACGGACCGCCGCACCAGAGTCAGCGCCAGTGTTTCCGCTTCCAGTGTATCGACTGCTTTCTGGTGCAGGCTGTGGCGGAGAAGAGCCACCAGCGCCTGGGCCCGCGCATCAATGCGGCGGCGCTGGCGCTGGAACCCGATCCCCGCGCCCTGTCGCAGTTGTGCCGCCGGTGCAAGCTCCTGCAGGACGGTGCCCGCCAGATCGAGCGAGAGATTGCCATCGCCACCCTCGACAGGATGGCTCACGCTGTATTCCTGACCGGCGTTGAAGAAGAGAACCTGATTGGCTTCTGCCACGGCGTCATCCTTGCCGACATGGCGCACGTAGAGACCGCGATACGGAAAGACCAGACGCGTGCGCCGTGTGCATTCCTGTGCCGACCGATGCTGCCGCCCGCATGAGCACAGCACATCATCGATGGTGACGATGCTCGTGGCCAAAAGCTGCTTGCACTGGAATTGGGGCATGCTCACGTCCGACCGGCGGAACCGGGACCAAAGCGTACCACGCCCTCGATTTCGGCGCGAGAAAGACCTATGTCCTTCAACTGGTCGTCTGTCAGGCCCTCAAGGGCGCGGGCATCACGGCGGTGGCGCATCCATTCCCCGATCCGGCCAAGGACGGTGCTGAATCCGCGGCGGCGGCGGCGATTGCCATGGGAAAACGCAGAAATCATCTGAATCACTCCTGAAGTTGGAGATCACCACAGCATCCCGACATGACAGTTGCTGTCAGCTTCTTTAGGATGGTGGAACGTCCTGCAAGATCATATAGAAAGGCCATCATGCCGACCAACCTTGCGTCCTCCGCTCCCCACCTCGAAGGCCCTGCAACCTATGCCGGGCCGCTGAAGGACTGGGGGTTCCAGCCGAACCCCATTTCCGGCGCCTCCAAGTCCGATGGTGTCCTGCTTTTCAAGGGGCCGAACAACGAGCCGGAAGTGGGTCTCTGGCAATGCACGCCCGGCACCTGGCCCCTCGAAATCCCACGCGATGAACTGTGCCATTTCGTTTCCGGCCGTGCGACCTACACCCACGCGGACGGCGAAGTGATCGAAATCGTGCCGGGCACGGTCGTCCTCTTCAAGGCCGGATGGAAAGGCGTGTGCACCGTTCACGAAACCATGCGCAACGTCTACATGCTGCGCTGAAACAGATTCTCAGAAGGACCAATGCCGTGACGCTCAAGCTCGATTCCTCCGCCCCCCATCTTGTTCATCCGGAAACCTATCCCGGCCCGTTCAAGGACTGGGGTGTCATTCCCACCATGATCGAGGGAGAGAGCAAGACCTCCGGGGTCGTTCTCTACAAGGGGCCGAACGGCGAAAGCGAGACGGGCATCTGGATCTGCACACCGGGCTACTGGAATTGCCACGTCACGCGCGACGAGTTCTGCCATTTCCTGCTTGGCCGCTGCACCTATACGCACGAGAGCGGCGAAGTGATCGAGATCGTCCCCGGAACCGTTGCCTTCTTCCCCCAGGACTGGAAGGGCACCTGCCGGGTGCACGAGACAATCCGCAAGGTTTACATGATCCGGTAGTTCAACGGCTGCGTTCGATCTCGACGCCCACGCTGCGGGCGTTGGGAATGATGTCGGGCTTCTCCACGCGCACACGCGCCGCCATCACGCGGCTGTCGCGCAGGCAGCTTTCGGCAATCCTCTCGCAGAGCGTTTCAACCAGATTGATGTGACCTGCCGCGATGATGGCTTCAACCTTCTTTACCACGATCTCGTAGGAGACAACGTGGCTGATGTCGTCATCGCCGGACCCTTCCGTAACCGAGAGGTCGATGTTCACGATGATCTTCTGCGGCTTCAGCTTTTCCTGATCGTAGATCCCGATCAGCGCATCGAGTTCCAGATCACGCACGAAAACGTGGCGCAACCGCGCCGCCGCGCTGGCAACATGGTGCGAAATCATCGGCTTCTTGGACATCACGCAGTTACTCCTGAACGTCCACCACATCGGGGGTCTGCCAGACGAGGTGCTGGCCGCCGTCGAGTGCTATCATCTGCCCGGTCAGGGCAGGTTGCGACAGTATGAACTTTGCCGCTTCCGAGATTTCCCTGGGCGACGTGCCGCGTCCCAGAAGCGTCAACCGGGCCTGCTTGTCGAATTCCGCCTGATCCATCCGCACGCTTGGAAGGGCCGGCCCCGGACCGATGGCATTCACGCGAATGCGCGGCGCCAGAGCCTGGGCAAGCGTTCGGGTCGCGGTCCACAGCCCGGTCTTGGACATGGTATAACTGAAGAAGCGCGGATTCAGCTTCCACACCCGCTGGTCGATGATGTTGATGATGTTGCCATGGCGCTCTTTCGGCAGTTGCCGCGCAAAGGCCTGGGACAGCATGATGGGCGCGCGCAGGTTGGTGTCGAGATGGGCCGTCCAGCTTTCAAGGGTGATCTCGCCCACATCGTCCGGTTCAAAGACCGACGCATTGTTGACCAGCACGGAAAGAGGCCCGGCTCCCTTCACGGCGTCGGCAATCAGGCGCTCCGGCACTTCCGCATTCGATAGATCGCCCACCACGATGAAGGCACTCCGGCCCAGCGCACGGATCTCCCTTGCCACCTCATCCGCCGCATCGCGCGAGGTGTTGCAATGAATGACAATGTCGTTGCCTGACGCCGCGAGGTCGAGCGCCAACTGCCGCCCGATCCGCTTTGCCGCTCCGGTGATGAGGATTGTTTCGCTCACCGGCTATTTTCCGGCCAGCAGGATGACATAGTGCTTCCTGACCTTCTTCACGGTTTCCCAAGTGCCCTTGAAGCCGGGAGGGATGATGAAGCCGTCTCCCTTCTTGAAACGATGTCCCTTCTTCTTGCCTTCTTCGGTGAGGACCACTTCACCAGAGATGATGTGGCAGAACTCCCACTCGGTGTATTCACATTCCACCTTGCCTGGCGAGGATTCCCAGATGCCGCAATACAGGCGGTCGTTCTCGCCCGTCCAATGGTTCCATGTCTGCGTGAGGTACTTCCCCTTCAACAGCTTGGCCGGATCGGGCTTGCCCTTTTCCACCTTGGGCGCGCCCTTGCCTTTCGTTGTCATCAGGAATGGTGCGGGCATGTCTCTCTCCGGTCTTTAGGGTTTGGCGCGCAGGAGCAGTTCCTCGCGCGTGGGTTTGAAGTCCGAGGCAATCCACCAATCCTCAAGTTTGCGCAAGGCCTCTCCCAGGGCGGGACCGGGCAGGAACCCCAACGCCTGAAGATCGCGCCCGGAGACAGGGAACTTCGGCAGCGGCCAGCCTCCCGGCAAACCTACGAGTTCCTGCCACGCCGCATCATCGAGCGGGGCACGGGATTGCGCAAGCGACAGCAAGGCCGCGTCGCGCCAGCCTTGCGGGCCGATGTGGTAGAGGATGCGGCGGCGCTCGTCCGGCCTGTAGTCCGGCGTGATGGGCGGCGCTTCGGTGATGGCTTGCAGCCGACGGCATTCGTCATTCGAAAGCCGCAAGCGGTCCCGCAGCGCCGTTGGGGTTCTGGCGATGGCGGAGAGCCGCAAGATGGCGTCAGGCGGCAGGCGCCCCAGCGTGCGCCAGTTCGGTTCGGCGGGAATGACATGCGCCAGTATGCCTGTTTTCGCCATCACCTTCAGGACGGCAACGGCGCCCGGCGCCACCAGCAGCTTCAACAGTTCCTGGCGCACCCGCTCGGCGGACAGGGTGGAAAGGCCCCTGCGCAGTCGCACGCAGGCGGCAAGGCCATCCACATCGGGCGTACCGACGGCATATCCGGCATGGAACCGGAAGAAGCGGAGGATGCGGAGATAGTCTTCCTTGATGCGTCGCGAAGGCAGTCCGACAAACCTCACCTTCCGCTTCTGGATATCCGCGTATCCATTTGTAAAATCGTATATTTTTCCGCCCGCATCGCAGTACATCGCATTGATGGTGAAGTCACGGCGCGAGGCGTCTTCCTCCCAGTCGCCGGTAAAGGCCACGGTCGCGCGACGGCCATCGGTGCTGACATCGCGCCGCAAGGTCGTGACTTCAAATGGCATGCGCTGGACGACAAGCGTGACCGTGCCGTGCTCGATGCCGGTGGGGTGAACGGCAAGCCCCTTCGCCTTGCCGCGCCGGGCCACCTCCTCCGGTCGCAGCGTGGTCGCAATGTCGATATCGGCGACGGGCACGCCCAGCAGCGCATTGCGCACGGCGCCGCCGGCCACCCTTGCCTCGCCGCCCTCACTGTTCAGCAGCGCCAGCACAGTCTGGAGCCGTTGATCCTTCAGCCATTCGGCATGTGCCAGAGACGGAAGCTCAGGCGGTTTGCGGCGCGGTGCCATAAAGCCTGTCCCCCAGATTCTTGATCATGCCCGCCGTTGCGCCCCAGATGTAGCGTTCGCCGAACGGATAGGCATAGTAGCGCCGCGTCAGCCCCTGCCATTCCCGCGTATGTGTCTCGCGGTTCGTCTCGGTGAGCAGGAACGACAACGGCACTTCGAAGATATCCGCCACTTCGTGGTCGTGTGGAGCGAGCCTGTATCCTTCCTTCAACAGCGCCACCACGGGATTCACCAGATAGCCGGTGACGGTGAGATAGCCGTCGAGGTAGCCCAGCGGCTCGACGAAAGACGGCTCGATGCCGGTCTCCTCGAATGTTTCCCGAAGGGCGGCCGCAAGCGGAGTTTCGCCCTCGTCCAGTCGCCCTCCCGGAAAGGCAATCTGGCCCGCATGTTTGGAGAGATGAGCGGTGCGTTGTGTCAGCAGCACATTCAATTCGTCACCCCGGCTGATGAGCCCAACCAGCACGGCGGCATGTTTCGGCTTGATGCCATCCGGTATCATGCGGGCCTTGACGTTCATGTCGTCGTCGCTGGCGTCCCATGAGGGCGGCGGCTCTCGCAGAAGGCTCCGCGCCGCCCGCGCCAGCACATCAGGCGTCGTGAAAGCCGCGGTCATTCCGGCAACCCGATCTCGCCCAGGCGTTTCATCGGGAAGAAGGTTCCAGACGACCAGACGCCGAACCAGTCGCCCTCCTCCGTGCCCTTCGCGACCAGATCATAGAACAGCGACCGCACAACCAGTGCTTCCAGGTTGGACCGCACAAGCACATATGGCTTCAGGCCGCCCGTCCCTTCTTCATCGGCAAAGCGAAGCGGGTGCCCTGCATCCACGGTCACCACGTCATCACAATTTGTCTCGAAGGTGATTTCCTGTGAACGCCCCTCGCCCGACACCTCCATGCGGATCGCCGTGAACGGTGCATCCTCCACGGTGATCCCGCATTTCTCAACCGGGGTCACGAGAAAGTACTTCTCGCCGTCCCGTCGCAAGACGCGGGAAAACAGGGTGTAAAGCGGTTTTCTTCCGATGGGCGAGTTCATGTAGAACCACGTCCCGTCGCGAGCGATGCGCATGTCGATATCGCCGCAAAATGGCGGGTTCCACAGGTGCACGGGCGGCAGCTTCTGCCCCGTTGCCTGAATATCTTTTAACCCTGCCAAGGGGTTGCTTGCATCACGGCTTGCGGCCATCATCCACCCGGATCATCAGAATCGGTTCCATCCCGCCTCTTTTGCGCCATCCTGTGACAGGAAAGACAAATCCAGGCAGACGGTAAAGCCGAAGTAAGCTCACACCAGAGATAGTGGAAGACATGGCCAGCATCAACGACGCCGGAAAACACGCAATCCAGAACCTCGAAGCTGCCAGCGCCCAGTTGGGCAAGGCGCGGGCTGCTCTGAAGCAAGTGATCTTCGGGCAGGAACAGGTGATCGACCTTTGCCTCACGACAATCGTGGCGGGGGGGCATGGCCTGATTGTCGGTGCACCGGGCCTCGCCAAGACCAAGCTCGCCTCTGCCCTCGGTCGCGTATTGGGTCTGGATGAGAAGCGGGTGCAGTTCACTCCCGACCTCATGCCCGCCGATATCCTTGGCTCGGAAGTGCTGGAGGAGAACGAGCGCGGACAGAAGTCCTTCCGCTTCGTGCCCGGACCCGTGTTCTGCCAGTTGCTGATGGCCGACGAAATCAACCGCGCCTCGCCGCGCACCCAGTCGGCCCTCCTGCAAGCGATGCAGGAACATCACGTCACCGTCGCCGGGATGCGCCACGACCTGCCGCAGCCGTTCCATGTGCTCGCAACCCAGAACCCGATCGAGCAGGAAGGCACCTATCCCCTGCCGGAAGCGCAGCTTGACCGCTTCATCATGCAGATCGACATTTCCTACCCGCCGCTCGACGCCGAACGCCGCATGCTGTTCTCGACAACGGGAGTGGATGAGGCGCCGCCCGCCAACGCCATGAGCGCACAGGAGCTGATGCAGGCCCAGCGTCTCGCCCGCACAATTCCTGTCGGGGAACAGGTTGCCGACGCAATCCTGCGCGTGGTGCGTGCCGCACGGCCAGGCCCCGATGCCAGCCAGATGGTCAACGAGTGCATGGCCTGGGGGCCATCGCCCCGCGCCAGCCAGGCGCTCATGCTGGGTGCCCGTGCCAAGGCCCTCATCGACGGCCGCCTTTCGCCTTCGGTGGAAGACGTGGCGGAACTTCTCGAACCGGTCTTCAAGCACCGCATGGCGCTGAACTTCAGCGCCCGGGCCGATGGCAAGACCGTCGGCGACGTGATCGCGCACCTGAAGGGCCTCCTCGCCTGATGGCGCAAGCCTCCCCACAAACCCATCGTCTGGCCCAGCAGGGTGAAGGGGCCAGCCTTGCCCTGCCGCCCATGCTTGTGCGGGCCGAGAAGATTGCCGCCACAGTGATCCTCGGCGTGCATGGTCGCCGCGCCGCCGGTCCCGGCGAAACCTTCTGGCAATACCGACCCTATGGCTCCGGCGACTCCACCCAGCGCATTGACTGGCACAAGTCGGCCCAGTCGGATCGCGTCTTCATCCGCGAGAACGAATGGGAGAGCGCCAATACGCTCTGGGTCTGGTGCAACACCGGGCCGCGCATGCATTTCCGGTCGCACCTGGCTCCGGAAACCAAGCTGGAGCGCGCACGGCTCTTGTCGATGGCGCTGGCCAGCCTTGCGTCCCGCGCCCACGAGCGCATTGGTGCCTTGGGTTCACCGCGCCCGCCGGGCTATGGCCGGCTGGCCCTGCTGCGCGTAGCGGAGTGGCTGGGCGGCGAACATTCCGAGGGCCTGCCCAGTGCCGGGCCGCAACAGCGCCGCGCCACCACCGTGCTGATCTCCGACTTTCTCGAACCGCTCGATGTCGTGCGCACGAAACTCTCGGCCATCGCTGCGGCGGGGGTGACCGGCCACATGGTGCAGCTTGCCGATCCGGCAGAAGAAACCCTGCCCTATGACGGGCGCATCGAGTTCCTCGGCCTCGATGGCCCGCTGAAATACCTCGCCAAGAAAACCGAGTCCCTGCGCGACGACTACCGCGCCGCCTATCTCGCCCATCGCGACGGCTTGCGGCAGCTCGCGCGCGGGCTGGGCTGGAGCTTCACCCTTCACCGCACCGATGAACAACCGGCGTCGGTTCTGCTGCCGCTGCACCTTCGCGTCAGCGGCGCGGAAAACCGTCATGGCGTGAGGGGATCGGCATGAACGCCCTCCTGCAATCACTTGGGTTCGGAACGCCGCTGGCACTCTATGGCCTGCTGGCCCTGCCGGTCCTGTGGTGGCTCTTGCGCTTCACGCCGCCCCGGCCGCGCCCGCAAGCCTTTCCGCCGGTGCGCATACTCCTGAACCTTCCGCGCCAGGAAGAGACCCCTGACAAGACACCGCTCTGGCTGCTGATCCTGCGCATGCTGCTGGCCGCGCTGGTGATCTTCCTTGTCGCCCAGCCTTTCCTCCAGCCGCCGGGAACGGGTGATCTGCCATCCGGCCAGCGCCTGATCATCGTCGATGACGGCTGGGCCGGTGCCCGGAACTGGAATGAGACCCGCCGCATTCTGGCCGATGTGCTGGAGGATGCGCAGAACAAGGATGAAGCCGTCATCCTTGCCGGCACTGCCCCGCGCCCCCAGGCCCCGGACCTTGCGCCGCAGGCTGCCCGTTCGGTGCAGGACCGTGCCCGCGTGCTGCATCCGTCGCCCCTCACCACCGATCGCATGGCGCTGCTCGACAGGCTGAAGTCCGCGAGCCTTTCCGGCACGCAGAGCATTCTCTGGCTCTCCGACGGGATTGACGCCGGAAGCGGCCAGAGCTTTGCCGAAGGTCTGGATGCCCTGCTGCCGCAAGCCGCCCTGCGCGTGATTGCGCCTGACGCGGCCAAACTGCCCATTGGCCTCGGCCAGCCGAAACTCGACAAGAACGACATCGCCATCGACGTGCTGGCCCCCGCCGGTCGCAGCGCGCAACAGGCAGCGCTTGTGGTGAAGGCCAGCAACGGGCGCACGCTGCTCGATGTGCCGGTCACGCTGGCACCCGGAAAGGCCGTCACCGCCCGCTTCAGCCTTCCCACGGCTTTGCGCAACGACATCCAGTCCATCACCGTCTCCGGTGAAGCACATGCCGGTGCACGGCAACTGCTGGATGACCGCTGGCGCCGCCGCACCATTGCCCTTGTGTCGGCGGATTCGAACGAACAGGCGCAACCGCTGCTCTCGCCGCTGCACTATGTCTCGCGCGGCCTGGAACCCTATGCCGAGATCTTCACGCCCGAAACGCCGCGCGACATTTCCGACCTCATCGACGCAGGGCTGTCCATGCTCGTGCTCGCGGATGTGGGCACCATTCCTGATGACATCCTGCCCAAGGTGACGGACTGGGTGGACAAGGGCGGCATCCTCTTGCGCTTCGCCGGGCCAAGGCTTGCAGCGGGCCATGACACGCTGGTGCCTGTGCGGCTGCGAGACGGCGATCGCACCCTGGGCAGCGCCCTGTCCTGGGAAACGCCCCAGACCCTGCAGGAATTTCCCCGCACGTCGCCATTCGCCGGACTTGCCATCGATCCGCGCATCACGGTGACGCGGCAGGTGCTGGCCGAACCTGACAGCGACCTCGCCGGAAAAACCTGGGCGAGCCTCGCCGACGGCACACCGCTGGTCACCGCCGAAACGAGGGGAAAGGGCCTCATCGTCCTCTTTCATGTCACCGCGAATGCGAACTGGTCCAACCTGCCGCTCTCCGGGCTGTTCGTGGAGATGATGAGCCGGGTCGCCGGGCTTGATCCGGCCCAGGCCGTTGCCGCAAATGCAACCGATGCGCCAGCCGCTTTCGCCCCCCGGCTGGTGATGACCGGCGAGGCAGATCTCGTTTCGCCGGACGGCACGGCGCAGCCCATTGCAGCCGCCGACATCGACAAGGTGAAGGTGTCGGAACAACACCCGCCCGGCCTCTATGTGCGCGGCGGACGCGAACAGGCCCTGAATCATGCCCTCTCCGCTTCCGACCTTGCGCCCTTGCCGCAACAGGTGGGCCGCGCCACGGTTGCCGCCTATCAGCCGCAAGCAAGAACCAGCCTCGCAGGCCCACTTTCCCTGGCGGCCCTGCTGCTCTTCCTTCTGGATTGCGTGGCGACCGTCTGGATCGGTGGTGGCCTTTCACGCCTGCGCGCGGCACCGCTGGCGCTGGCCCTTGCCCTTCTCGTTTCGCCGCCGCCGCCGCAGGTCATGGCGCAAGAGGCGGCGGCCATGGATGCCGCCATCCAGGCCGCACTTGAGCCGCGCCTCGCCTTCGTGAAGACAGGCGACGAAGAAACCGATCGCATCAGCAACGAGGGGCTGAAAGGTCTCACCCTCATTCTTTCCGACCGTACCTCGGCACGGCTGGCCGAACCGCAAGGCGTCAGCGTCGCCAGCGACGAACTCAACGTCTATCCCCTGCTCTATTGGCCGGTTCTGGACTCCGCCCAGGCCCCGACCGATGCGGAACGCGACAAGCTGGCTGCCTACATGAAGAACGGCGGCACGGTGTTCTTCGACCTGCGGAACGGAGGTGTTGACACGGGAACCGCGAACGAGGCCCTCCGCCGTATCCTCGGCAAGCTTGACGTTCCGCCGCTTGAGCCCGTGCCGGAAAAGCATGTCCTCACCCGCAGCTTCTATCTGCTCAATGAGTTCCCCGGCCATTTCGAAGGTGGCCCCTTGTGGGTGGAGTCGGCATTGGGAGAGGCGAACACGGACCCCGGCACGGCAGACGGCGTTTCGGCTGTGATCATCGGCTCGAATGACTATGCCTCCGCATGGGCCCTCGATGAAAACGGCAACCCGCTCTATGCCGTGGTGCCCGGTTCCGACCGGCAACGGGAATTTGCCTTCCGCAGCGGCATAAACATCGTGATGTATGCCCTCACCGGAAACTACAAGGCCGATCAGGTTCATGTGCCTGCGCTTCTGGAAAGGCTGGGCCAATGACCCTGCAAGTCGGAAGCTGGACACTGTCGTTCCTGCCCCATGTGCCGTGGCTTGCATTCTGGCTCATCGCCTGCGTGTGTGCGCTGGCTGTGGCGGCCATGCTGTATGGCCGGATGCGCGGGGCGGTGCTTCGCGCCATGGCCCTCGTCCTGCTGCTCGGCGCGCTTGCCAATCCGCAGTTGGCTCAGGACGAACGCGAGCAGTTGAGCGACATTGCCGCCGTCATCATCGACGAAAGCGACAGCCAGTCCTTCGGTGACCGGCGCGCCCAGACGGAACGGGCGCTGGAAGAGGTGCGCCAGCGTGTGGCGGCCCTCGGCAATACCGAGCTTCGCGTCGGGCGGACCGTTTCCGGCAATACTCCTGACACCGATGGGACGCGGGTGTTCGCCGCGCTTTCGCGCATCACCGCCGACATCCCGCCAGACCGCTATGCCGGCGCCATCATCATCAGCGATGGGCAGATCCATGACGTGCCGGGGGCTGCCGACGCCGGCAAGCTGAAGGGACCGATCCACACGCTCGTGTCCGGCAGCAAGGCGGAAATCGACCGTCGCGTGGTGATCGAGCAAGCCCCGCGCTTTGCCATCACCGGCCAATCCCATGAAGTCCGGTTCCGCGTCAGCGAAACACCCGCCGGAAGCGAGCCGGTTGCGATCACCATCCGCCTTCCCAATGGCGACGTGCAGAACACCGCCGTCCCCCCCAACACCACCCAGGCCATCGTTGTTCCCATCGAACGTGCCGGGCAGAACATCGTTGAAATCGCCGCCGCCCAGAAAGAGGGCGAGATCACCACCGTCAACAACCGCGCCATGGCGGTGATCGACGGCATCCGCGATCGGCTGCGCGTGCTGCTGATATCGGGAGAGCCGCATCCGGGCGAGCGCACATGGCGCAACATGCTCAAGGCCGACGCCTCGGTGGATCTCGTTCACTTCACCATCCTGCGACCGCCGGAAAAACAGGACGGCACCCCGACCAAGGAGCTTTCGCTCATCGCCTTCCCGACCCGCGAGCTTTTTCTCGAGAAGCTTGACCAGTTCGATCTGGTGATCTTCGACCGTTATCAAAGGCAGTCCATCCTGCCTGACTCCTACCTTGCCAATGTGGCGGACTACGTGCGCAACGGCGGCGCCGTGCTGGTGTCCTCCGGCCCGGATTTCGCGAGTGGAGACGGACTCGCCTCCACGCCGCTTGCCGATGTGCTGGCTGCAATCCCGACCGGCGAAGTGACACAGGAAGCCTTCAAGCCTCAGGTCACGCTTCTGGGTGGACGTCACCCGGTGAGCCGCGCCCTGCCCGGTGATGCCCCCACCGATCCCAAATGGGGCCGCTGGTTCCGCCTCATCGATACGGCAACACAGAACAATGCCCAGGAACTGATGTCCGGCCCCGGCAACAAGCCGTTGCTCGCCCTTGCCCGTGTCGATAACGGACGCGTGGCGCAGTTCCTCTCGGATCAGGGCTGGCTTTGGGCGCGAGGCTTCGAGGGTGGCGGCCCGCAACTGGAATTGCTGCGCCGGATTTCGCACTGGCTGATGAAGGAGCCGGACCTTGAGGAGGAAGCCCTTCGAGCCCATCAGGATGGACGCAATCTCGTGATCGAGCGGCAAACACTGGCCGACGCTGCGAGGCCGGTCGAGGTGACCACGCCGTCGGGCAAGGTTTCGCAGGTCACGTTGCAGACCGGACGGCCGGGCGTATTCACCACCGCCGTCGCCGCCACCGAGACAGGGCTTTACGTCCTGAAGGACGGGGATCTCACGGCCTTCGCCGTGACCGGAACCGCCGACCAGAAGGAATTCGCCGATGTTCGCGCCACCGCGAGCCTGATGCAGCCCATCGCCACGGCCACGGGCGGCGGTATCGCATGGCTGGAGGATGGCTTTCCGCGCTTGAGCAAGGTGAAAAGCGGCGCACTCGCCAGCGGTTCAGGCTGGATGGCCCTGAAGGACAACCAGCAATTCCGCGTGCTGTCGGTCCGCGAAACACCCCTGTTCTCGACGTTGCTCAGCCTTGGCGTCCTGCTCGCGGCCCTGTCCTTCATGTGGTACCGCGAAGGACGTTAATCGGCCTCTGCCATCCGTGTCCTGGCGAAGCGGTTTGCCGGATAAACCAGCCCATGCGCGGCAGACAGTGCTCCGGCCCGCAGTTCGAGGAACAGGAAGCGCCTCGGATCGACCGGACCCGGCAGGATCAATTGCCCGTCCGGAACCTTCATGAAGCCCACGCGGGCATAATAGGGCGCATCTCCGACCAGGATGACAAGGGCGTGCCCCTGAGCCGCAGCCTTCGCCAGCGTGGTGCGCATGAGGCTGAGGCCGATGCCCTGATTTTGCCGGTCCGGGTGGATGGCGATCGGCCCCAGCAGCAACGCTTCGGTTCCGGCTTCACCGATCCGCAGCGGCCAATAACTGATGGTGCCCACGACGCCGAGGTCCGGGTCGCGCACCACCATGGACAAGCCGTCGATGGCCGTGTTGCCTTCGCGCAGGCGGTAGCTCGTCTTGGTGCGCCGGGAGAGGCCGAAGGTCAGGTCAAGCAGGGATTCAATGGCGGGTTCGTCAGCGGGCGTGGCCGCTTCGGGGAGATAGGAAGACGTCATGTGGTTACCGGAAACAGGAATGCGGGATCGCCCTGCCCCGGTTCGAGTGGGGCGGGAGTCAGCGGAAGGCGGGGAGGACGGAAGATCCTCGTCGCAGGCTTCGGGCATATGTCCGGCGCAGTGTCATGGGCCGCGCATAGCGGCGGTCGGCCTTCCCGTCAAGAAGTCAGCCGCCGCGGCCGTTACCATTCCAGGGACATCGGAGCCTTGCCGAGGATTTCATCAATCCGGCGGCGGGTGGACATCATGGTGTCGGTCGGCAATTCATGCGGGGCGAAGAACCGCGCCTCGACAATCTCGCTGGTGGGCCTGAAGCCACTCCAGGTAAACTCGCGCAACGTATAAACCACCAGATGATCACCGGGAAACCTGGCGTGGTTCGAGAAGACGCCATGCAGTTTCAGCGGCCCGGTGGGCGTCACTTCGGCCTCCTCGTGCAATTCCCGCAAGGCCGCCTGTTCGCAGGTTTCGCCGAACTCGACCCCGCCCCCGGGAAACAGCCAGCCCGGCGCGTAGCTCTGTTTCACCAGAAGGAAGTTGTTCTTGTCGTCAATGACCGCAACGCGGGCGCCAAGCGTCAGGCTGCGCTTCCAGCGCAAGTACTTTCGACCGAGGGTTTTGTGAAAAACCCCAAATATTACATGCCGTGTATTCATGTTGAGTCTCGCTTGCCGTGGCCTTATGGGAGAGCCAAACCAAATCGTCCAGAGCGGATACTCCTGCCAGATGCGGCAAGTCTTCCAGATTTTCTTCAAGGCCGAAAATACCCGGCCTCTCCTTGTCCTGCTGTGCCTCCTGGTGGGGGGCACGCTGGAGGCTGTCGGCATCGGCACGCTTCTCCCGGCCCTGGGCACCCTGCTCAATTCGACAGGTGGCAATCCCTCCGTCTTCGAGCGTGCGCTGCGCACCGTCCTCGACTCGTTCAATCTCTCCGCTGATTTCCAGACACTGCTGTTTCTCTCGGTCGGCATTCTGTCCCTGCGGGCGGTCCTGCTGTTCGGGGCCATGACCTATGTCGGAATCACCGGCGCCAAGGTAGCCAACAATCTCCGCCGCCGGCTGATCAAGGGGATCTTCGAGGCGCGCTGGAGCTATTACTCCGACCAAAGCAGCGGCCGCATTGCCAGCGTCATCAGCAATGATGCCACGCGGGCCGGTGACGCCTACAACCTCGCCGCGGCGGCTGCGACGAACCTGATCCAGATCATCACCTATGTCATCATCGCCATGTTGATCAACTGGCGGGTGGCCCTGCTGGCCATTGCAGGCGGCCTGATCATCTCCACCGCCGCAAGCCGCCTCATCCGGATTTCCCGGCGCACCAGCTACAAGCAGTCGGACCGTACCGCGCTCCTCACCTCCGACATGGTCGACATGGTGCAGAACATCAAGTCGCTGAAGGCGATGCACCGCTACGATCAGATGATCGAAAGCCTGGGAGCACTGGTCAAGCGCCTGCGGCGGGCGCTGTATGTGCAGCTCCTCACGCGCTACGGGCTGAACTACGGCATCGACCTGCTGATGGTGCTGATCCTTGCCGGATCGGCGTGGTTCGCGGTTGTCGTGGCAGGAATTCCGATTGAGGAACTGATCGTCATTGGCATCTTCTTCCTTCAGGTGATGGGTTACATCTCGAAGTTCCTGAAACAACTGCAAAACGCCACGCAGGTGGAAGCATCCTATATCCGCACCCAGGAGATGATCCGCGAGGCAGAGGCACAGCGCGAGGTGCGCAGCGGCACCCTTCCACCCCCTTCGCGCCAGGACTTCACCTTCGCGCATGTCAGTTTCAATCACGGCGAAAAGCCGATCCTGATCGACATCTCGCTGACCATTCCGGCGAGCAGCATCACGGTGCTGCAAGGCCCTTCTGGCGCGGGCAAGACAACACTGATCGACCTGCTGATCGGTCTCCACAAGCCGGACAAGGGTGAGATCATGATCGGCAAGCAGCCGCTCGCCGAGACCGACATCACCGCATTCCGTCACAGGATCGGCTATGTGCCGCAGGAACTGGCCCTGTTCCACGACACCATCCGTGAGAACATTTCCCTGTCCGAACCGGGCATCAAGGACGAAGACATCCACGAGGCGCTGCGCCTTGCCGGGGCCGGAGATTTCATCGCCTCCCTTCCGAAGGGTCTCGATACCGATGTCGGCGAATATGGCGGCAAGCTCTCAGGCGGGCAGCGGCAGCGCATTTCCCTGGCCCGCGCCTTGGTCCGCAAGCCCGAAATCCTCATCCTCGACGAAGTGACCAGTGCTCTCGATCCCGAAACCGAAGCGGCCATCGTGGACAACATTGCGGGGCTGAGGGGCCGCTACACGATCATTGCAATCACCCATCGGCCGGCGTGGACGCGCATTGCCGATGTGCAGTACACATTCCTGGGCGGGCGTGTCACCCTGGCCTCCCGCCAGAACACTGCCGGAAGCGAGAACAAGGCAAGGCCCGGCGGCGCCAAGGGGTCAAGGAAATGAGCGAAGTCTTCGTCAAGGAGGTGCGTGACAAGAAGGGAACGCTGGACTTCCTGCATGTCCCGTTTCCGCTCTACAAGAACGACCCCAATTGGGTGGCGCCCCTTTTCTTCGAGCGCCTTGAGCATCTGAGTCCGAAAAAGAACCCCTATTTCCAGCATGCGGACGTGCAGCTTTTCGTGGCCTACCGCGATGGCAAGCCGGTGGGCCGCATCTCGGCCCAGCACGACCGGCTGAGGCTGGAGCATCACAAGGACAACACCGGGCAGTTCGGCTTTTTCGAAAGCGAGAACGATCCCGCTGTCTCCCGTCCTCTCTTTGCGGCGGCGACGAACTGGTTGACGGCGCGCGGCCTCACGCGTGTGCGTGGCCCCTACAACTTCTCGATCAATGACGAGATCGGGATGCTGGTGCATGGCTTCGAGCACAAACCGAACATGATGATGGGGCACGCGCTGCCTTACTATCAAGACCTGATGGACGATCTCGGGCTGCACAAGGTCAAGGATCTCATTGCCTATTACACCGAGGATCTGGGGCCCATGCCGCCGCTCCTCAGCCGCGTGACCAAACGCGCCATGGCAACGGGCGACATCAAGGTCCGCCCGCTCGACAAGAAGCACATCAAGCGCGACATCAACATCGTGATGGACATCTTCAACGATGCGTGGTCGCACAACTGGGATTACGTTCCGTTCACGGCGGCAGAACTTGAGAAGCTCGCTAACGACCTCAAAATGCTGGTGCATGGCGAGTACGTGGCCATCGTCACATACAAGGGCGAGAACGCCGCCATGTCGGTGACGTTGCCGAACCTCAATGACTGGATCGATGGCTTCAACGGCAAGCTGCTGCCCTTCAACTGGCTGAAGCTGGCGAAAGCCGTCGCCACCAAGCGGCCTCACTCCATCCGCATGCCGCTTCTTGGCGTGCGCAAAAAGTTCCAGGATGGCCTGCTCGGATCGGCACTGGCCGTCGCCGCCATCGACACGACCCGCAACTATCATATCTCGAGGGGCGTGAGGGCCGCCGAGATGTCGTGGATCCTCGAAGACAACATGCGCATTCGCCACATCATCGAGGAACTTGGCGCACAGCCCTACAAGACCTACCGGGTTTACGAGAAAGACCTGTGAGCTTCCATCCCAAATGGCACGCCGTGGTTCTGGCCGCCGGGCGCGGGCCGGACGATCCCATGGCGAAGGCGTTCGGCATCGCCCATAAATGCGCACTGGCAGTGGCCGGGGTTCCCATGCTGCAACGGGTTCTCACCGCCCTTGCCGCGGCGGGCATGGCACGTCCGATCCTCGTTTCCATCGACGATGCCGACCAGGGCCGCTCGGCGGCAGGCCCACTGGCCGACAAGACACGCATGATCGCTGCGGCAGCATCTGCCCCGGCCTCGGCGAAGGCGGCCGTGATGGCCACGGGGTCTTACCCCGTCCTGGTCACGACGGGCGACCATGCGCTGCTCACGGCGGAGATGGTGGCGGAGTTCTGCGCCCAGGCCATGGCCAGCGGCGCGGATTTCTGTGTCGGGCTCGCCACTGCGGAAACCATTCTTGCTGCCTATCCCGACACGAAGCGCACATTCTTCAGGCTTGGCCCCGACCGCGTTTCGGGGTGCAATCTCTTTGCCGTGAACTCACCAAAGGGGCTGGCCCTGTTCGATACCTGGTCGGCGATCGAGCAGAACCGCAAGAAGCCGTGGAAGCTGGTCGCGGCATTCGGCTTCGGCCCGCTGTTCTCGTTCCTCGCGGGCAGGCTCACACTTCGGAAAGCATTTGCGGAAGCCTCGCGCCGGATCGGCATCAGCATCGTGCCCGTGTTGTTGCCCTTTGCCGAGGCCGCTATCGATGTGGACAAGCCGGAAGATCACGCCCTTGCCGAAAGGATCATCCGGCTCCGCAATGATCAGGGTTGATCCCACCCCGTAACGAGGGCGCGCGCATGGGCAAGGTCGGCGGGAAAATCGACTTCCGCCCAGCGCAATCCGGTGCACTCGATGGTCGAAACGGTCACTTTTTTCGCCAGCGAGCCGACAGCAGACGGGAACCAGCGCTTCAAGCCCTGCGGATCGCGCATCGCCAGTTCCAGCTCGTCGCTGTAGGCCTTCACGCCCGCGCCGCGGAACACATAGAAGCCGATGGCTTCCGCATTCACCGTATCGACGGGAAGCGTTTTGCCGACCTCCGTGAGGCGGCCACGATCCATCATCACCTTCATGTCATCCGCATCGTAGGCCTGCTTGACATTGATCGCCACGCTGACGGGATTCTCCGGAGCGGACAGCAACCGCTCCACCAGATCACTGCGGAACACGTTGTCTCCGTTCACCTGGATGAAGTCTCCGGTCATGGCGCTGCGGGCCAGCCAGCACGAGGCCAGATTGTCGGCGACGGCGTAGAACGGGTTGTAGACGGCGGCGGCCTTCACCCCATAGCGGGCCGCAATCGCCTGCAACTTCTCCTCCATCAGGGCCGAGGCATAACCTGTGACCACAACGAAATCCTTGATGCCACATGCCGCAAAGGCTTCAATCTGGCGTTCGATGAGGGCCTTCCCGCCGATATCGAGCAGGGCTTTGGGAACTTCGGCGGTCAGCGGCAGAAGCCGCTTGCCCTGGCCGGCGGCAAGAATGATGACGCGCACGAGACTTGAACCTGTTGAGTTGAAAGGAATAAGGAGGGGGTTCCTTCGCATCCGATTCACGCGAAGTCAACGGAAGCCCGCCACCACCCCATGTCCTTCACACTGGCCCATTTTTCCGACGTCCACCTGGGGCCAGTTGCCATTGCCGACGTGTTTGGCGATTTCCGCCTGAAGCGCATCATCGGCGGACTCTCCTGGGGGTTGCGGCGACGGGCCATGCACATCCGTGCCCACGCCGATGCCCTGCGGGCCGATATCCACGCCCAGGCCCCGGATCACATCTGCTTTACCGGCGACCTCGTGAACATCGCGGCGCGGGCGGAATTCCGCCGTGGCCTCGAATGGCTCAAGACGGTCGGCACGCCCGCCGACCTCACGATGGTGCCCGGCAATCACGACGCCTATGTCCATCTCGCGCATGACACCGGGCTGGGGCTTCTGAACCCCTTCATGGAGGGCGACGGCTCCAGCAACGACCACATCTTTCCCTTCGTCCGGCTGCGCCGCAACATCGCGATCATCGGCCTGAGCAGCGCCCAGCCGCAACGCCTCAACAAGGCGGGCGGAACGCTGGGCAAGGAACAGCGCACCGCCCTCGCCACCCGCCTCGCCGATCTGGGGGCGCGCGGCTTCTACCGCCTCGTCATGATCCATCACCCGCCCCTGCCCGGCCTGACGCCTGCACGCCGTGCACTCACCGATGCCCCGGAATTGCGCGAGGTGCTGAAGGACAGCGGCGCCGAACTGGTGATCCACGGGCACAATCACACGACACAGATCAACGGCCTCGACACCGCCTCCGGCAGGGCCTTTGTGGTGGGGGTTCCTTCCGCCAGCATGGTGGACAAGGACGGCCACGAAAGCGCCCAATGGCATGCCTACAGCGTCAATCGCGCCCGCGGAAAGTGGCAGACGCGCCTGACCATCCGCCGGCTACATGGCGCGACCGGCAGGTTTGTGGATGTCCGTTCCGGCATCCTGGGGCAGGACATTGAGGCATGAACGCAACCCTCGCCAAATTCGGCTATCCCGGCACCCTGCTCCATGAAACCGCCCATTGGTGCGTGCTGATGCGGCCGCAGCAGGTGACGTTGGGCGCCCTGGTGCTGGGAGCCAAAGGCGACGCAACCGCACTCTCGCAGCTGCCCGCTCCGGCTTTCGCGGAGCTGGCAGGCGTCAGCCTGAAAATCGAGCAGTCGCTGGCCCGTTTCCGGCCCTACAACAAGATCAACTACCTTGCCCTGATGATGGTGGACCCTCATGTGCATTTCCACGTCCTGCCCCGCTATGACGGGGCGCAGGAACTGGCCGGGGTGACCTTCCCCGATCCCGGCTGGCCGGGCGTTCCCGACCTCAAGCAGGCACCGCAACTGGATGATCCACAGCGTTTGACCCTCCATGCCGCGCTGCTGGACGCCTTCCGGGCATCCGGCTAAACCCGGCGCAGGAAAGCCCGTGTTCACAATCATTGACAGATACATCCTGAAACAGGTGCTGACGCCGTTGGGCGCCAGCCTCGGCATTGGCTTGTGCATGCTCCTGGCCGAACGCCTCGTGCGCCTGCTCGACAAGACCCTGGGCAAGAACAACTCCGTCGGGGCGGTGTTCGAGCTGCTGGCCTATCTGGTGCCGCACTATCTCGGCACGGCCGTGCCTGCCGCACTCTTCATCGGCCTGCTCTTCGGCTTCAGCAAGCTGTCGAAGAGCAACGAACTGGATGCGATGCTGTCCTCAGGCATCGGCCTTCACCGCCTCGCCTGGCCCGTGTTCATGCTGTCGCTGCTCTTCGCGCTGGCGTCCACTTTCATCTTCGGCTGGCTGCAACCGATGACGCGCTATGCCTATCGCTCGCTCATATTCGATATCACCAGCATCGATGCCTTCTATCTCGCAGAAGAGGGCGTGTTCATGGAAACGGGGTCGCGAACCTTCATTCTCGACAAGCTGGACCGCAACAACAACACCTTCAAGCGCATCTTCCTGTTCGACTACGAGGCCGACAAGGGGGCCGAGACGCTGACAGCCTCCGACGGCGTGCTCATTCCCGTGCCCGGTCAGGTGCGCCCGGTACTGCGTCTCAACAATGGCCACCGCCTCCTCGTCAGCAACTGGCCGAACAACCTGAACGGCAAGGAGCCGGACACGGCGGGCGTTGCCGAATTCACCACCACCGACACGCCGCTGGGCAAGGTCTCCAAGGACCTGTTCCGCCCGCGCGGCAATGACGAGCAGGAACTCTTCATCACCGAGCTTGCCAGCGGCGACCGCAGCAACTTCAAGAATGTCACTGCCGATGAGTTCCGCTCGGAGCTGCATCGCCGCATCGTCAGCATCCTGTCGATGCTGCTGCTTCCGTTCCTGGCCCTGCCCTTCGCCATCGGGCGCGCCCGCAGCCCGCGTGCCTATCGTATCGCCATCGCCCTGGCGCTGCTCGTGGCCTATTACGAGATCATCCAGCAAGGCGCCCTCGCCACCCGCACCAGCGGCATCTCGCCCTGGATCACGCAATGGCTGCCGCTTGGACTGCTCACGGCGTTCTCGCTGTGGCGCTTCTATGTGGCAAGCTTCAAGCTCGGTGGCGATGGCCTCGACCGGTGGCTCGTGCCGATGCAGGAGTTCACCTCCAGGATGGGTGCCCGCCTCCTCTCGCTGTTCGGAATCAGGAGGAGCGAGGCATGAGAGTTGTCGCATGGATGATCAGCCGCATGGTGCTGACCCGCTTCTTCGCGGTGCTGGTCGGCCTCACGCTGTTTGTGCTGACGCTTGAAGTGGTCGCCTACTCGAAGGAAATCCTCGCGATTGATCCCGATGGCAGCGCGCTGAAATCCGCCACCACCTATGTCCTGCACCGGATGCCGCTGACGCTTGCCACCTTCCTGCCCATGAGCCTGCTCATGGCAATCCTGCTCACGCTCACCGAACTCAGCTATCGCAACGAACTGGTGGCAATCTGGGCAAGCGGCGTGTCCCCCACGCGGCTGTCATTGCTGCTCATTCCCCTCGCCCTGTTCGTGGGCGCCATCCACTTCACCTTGCTGGATCGTGCAATTCCTGCGGCTGCCCCGGCCCTGCGTGAATGGGCCATCGGCGACTACGGCAAGGAACGCCTGAAGGTCGGCGAGAAGGATCCGATCTGGCTGCGCTCCGGCAATGACATCATGCGGGCCGCAACAGCCAGCCGTGACAGCCGAAAGCTCCAGGACGTGGTGATCTTCCGTCGTGACGAACAGGGTCTCTTGCTGGAGCAGATCTTTGCGCAACAGGCGGAACTGAAGGACGGCATCTGGTCGCTGACCGGGACGGTCACCTATTTCCGCGGCAACAAGCCGCCCGAAAAGGCAGAGGCGATGCAGTACACGGGCCTGATGCGCCCCGCCGCGGCCGGGCAGCGTTCGGGTGACCCGGAGGAAATGACCTACTCCGATCTCAACTATTTCGTGGACAACCAGGGCTTCGGCATCAGGCCCACGTATGTTTACCAGACGTGGCAACACAAGCGGCTGACGCCCTTCCTCATCGCCATTGTCATGGTGGGCCTCTGCGTGCCGCTGGCTGCCCGTTTCCGTCGCGGTGGCGGCCTCGGCATGCTGTTCGGCCTCGGCATCGGCCTCGGCTTCATTTTCTTCGTGCTTGACGGGATTGCCCTGTCGGTGGGCGAAATGGGCTTCGTTTCCCCCTGGCTTGCGGCCTGGGCGCCAGTGCTGGTCTTTGCCGCCGTGGCGGCCTATCTGATGCTCCAGACAGAGAGAGTCTGACCCCCGCCCCATGGACATGAAATCCCCACCCTCCGACACCGCCCTGTGCATATTGGGTGAGAGCAACGTGACGCTCTTCGGCAAGACCTTGCCGGAGCGCATTGCCGTGCAGTTCGCCCGCGCCGGGCTGACACGCACGCTGACGCCCGATGAAGCCCGCCGACATCAGGGGCCGTTACTTATCGTGCGTGCAGACGCGGTTCTGGACCAGCCCCTGGTGGCTGGCCTGTTGTCTACGCCCGGGCTTGTGCTGCTGGCGAGCGAAGGCGATGCAGCCCTCGCGGCGCATGTCGATGCAAGCCATCTTCCGGCAATCGAGAGTGCCTTCAAGGGGGGCGGAATTCCCGTCATCGCCGGCCTGCGGGCGCTGGCCCCCGCCGATCTCGACGTCGCCTTCTGGAAGGCGCTGCGCAAGCGCGAGACACCCTATGCACTGCTCGTCACGCCCAAGAACTGCGATGCGATTGCGTGGCGCATGTTCATGGGCACCTACAAGGGTGCGACCGATCTGGTGACGAAGCACCTCTGGCCGCGTCCGGCCTTTCATGTCACGCGCTTTCTGGCGGCGCGTCACGTCACCCCGAACATGGTCACCTCCGTCGCCGCTGTTGCGACGGTCGCCGCCTTCTTCCTTTTCCTCAAGGGGGACTATGGCTGGGGATTGCTTGCAGCCTGGCTGATGACCTTTCTCGACACCGTGGACGGCAAGCTTGCCCGCACCACGCTGACCTCAAGCAAGTGGGGCGATGTGTTCGACCACGGCATCGATCTGGTTCATCCCCCCTTCTGGTACATCGCCTGGGCGCTCGGCCTTTCGGCCTGGGGACAGGAACTCTCCGCCCCTGCCTTCTGGTGGGTGACGCTGATCATCCTCGGCGGCTATGTGCTGCAACGCATCTTTGAAGGCATCAGCATCAAGTGGCTCGGCCTTGAAATCCACATCTGGCGGCGCATCGATACCTTCTTCCGGCAGATCACTGCACGGCGCAACCCGAACCTGATCCTGCTCACGCTGGGCTGGCTGTTCTGGCGGCCCGACCTGGGGCTTCTGGCGGTGGCGGCATGGACGCTCATCTGCCTCGTCCTCCACGCCCTGCAACTGATGCAGGGCCTTTCAGCCAAGACGCAGGCGGGCGGAACGCTCACCTCCTGGATGGCGCAGAAATGACGGCAGGCGTTCTGATCAATCCCAAGGCAGGGCGCGGAAACGGCAAGGGAGTTGCACTGGCGGAGGCGCTCAAGGGCAACGCAACGGCGAAGGTGCATGTGCTCACGGCCTTTGA
This sequence comes from Hyphomicrobiales bacterium, assembly GCA_016792865.1. Taxonomy (GTDB): domain Bacteria; phylum Pseudomonadota; class Alphaproteobacteria; order Rhizobiales; family Aestuariivirgaceae; genus Aestuariivirga. Next base: position 18,874 of record JAEUMJ010000091.1, on the reverse strand, counting down.
ATCCCTGGAAGACATCATGCGCGGCTTCGCCTCCGCAGGCGTCACCGACCTGTTCATCTCGTCGGGCGACGGCACGGTGCACGCCATACAAACCCTGCTGGCGGAAACCGACCTCTTTCCGGTCCTGCCACGCCTGTGCCTGTTGCCCCACGGCACCACCAACATGACGGCGGCGGATATCGGCTACACCACACGCAGCATTGCCGCACAGGCCGCCTTTATTGCATCGCCGGTGGCCCAAGACCTGCGGAGAAGGCCCACCGTCCGAGCCGTGAACGCGCGTGACGGGCAGGTACGTCACGGTATGTTCCTCGGAACGGGAGCGGTCAGTGCCGCCACCCGCTATACGCAAGTCTCGTTGAACGACAGGGGCGTGAAGGGCAGTTTCGCCACCTTTGCCGCCCTCGCCGGTGCCGTGGGCAGGAGCCTGTTCACCGCCCCCAACCCGCATGACGTGAACCGTTTCGATCGCCCCTTTCCGATCACCGTGCGGGCAAACGGCGTCACCGTTGCCACCGGAACGCAATTGCTGGCGCTGGCGACGACACTGGAAAAGCTGATCCTCGGAACGCGACCCTTCTGGGGCGGACGCAGCGGGCCGATCCGCCTCACCACCTTTCCCTATCCCGTCCCCAGCATCCCCCGCTGGTTCATTCCGTCGATCATGGGCGGCGAGGATCGCAAGGCCCCGCCTGGTGCCACAAGCCATGCCGTCAGCACCTGCAGCATCGAAACCACATCCGAATTCGTGATGGACGGCGAGTTCTTCGACGCCCCGGCCGGAGAGGCCCTGCGCATTGAGACCGGGCCGGAATTCACCTACATCATCCGCTGATGGATGACCTCCAGACATTCCTTGGCAAGAGCATTGAGCGGCCCGTCCATGCGCAGGTTGCCGGCTTCGCACGCGCCCTTGCGGCAGGGCAGCCGGGTGTGGTTGCCGTCCTCGCCTACGGCTCGGCGCTCCGTGATTCATCACCCGCGGAAACGCTGATCGACTACTATCTTCTGGTGGATGAACCGGGGAATCTGGGCGGCAATTCCCTGCTCCGCTGGCTTGGCGAGCGCGTTCCGCCCAATGTGTATTATGCAGAACGGCAGGATGGCGAGAGCAAGCTCCGCAGCAAGTATGCGGTCATGACGCTCAAGGCGTTCCTGGCGTGGAACAGCCCCTCGACCGCGAACCCGTACCTGTGGGCGCGTTTTGCCCAACCCAGCAGGCTGGTGTGGGTGAAGGACGAGGCAACGCGGCGGAAGGTGCTTGAAGCGCTTGCCATGGCGGCCCGAACGGCGTTTGCCCACGGGCGCTATCTCTCGGCCTCCGACCCGTGGCTTGGGCTGTTCTCCAATACCTATCGCACTGAGCTTCGGCCTGAGAGTGCAAGCCGCGCCCGGCAGATCGTCACCGCCGAGTCCGAATACTATGGCACCCTCTCCCGCCTCTTGGTCGCAACCGCGCCTGTTGCATCGTCGTGGGCCAGCAAGCGGATATGGGGCAAGCTGTGGTCCGTTGCACGCCTTGCCAAGGCTGCCTTCACCTTCCAGGGCGGCGCCGACTACGCCGCGTGGAAGATCGAGCGTCACTCCGGCGTGAAGATCGAAATCACCGATTGGCAGCGCAGGCATCCCTTCCTCGCCGGGGTGCTGCTTCTTCCCAGGCTTCTCCGCAAGAAGGGCCTCAACTGACCTTGCGCAGCTTCGGCGTTTTCTGTTCGATCTTGCGCAGCCTGTCCTCCGTCGCGGTGATGTAGTCCCGCGTCATCGGCAGCACATGCTGGTTCAGCCCGAACTGGATCTGGAAGTTGTTCATGCCGCCATAGCGGAAGGCGCACTCCGAACCGGCCAGGTAGAACTCCCACATGCGACAGAAGCGTTCATCGTAAAGGGCCTTGGCGCGCTCGCGGTTGTCGGCAAAGCGCCGCGCCCAATGGCGCAACGTCTCGGCATAGTGCAATCGCAGGATTTCAATGTCGGTGATGTAAAGACCTTGTTGCTCCAGATGCGGAATGACTTCGGATAGGGCCGGAATGTAGCCGCCCGGAAAGATGTGGCGGTTGATCCATGCACTTGTCGCGCCGGGGCCGTCGCTCCGGTTGATGGAGTGCAGGACTGCCGCCCCGTCGTCCTTCAACAGTGTTGCCACCTTGCCGAAGAACTCCGGATAGTGGCCGATGCCCACATGCTCGAACATCCCGACTGAAACGATGCGATCGAATTTCTCTTCAAGATGCCGGTAGTCCTTGAGCAGGAACTGGACCCGGTCTGATATGCCGCGCTGTGCCGCCCGCTCGTTGGAGAGCTTGTGCTGCTCTTCCGACAAGGTGACGCCTGTCACTTCGGCACCGCAGATTTCCGCGAGATACAGCCCAAGACCGCCCCACCCCGAACCGATGTCGAGCACCCTCATCCCCGGCTTGATGCCGAGCTTCGCGGCGAGGTGACGCTTCTTGGCAAGCTGGGCCTCTTCCAGCGATGCGTCGGGCGACTCGAAGTAGGCGCAGGAGTACTGGCGATCCACATCCAGGAAGAGGTCATAAAGCGCACCCGAAAGATCGTAATGGTGCGCCACGTTCTGCTTGGCCCTGCCGACCGGATTGTGCTGCGAGATGCGGCGCGTCACCACGCGGCCCTTGTGAACCACGTTGTGGATCCAGTGCATCTTGCCCTGGCGTTCCATGTTCTGCATGCCGAGTGCGAGGAAATCGTAGATCGTGCCTTCGACAATCGTGAGACTGCCCGACATGTAGCTTTCGCCGAGGTTGAGGTCCGGATCGAGCGCCAGCTTTCGCGCTGTCACCGGAGAGTCGATTGCGATGTGTGATTTGGGCTGGCCGCCGTCGCCGTAGCGCCAGATTGCGCCTGTCCAGTCCGTGATTGTCAGGTCACCCTTGCGGATCAGCCGCTTGAGAACCGCATCCAAAAGAAGCATGTACCCCTCCCGCTACACCGTTCACCCGTGACGGGTACGGAACCTGCGGCCAAAAGGAACACAGGCTGCGACCCTTCAACTGAACGCAGAGATAAGCACGGTGGTTCCGGGGCTTCAAGCCGTGGGAAGGACGGGGTTAACCGCAGCGGGCCTTCATCTTCCATGCCCCGGCGGCATAGGCCGGCTTGCTGGTGAGTTGCCCGTTCTTGCCGTCGGGACAGGCAAAGTAGCGCAGCGACGAGGTGGCAACCGCCACCGCATCTTTCTCCTGCTTGGCGGTCATGCCCGCCACCGCCATGTCGAAGTGTCCCTCCGCAGACGGAGCAAAATCAAGATGATAGGTCTTGCCGTTGTAAAAGATCGGCTCGGATCGGGGCTTCAGGGCAACCGGCGGCGCCGATGCCTTTTCCGTGCTGATGCGGACGCCGCTGGCCTCGTTGTTACAGCCGGCCAGCGGCAAAACGAGGACAAGCGCAATCGCCAGGGGGGCCATGCTTTTCATGAATCGGCATGTAGCGCGGCCACCCTCGACGGGGCAAGGAGAAGCTGGCATAGCAGCCAGCCATCATGACCACGCCGCCTGCCGCAACCTTTGATCCTGCCCGAACCCTGTCTTCCCGCGCCAATTCTGCCGACGAAGGCGCCATCATCCGGATGGCACAGAAATCCCGCGAGCTTCGCGCCAAGGGCCGGGACGTTGTGGCCCTCACGGTGGGCGAGCCTGATTTCGACACGCCGGAGAACATCCGCGATGCGGCGAAGGAGGCGCTCGACAAGGGCTTCACCCATTACTCGCCGGTGGCCGGAATTCCGGAACTTCGCGAAGCCATTGCCCGCAAGCTGCTGGCGGAAAACAATCTTCCCTACCCCGCGTCCTCCGTTGTGCTGGCAAACGGCACCAAGCAGGCGATTGCAAATGCCATCCTCTCGGTCGTCAGCCCCGGCGACGAGGTGATCATTCTTGCACCCTACTGGGTGTCCTACGAGGCCACGGTGCGTCTTGCCGGTGGCACGCCGGTCGTCCTGCCCTCCACCATCGCGGAAGGCTACAAGGTTCCGGCAGAGCGCATCGCCGCCGCCGTCACGCCGCGCTCCAAGCTCATCATCGTGAACTCACCCTGCAATCCCACCGGCGCGGTGTGGACGCGGGCCGAACTCGACCGCATCGCAGCCATCGTGGCCGGGCATCCACAGGTCATGGTGTTGTCCGACGAAATCTACGAATACATCCTCTTTGATGGCGAGATGACCTCCTTCGGGTCGTTGCCCGGCATGCTGGAGCGCACCATCACGCTCAACGGATTTGCCAAGGGGTTTGCCATGACAGGCTGGCGTCTGGGCTACGCCGCGGCAGCGGAACCGATCGCAAAGGCCATGGCGCGGATGCAGAGCATCGTCTCGGCGGGTGCAAACTCCTTTGTGCAACGGGCAGCGCTCGCCGCCCTCGCAGGCCCCCGCGACAAGGTTGCCGAAATGCGTGACGCCTATCGCCGTCGCCGTGACATGGTGATTGCCGGGCTTCGTGCCATTCCGGGCCTGAGCATCGGCGACATTCCGGGCACCTTCTATGCCTTCCCGGACGTATCCGCGTTTCTCGGCAAGGCTGCCGGCAACACGCGCATCACCACGCCGGACGAGCTCTGTGACTGGCTTCTGGAAGAGCACGATCTGGCCACCGTTCCGGGCACGGCTTTCGGTGCGCCCACCTCGATCCGTCTTTCCTTCGCGGCAAGCGAGGACGACATCAAAAAAGCCCTGACGCGGCTTGCATCAGGGCTTTCGATGTTGCGTTAGGCGAAAGCGCCTATTCGGCCGCTTCGGCCATGTCGTCCCGCTTCTTCCTGCCCTTCTTGGGGGCATCGGTCCCGGCCTCATCATTGGCGGGCGCGGTCACCACCTGCGTGGCAGGGTGCGGCTCGCCGTGCATCGCATCATCATGTGCCAGTTCCTCATCGTGCAGATGAGCATCCGCCACGAAACGGCGGCGGTCGCTGGCCACGTAGGAGTAGACAGCAGGCGTAATGAACAGCGTGAACATCGTGCCGATCGCCATGCCGGCTGCAATGATGATGCCGATGTCGAAGCGGCTCTTGGCACCGGCCCCGTTGGCAAGGAGCAGCGGAACCACGCCGATCACCATGGCGGCGGTCGTCATGAGAATGGGGCGAAGGCGAATGGCCGCCGCTTCCTTGATGGCCGTATGCTTGTCGAGCCCCTCTGTTTCCTGGAGCTTGTTGGCAAACTCCACCATCAGGATGCCGTGCTTGGCGATGAGGCCGATGAGCGTGACAAGACCAATCTGGGTGTAGATGTTGATCGTGCCTGAACCCAGGTTGATGGGCGTGTTGTTCTGCATGGCGCCATTCACTTCACCAAGGATGAAGAGAACGAACAATGCGCCGAACACCGTTGCGGGAAGGCCGACGAGGATCACGAAGGGGTCGCGGAAGCTCTCGAACTGCGCAGCCAGCACCAGATAGATCAGCAGCAAGGCAATGGCGAAGGTGATGGCAAGCGAGTTGCCTTCGTTCACGAACTGGCGGCTTTCTCCCGTGAAGTCGTAAGCCATGCCGCGCGGGAAGATTTCACTTGCCTTCTGCTTCAGGAAGTCGATGCCTTCGCCGATGGTGCGGCCGGGAAACGGCACGCCCGAAAGGGTTGCCGAGTTCAGCTGCTGGAATGTCTGCAAGCCATTCGGCTGCACGGTCTTGCCCAGGGTGACGAAAGAGGACAAGGGCACCATGCTGCCGTCGGCGGCCCGCACCCGGTACTTCAGGATCGAGTCAGCTGTTTCGCGCTCGGTGCGTGGCACCTGCGGGATCACCTGATAGGAACGGCCCTGCACCGTAAAGCGGTTGACGTTGTTGCCGCCCAGAAGGGTGGCAAGCGTGGCGCCCACATCGCGCATCGTGACACCGAGCTTGTTGGCGCGGTCCTTGTCAACGATCAGCTCCACCTGCGGGGTTGAGAAGCGCAGGTCGGCGTTGGTGAAGATGAACAGGCCGCTCTTCTGTGCCTCTGCCTGAAGCTTGTCCAGCGCATCCGCCAGTTCGGTGTATTCGCCCGGATGGGTGATGACGAACTCGATGGGCAGTTCACCGGCACCCACCGGAATGGCCGACGGTGCCGTTGCGAAAATGTTGACGCCGGAGACGGCACCGAACTTCGGCTGCAACTCGCCCATCACCGAGAGATCGGACCGGCTGCGCTCGCTCCACGGCTTGAGGATCAGGCCCATGAAGGCCGATTGCGAGTTGGGGAAGCCGTTGATGGCGAACAGGTTCTTGTGTTCCGGCACGTCCATCATCGTCTTGGTCAGGGAGTCGGTATAGCTCGACAGGTAATCGAGATTCGTGTGGTCCGGGGCATTGACGAAGGCGAACAGGACACCCTGGTCCTCGGCGGGAGCAAGCTGCCGGTTGATCGCATTGTAAAGCACGCCGGAGAGCACGATGGTGAGCACCGCGATCCACGCGAAGATGGCCCGCTGCCGGATGGTGCCGTCGAGGCGGCGGCGGTAGAACCGCTGCAAGCCGCCGAAGACGCGCTCGACCAGGCGGCTGAACCAGCCCTGATGCTCGTTGGATTTCAGCAGCTTCGAGGTCATCATGGGCGACAACGTCAGCGCGACGATGCCCGAGACGATGACCGCTCCTGCCAGCGTGAAGGCGAATTCGCGGAACAAGGCGCCGGTCAGGCCGCTGGTGAAACCGATCGGGGCATACACGGCAGCCAGCGTGATCGTCATTGCGATGACGGGTCCGGTGATCTCGCGCGCACCTTTCAGTGCAGCCACGAAGGGCGTCATGCCCTCTTCGATATGGCGGTGGATGTTCTCCACGACGACGATGGCGTCATCGACCACGAGGCCGATGGCCAGCACGAGCGCCAGCAGCGTCAGCAGGTTGATCGAGTAGCCCAAAGCCACCAGCACCAGCGCCACGCCGATGAGAGACAACGGGATCGTCACCACCGGAATGAGGGTGGAACGCAGGTTGCCGAGGAAGAGGAAGATCACCACGATCACGATGATCGAGGCCTCACCCAGCGTCTTGGCCACTTCCCAGATGGATTCGTTGATGAACTCCGTGGCGTCGTAGGCGATGTTCACTTCGAGGCCCGCGGGAAGCTGCTTGGCAATTTCCGGAACTTCCTTGCGCACGTTGGCAATGACGGTCAGGGGGTTCGCATCCGGCGTGGCCTGGATGCCCATGAACACCGCCTTCACGCCGTCAAATGCCGATGTCGATGCGAAATCCTGCGGTCCGAGATTGATCTGCGCAATCTGGTTGAGCCGAACCACCGTGCCGCCGCGCGTGGCGACGACAAGCTGGCCGAACTGTTCAGGTGTTTCGAGCGAGGTCTGGGCGTTGATGTTCTGCTGCGTGAACCGTCCCTTGATTTCACCTGCCGCAGTGGTGAAGTTGTTGGACTGCAAGGCTTGCGAAACGTCCAGCGGGGTGATGCCGAAGGAGGCCATCTTGTCCGGGTCCAGCCACACGCGCATGGCGAAGGTGGAGCCGCCCAGGATTTCCGCCGAGGCAACACCGTTGATGGCCTGAAGCTTGGGACGCACGACGCGATCGAGATAATCGCTCACCTGCGGCGGGGTCATGTCGTTGCTCTTGAAGCTGATGTACATCAGCGCAAAGCCCGCACCGGTGGTGCGCTTCACAACCGGGTCGTTCGACTCTTCCGGCAGCACGCCCTTCACCTCGTTCACCTTGGAGAGAACGTCGGAGAGGGCCCGGTCGCCGTTGGCGTCAAGGCGAAGCTTCAGCGTGATGGTCGAAACATTCTGCGATGAGCGCGAGGAGATCGTTTCCACGCCTTCCGTGGACGCCACTGCCTGTTGCAGGGGCGTGGTGATGAAACCCTTGATCTGGTCGGCATTGGCGCCGGGATAGACCGTGGTGATCTCGATCTTGGTATCCGCAACTGCCGGATACTGGCGGATCGGGAGATTCACGACGGATTGAAGCCCGGCCAGCAGGATGAGCAGGCTCACGACCGTCGCGAGAACAGGCCGCTTGACGAAAATGTCGGTGAAATGCATGGCGCCCGCCTTTATTGCACTGTGGTGGGATCGAGTTCCTTGAGCGCGATGTCATTGTTGATGACAACCTTCGCCCCCTGATCGACCTTGTTCTGGCCCGCTGTCACGACCTTGTCGCCGACCTCGATGCCCTTGGTGATGGCAATGCGTCCGTCGCGGACCGTGCCGGTTTTGACGATGCGGCGCTCTGCCGCCAGTTCGTCGTCCTTCGCATTCGGATCAAGCTTCTTGGCGGGAACGATGGCATAGACCGTGTCGCCATAGAGCGAGAAGGTCACCGCCGTTTGCGGAACCGTGATGACCTCGACGGGTTCTCCCGCCTGCACGTTCACGTCTGCATACATGCCCGGCAGAAGCTTGTTGTCGGGGTTCGGAAGCTTGGCGCGCACCGTGATGGTGCGGCTCTCGTTCGACACGCGCGCGTCCGAAGTCACGATCTCGCCGTCGAAGGCCTGATCGGGATAGGCAGCGAACCGCGCCGTCACCTTCTGGCCCACCTTCACCTTGCCGAAGTCGCTTTCGGTCACGGCGAAATCAGCAAAGATGTAATCGGTCTTCTGCAACCAGGTGATCTTCTGTCCTGGCGCAAGATAGCTGCCGACGGAAATGGAGCGCAGCCCCACCATGCCGTCCCAGGGAGCAACGATTGTCTTGAGCTTCATCTCGGCCTGGACCCGCTCGGCGTTGGCCGCCAGGCGGTCACGCAGGGCTTGCGCCGCATCGACACTGGCCTTGGCCGCGTAGCCCTTGGCGAACACCTGCTGATTGCGCTTCAGTTCGATTTCAGCGTTTGAAAGCTGGGCCTGGAGGCTGCGAAGCTCGGCCTCATCGGTCGCGGTGTCGAGTTGAACCAGGGTGTCCCCCTTCTTCACCATCACGCCGGAATCGAAGAAGATTTCCTGCACCGTTCCCCCGACCTGCGGCGTGATGTCGATGCCCTCGGCAGCCTGAAGCGTGCCGATGCCAGTGATCACGGGTTGCCAGCTTTCGGTCTTTGCATCTTCCGCCGCAATCGTGACGGCCGGGCGCGGTGCGCTGGTGATGATCTGGGCGATCATCTTCGGCTTGAAATCGAAGGCGTAAAAGGCGATGGCACCGGCGAGACCGCCGAAAATGATGGTTGCCAAAAGGAAATAGATGATGCGGCGGATCATGCGCTCGTCTCCAGATTCAGATTATTCAGCAGCAACGGATGGGGCCTGTGGCACACCCAGTTCCACCAGTTTAAGTTCGAGGTAGCTGACAGCCGCTGTCAGCACCGTTTCTCCGTAGCCCAGGACAAAGTCAGGGCCGCCGGACAACATTCCCGGATCCACGCACTTCCCCCGGCAATGCTTGATATTCTCAAGCTCACTTCGCAAATGCGCCAATTGGGTTTCCACCGCCATGACCACATGCTCCCGCGACAAATACTGCTGGAGCATCATTTCGAAAAGAAACTCAGACTTGTACCGGTCACGCGCCGGAACGACGGCAATCCACTTTCCAAGCACGGCGCGACCGGCCTCTGTAATGGCGTAAACCTTCTTGTCGGGCTTTCCTTCCTGCTCTTCCTCGCGCACGGTGACGAGCGCCTGGGCGGCGAGCTGGTTCAGCGCCGGGTAGATCGAGCCGTAACTTGCTTCAATGAAATGACTGAAGAAGCCCTCTTCGAACTCCTTCTTGATTTCATAGCCGGTGGCTTCCCGCATGGCGAGAAAGCCCAGGCACAGCGTTTTTACGTTCAATGCATCACTCCGATATATGTCGAACGGATATATATCGGCCTTTGCCTCACTTCGGCCAATGGGTCAACAGTGATAACGGCGGCAAGATGAATCTGGACGCTCCTCATTACGAACAGGAATGAGACGAGTGATAATCACTAAGAAATCCCGTCACGACAGAATAAACTCTCCTATAGACACGCGAAACAGGGCCAATCCTCTGGTTGCTACACTTGTCTTTATGGGTTGGCTTCTCTAAAACCGCCCGCTAACCGCGCCGCGTATGAGCGTCGGGCATAAGAGACACGCGTCACATTCATAGGGGGGCACATGGAGTATTTCCTCCAGCAGCTCATTAACGGCCTCACATTGGGGTCGATCTACGGCCTGATCGCCATCGGCTACACCATGGTGTACGGCATCGTCGGCATGATCAACTTCGCTCACGGCGATATCTTCACCGTGGGGGCCTTCATGGCCCTGATCGTCTACCTGATCCTCACCTCGCTCTTTGCCGGTTTCCCTGCGGCCATGGCCCTGCTGGTCATGATGGTGGTCGCCCTGGTGCTCACCAGCCTGTGGAACTGGACGATCGAGCGCGTGGCCTACAAGCCCCTGCGCGGTTCATTCCGCCTTGCCCCGCTGATCACGGCGATCGGCATGTCGATTGTTCTCTCCAACTTCCTCCAGGTGTCGCAAGGCCCCCGCAACAAGCCCATTCCGGCGCTGGTATCCGGCGGCTTCAGCATCACGCCGAATGTCACCGTATCGTGGAAGCAGGTGCTCATCGTCGTCGTCACCGTCGTGCTGCTCACCGCCTTCTGGTATCTCGTGCACCGCACGCCGCTTGGCCGCGCCCAGCGCGCCTGCGAGCAGGATCGCAAGATGGCCGCCCTCCTCGGCATCGATGTGGACAAGACCATTTCGGTCACCTTCATCATGGGTGCCGCCCTCGCCGCCGTCGCGGGCACGCTGTACCTCACCTATTATGGCGTGATCGTGTTCTCCGATGGCTTCGTGCCGGGCGTGAAGGCGTTCACCGCCGCCGTGCTGGGCGGCATCGGATCGCTTCCCGGTGCCGTGCTCGGCGGCTTGCTGATCGGCCTCATCGAAGCCCTGTGGTCGGCCTACTTCTCCATCGACTACAAGGACGTGGCCGCCTTCAGCATTCTCGCCATCGTGCTCATCTTCATGCCGTCGGGCATTCTCGGCCGCCCCGAAGTGGAAAAGGTCTAAGCCAATCATGAGCGACCAATCGCAAGCACAGGGCAACCTGTTCCAGAACGCCATCCGTGACGCCGTCTATGCGGGCATCGTGGTGCTTGGCCTCTTCATCCTGCTGATCGGCTTCCGCACCGACCAGAACATCAAGAACGAGCTTATCCTCGTGCAACGCTGGGGCCTGCTGTTCAGCATGGTGGGCGCTGCGATGGCGGTGCGCTTCGTCATGACGGCCTTCATTTCCCCGGCCCTTGCCGCGCGCAAGACTGCCAAGGCCCACGCGAAACCGGCAGAGCAGCAAAGCTGGTTCCGCCAGAACTTCTACAAGCTGGCGCTGGCATTCCTGCTGATCTACCCGTTCCTGATGCTGGTCCTCTTCGGCGTCAACGGCTCGCTGAAGTGGGTCGATAACTTCGGCATCCAGATCCTGATCTATGTGATGCTGGCCTGGGGCCTCAACATCGTGGTCGGTCTCGCCGGGCTTCTCGATCTGGGCTACGTCGCCTTCTATGCGGTCGGGGCCTATTCCTACGCCCTGCTGTCGTCCTACTTCGGGTTGTCGTTCTGGATCCTGCTGCCGCTTGCGGGCATCCTGGCCGCCTTCTGGGGCATGATCCTGGGCTTCCCGGTGCTGCGCCTGCGCGGCGACTATCTTGCCATCGTGACACTCGCCTTCGGTGAAATCATCCGCCTCGTGCTCATCAACTGGACGGCAGTGACGAAGGGCACCTTCGGCGTTTCGGGCATTGCCAAGGCAACCCTCTTCGGTTTCTATGAATTCAGCGCCAAGCCCGATGGCTTCGCCGCCACCTTCGGCCTGCCGATGTCATCCGTCTGGTACAAGGTGTTCCTCTACTACCTCATCCTCGCACTTTGCATGCTGACGGCCTTCGTCACCATCCGCTTGCGCCGCCTGCCCATCGGCCGCGCCTGGGAAGCGCTCCGTGAAGATGAAATTGCCTGCCGTTCGCTCGGCATCAACACGACAACGACCAAGCTCACGGCCTTCGCCATAGGCGCCATGTTCGGCGGCTTTGCCGGGGCCTTCTTCGCCGTGCGCCAGGGCTTTGTCTCGCCGGAAAGCTTCGTGTTCCTCGAGTCCGCCGTGATCCTTGCCATCGTGGTGCTGGGCGGCATGGGTTCGCTCAGCGGCATCGCCATTGCCGCCATCGCCATGATCGGCGGCACCGAGCTCTTGCGCCAGATGGACTTCCTCAAGGTCATCTTCGGATCCGACTTCACGCCGGAACTCTATCGCATGCTGATCTTCGGTTTGGCGATGGTGCTGGTGATGCTCTACAAGCCGCGCGGCTTCGTGGGCACGCGCGAGCCATCCGACTACCTTCACGCCGAACGCAAGGCCATCTCCGGCGAATTCACCAAGGAAGGCCACGGCTGACCATGACGAACAAAGATACAATTCTCTCCGTCGAACACGTATCGATGATCTTTGGCGGTCTTGTTGCCGTCAACGATCTCAGCTTCGAGGCCCGCCGCGGCGAGATCACCGCGCTGATCGGCCCGAACGGCGCGGGCAAGACCACCGTGTTCAACTGCATCACCGGTTTCTACAAGCCCACGCAGGGCATGATGAAGCTGACCCGCAGCAATGGCGAAACCTACCTTCTCGAACGCCTGCCCGACTTCCAGGTGAACCGCGAGGCCAAGGTGGCCCGCACCTTCCAGAACCTGCGACTGTTCTCCGGCCTGACGCTTCTGGAAAACCTTCTGGTGGCGCAGCACAATGCACTCAACAAGGCCTCCTACTACACCGTGGGCGGCCTTCTCGGCCTCAGCCACTACAAGACGTTTGCCGCCGAGGCAAAGGACAAGGCCCGCTATTGGCTCGACCGCATCGGCCTCACGGCCCGCGCCGATGACCCGGCGGGCGACCTGCCCTACGGCGCCCAGCGCCGCCTGGAAATCGCCCGCGCCATGTGCACGGGGCCGGAGCTTCTCTGCCTCGATGAACCGGCTGCCGGCCTGAACCCGCGCGAGTCCGACGACCTCAACAGGCTGCTGCTCTCGATCCGCGATGACCACAACATGGCGATCCTGCTCATCGAGCACGACATGAGCGTGGTCATGGGCATTTCGGATCATGTGGTCGTGCTCGACTATGGCAAGAAGATCTCTGACGGCACGCCCAATCATGTGAAGAATGATCCCGCCGTGATCCGCGCCTATCTCGGCGTGGAGGACGTGGAAGAGGAGCTGGCGGCGATCGACAAGGCGGCGGCGAAAACCGCCGCAACGCCTGTTGTGGCAACCGCACCTGCCGCGAAGGCCCCTCTGCCCAAGCTTGCCTCCGAGTTCAAGAGCGAGCGGGTGAACATCCCGCCGCCGCCGGTCCTGAAACTGCCCGATGAGGCCATGCCCGCAAGGGCTGGATCTGCAAGTGCAGGTTCAGAAAAGGCTGCACCGGTGAAGGCTGCCGAGGACAAGAAGCCAGCCGCCAAGTCCGCAACGCGCAAAGCTCCGGCAAAGAAAGTGCCTGCGAAAAAGGCCGCCGCCAAGGCTCCGGCGAAGAAGGCGTCCGCCAAGGCCGGCAAGACCAGTAAGAAGGGAGGCCGGTCATGAGCGAGGCTCTACTCACCGGCAAGGGGGTTGAAACCTTCTACGGCAACATTCAGGCCCTGAAGGGGATCGATTTCGAAGTCCGCAAGGGCGAGATCGCAACCCTCATCGGCTCGAACGGTGCGGGCAAGTCCACCCTGATGATGACCATTTTCGGCACGCCCCGGGCGCGCAAGGGCACCATCACCTTCGAGGGCCGCGACATCACCAACATGCCGACCCATGAGATCGCGCGCCTCGGCATTGCGCAATCGCCGGAAGGGCGTCGCATCTTCCCGCGCATGACCGTGCTTGAAAACCTCCAGATGGGCGCGAACGTCAACGGCATGCAGTTCTTCGAGGAAGACTCGCAGGAAGTGTTCACGCTCTTCCCCCGCCTGAAGGAACGCATCGGGCAGCGTGCCGGAACCCTCTCGGGCGGCGAGCAGCAGATGCTTGCCATCGGTCGTGCGCTGATGTCCCGCCCCAAGCTGTTGCTCCTCGATGAGCCTTCGCTTGGTCTTGCCCCTATCATCGTGCAGCAGATTTTCGATGCCATCCGCATGCTCAACCGCGAAAAGGGCCTCACCGTCTTCCTGGTGGAGCAGAATGCCTTCGGGGCATTGAAGCTGGCGAGCCGGGCCTATGTGATGGTCAACGGCAACATCACCATGACGGGCACCGGGCGTGAACTCCTGGCAAACCCGGAAGTACGCTCTGCCTATCTCGAAACCGGGCATTGAGGAGAACGGTCATGCTCGAAGACATCTTCACCGGCGCTGCCTACAAGGGAGAATATGCCTTCCTGCTGCTGTGCCTCGGCGCGGCCTGGATGGCGGGCCGTTCCATCGCCAACGACTGGAAGCCCGTGTGGAACCTCGTGGTCGTCAGCCTCCTGCTGGGAGCGGGTTCCCGTTTCCTGCATTTCGCCCTTTACGAGGCCCCCTTCCTCAGCCTGAGCCGCTATCTCGTCGATGCGGCGGCGCTGGGCCTGGTGGTCTGGCTGGGCTGGCGGTACACCCGCACCAACCAGATGACGCGGCAGTATTACTGGCTCTACGAAAAGACGTCCGCGCTCGGCTGGCGCAGCAAAAGCTGAATTAACGCAATTTGCCTGAAAGGCGGGAAAGCACTGTTTTTCCGGTCTGAATCAGCGTGACATTTGCCCGAAAATGGGCAAATCTTGACCCCAAGTGGAGCCTGCAGGGCACCGCGAAAGGGACACTAGAAAGACCCTCGAACACACACAGGGAGTTGTGAAATGAAGAAAATCCTCATGTCGGGCTTTGCGCTTGCAGCCATGGTGGCTGCCTCCAGCGCAGCTTGGGCAGACATCATGATCGGCGTTGCCGGTCCTTTGACCGGGCCGAACGCCGCTTTCGGCGCTCAGCTGCAGAAGGGTGCCGAACAGGCCGCTGCCGACATCAATGCCGCTGGCGGCATCAACGGCGAGAAGATCGTTCTCTCCTTCGGCGACGACGTTTCGGACCCCAAGCAGGGCGTGTCCGTGGCCCAGAAGTTCGTTGCTGACGGCGTGAAGTACGTCATCGGCCACTTCAACTCCGGCGTCACCATTCCGGCTTCGGAAGTCTATGCCGAAAACGGCGTGCTCGTGATCTCGCCCTCGGCCACCAACCCGCAAGTCACCGAACGCGGCCTGTGGAACACGTTCCGCACCTGCGGCCGTGACGACCAGCAGGGCGCCGTTGCCGGCGGTTACATCGTTGCCAACTTCAAGGACGGCAAGATCGCTGTCCTCCACGACAAGACCCCGTATGGCCAGGGCCTTGCCGACGAAACCAAGAAGGCGATGAATGGCGGCGGCGTGACCGAAGCCATGTATGAAGGCGTCAACATCGGTGACAAGGACTTCTCGGCCCTCATCACCAAGATGAAGGATGCCGGCGTGAACTTCGTCTACTGGGGCGGTCTCCACACCGAGTTCGGCCTCCTGAAGCGCCAGGCTGCTGACGCTGGCCTCAACGCCACGTTCATGTCGGGCGACGGCATCGTGTCGAACGAACTCGCTTCGATCGCCGGTCCCGCCGTTGAAGGCACGCTGATGACCTTCGCTCCCGATCCGCGCAAGCGTCCGGAAGCCAAGGACATCGTCGAGAAGTTCCGCGCTGCCGGTTTCGAACCTGAAGCCTACACGCTGTACTCCTACGCCGCGATGCAGGTCATTGCCGGTGCTGCCGGCAAGGTTGGCAAGAACGACGACGCCCAGGCTGTCGCCGACTCCATCAAGAAGGACGGTCCCTGGAAGACCGCCATCGGCGATCTCGGCTATGACGCCAAGGGCGACATCACCCGTCCGGACTACGTGCTCTACACCTGGAAGAAGCAGGACGACGGCTCCTTCACCTACGTGCAGAACGAATAGTATCCCGCTCGGCTTCGGCTGAGTGACGCCGCCCGGACCCTGTCCGGGCGGTTTTTTCTTTCGCGCTTGCGAATGCGTTGTCCGCGCAATAGCTTGAACGCCAATTCACCGGAGTCGCGGCCTTGCGTCTGACCTCATTTCTGCTTGCGATGATCGCATTCAGTGCCCCTGCCCTTGCCGACATCCTCGTGGGCGTGGCGGGGCCGATGGGCGGCCAGAACGGCGTGTTCGGAAAGCAAATGCAAGCCGGTGTGGACGCGGCGGTCACGGTTGTGAACGCTGGTGGCGGCATCAACGGCGAACCCCTGCGGACTGTCACGGTGGATGATGCATGCGATACGCGGCGCGCCTTCGACGTCTCGCAAGACCTGGCGCGGCAGGACGTGCGCGTCGTCGTGGGCCACTTCTGTTCCGGCGCAACCATCGCTGCCGCCAAGACCTATCTCGAAGCGGGCATCCTCCTCATCACGCCATCTGCCACGCTTCCCGCCGTCACCGACCAGCAGAACTGGAACGTGGTGCGCCTTGCATCGCGCGATGACGCCCAGGCCGATGTGGCCGCGCAACGCATCCTGCATGACGACAGCAACGCCAAGGTGGCGATCGTGAGTGATGGCACGCCCGCCATGCGAAGCCTGGCGGAGCGCCTGAAAAACCGCCTGTCCAGCGGAATTGAACAGGTCATCAAGCCCGGCAGCAGCAACTTCACGGAAGTCCTCTCGGCCGTGAAACAGGCCGGCAGCACGGTCGTCTATCTTGCCCTTTCCGCTTCCGATGCCGGCAACCTTGCCAAGGCCCTGCGCGAGGACAATGTGGCCGCGCAGCTTTACGGACCCGACCTGCTGCTGAACGAGGTCTATTGGCAAAAGGCCGGAGATGCCGGTGGCGGCACGCGCGTGACCTTCGGTGTCGATCCGCTCACCCTCGCCAACAGGTTTCGCGTCGGACAGGTGCTGTCGGGCGAGGCCGGCACGGAAGGGGCCACCCTCCCCGCCTTTGCGGCCGTTGAAGTGTTTGCCGCTGCCGCCAAGGCGGCTGGCGTGAACAATGGCCGCGCCATGGCCGACTGGATCAAGGGCGGCGCGACGATTCCAACCATTCTCGGTGACCTGCAGTTCGATGCGCGCGGCGACCTCGTGAGCCAGCGTTTTGCATGGTATCGCTGGAGCGCCGGGCAATTCGCCGAAGACCCGCAGCAGTAAGGACATCCCATGCGTGCCTATTTCGTGCAGATCAAGTGTGACCTCGGCAAGTCCTACGAGGTGGCATCGGCCATTGCCGACTCCGAAGTCGCGTCGGAAATCTATTCCACGGCGGGCGGCTTCGACCTTCTGGTGAAGCTCTATCTTGAGGAGGATCAGGACGTGGGCCGCTTCATTGCCGACAGGATCCAGACCGTACCGGGGGTGCGTGACACCTATACGCTCGTCACCTTCAAGGCCTTCTGATGCGCGGCCTCTTCACGGCACTGTTTCTGGCCACCGCTGCGACAGCGGCACAGGCCGCCGATGGCGCACAATCCCGCGCGATCGGGTTTTCGCCCGACAATCGCTATTTCGCTTTCGAGCAGTATGGCATGCAGGACGGTTCGGGCTTCGCCTATTCGGACATCTTCGTCATCGACCTCAGCAATGACAGTTGGGTCAAGGGCACGCCGGTGCGGGTGCTTGATGAGAATGAATCCGGCGAGGTGGATACCGCCCGCGCCAAGGCCATGGCACAGGCGAAAGCGGTGATCGACAGCGTGAAGGCAACGGGTTCGGTGGACACGCTTGTGCACCTTCCCTTCACGCAAATCGGGACGCAGGACCGTCGCAAGGTGCGTTTCGCACGCTACTATGCCTCCTCTGCCGATCCCGCTTCCTATGATGCGCTGGGGTCGTGGGAAATCGAGGTGAAGAACGTTGCCCTGCCCGCGCCTGCCGGATGCACGGATCTCGACCTCGCCCTGCCTGTCGGCCTTGAAGTGACCGTGAAGGATGTGAAATCCGGAAGGAGCATCACAGCCATGCGCGACACCTCCATTCCGAAATCCCGCTTCTGCCCCCACGACTACGACATTGAAGCGGTGTTTGCACCCTCGCGCGACAGCCAGCAGGAGGAAACACTGGTGGCTCTGATCGGTGTCTACAGCCGGGGTTTCGAGGGGTCCAACCGCCGCTTCATCGCCGTGCCTTTCAAGCCCCCGGCATTGTCCGAATAAGAAAAAGGCGCTCCGCTTTCGCGGAACGCCTCTGGATTGAAATCGGTCGAATGAATCAGCGCAGGTGCAGGCTGGCAACGCCAGCGGCAACGTTCAGGCCTTCCTGGGCCTGAAGGCTGATCGGCTGAAGGTTGATGCCCTTCTTGAAGCCGCCGACGAGCACGTTGGCGCCGAGGCCGATGCCGACGGTCGCTTCGGCATTTGCGCCGGTGTAGCTGCCCTTGAGGGCGTTATGGCTGAGCTTGCCGGGGGCGAAAACGATCCAGGCCAGTTCGGTCTGCTTCGTCACGCCGATGTCGACGCCGAGCTTGCCGATCGAGCCTTCGTAATCTTCATGACCACCGCCGGAGCGCTTGAAGACGCACTGGACGTCCTTCGACGAGCCGATGATGAAACCCACGCCACCGTCGATATGGCAGCGGAGCACGCCCACCTTCACGCCGTGGGAGCCTGCTTCTGCCGGAAGGTCCGTGGCTGCGGCGGCAACCGTGGTGGCAACAAGAGCAAGTGCTGCGAACTTCAACTTCATATTTTTCTCCTTGTAGGTCAGTGACATGCAAATCGGCGCAAATATCGTCAGGATTGAGGCGACATGCCCCCTCCAGTCAGATATTCCGGCCAAGGAAATCGCCCTTGCCCAGTTCAACGCCGTTGTGACGCAGTATGTTATAAGCCGTTGTTATGTGAAAATAAAAGTTCGGCAAGGCGTAGCGATTGAAATATTCCTGCCCGGTCATGTCCTTCTCGACATCGCGGGACAACCGCACCTTGACCATGCGGGTGGCGGCACCCGCGAAGGCTGTGGCCTGCAGCGATTCCA
>JAEUMJ010000209.1 GCA_016792865.1 Hyphomicrobiales bacterium | reverse complement strand
AAGCTTGAGCCTTATATCCAGTGGATATACGTCCCAGCGGTGAAAGATGCGTCAGAGGAAAGTGTCGAAGCCGCAAACACAGCACTCGGGAAGTTGCTGCAACGAACAGTTCGTCAGAAAGTGAATTTTGATGAGCAGCTGGAAGAAATCAGCCAGAAAGCAAGAGCCGAGTATGATAAGCTGCTCACCGGTCAGCAGGTCGCTTTAAAAGATCTTTCCGATAGTTTGGCAAAGAAGTTTGGGACCTTTGCACATCCCGGCGCAGGCATTGCGGTTGAGTGGCTTCAAGGAAGCGATACGTCCGTGAAGATCGACAAACCCAAGGCCACGATCAAAGCAACTGAGGGACCGTTCAAGGGTAGTCTCGTTAGGTTTGGCCATGGGTTGCAGCGTTCATTCTTGCTGGTGATACTGCAAGAGCTGGCAGAACTTGAGGCCCAAGCCGGCGGAAATGATCCTCGAACACTTGTGCTCGGTATTGAAGAACCAGAATTGTACCAACATCCACCCCAAGCCCGACATTTATCAACTGAACTACGTACCCTTGCGGACGCTGGAAATCAGGTTCTATTGACAACTCATAGTCCCTACTTCGTTTCTGGCGAGGCGTTTGAAGAAGTCCGATACATCAGGAAACGTGAGGCTAGCGGCTGTGCTTACAGCACCTCAACGGATTACGAAAAGTTTGCCAAGAGGATTGCAGATTCGACCGGTAAAAACCCGGAAAGACCTTCTGGTGCTCGCGCTCGGCTTCTTGCTGCCCTTAGACCAGAGCCCTCCGAAATTTATTTTTGCCATCGCTTGGTTCTTGTGGAGGGGTTGGAAGATCGTGCCTATCTCACTTCAGCACTCCATCTTGAGAAGAAGTGGGAGGGTATCAGGCGAACTGGCCTACACACCATCTCGTGTGATCGTAAGTCGAATATCCTACAGCTGTTGTGCATTGCTCAAGAACTGAAGATACCCACTTTCGTCATCTTCGATGCAGATGGACACAAGCCTAATGACCATCACAAGCATGACAACGCGTGCCTTATGAAAGCCCTTGAGGTGATAGGTGATCCATATCCTAAACAGCCGTTATTCACCGACAACTGTGTGATCTGGCCACATACACTAGAAGAATCAATCAAATCATCGTTTGAACACGAGGCTTGGATTTCATTGCAGAATGCGGCGAGGCAGATGCTCGATCCCAAAGCATCGTTTGAAAAAAATCCAGCGTATCTCGCCGAATTGGTTCACCTGATGTGGGAAGGGGGGACAAAACCCCAAGCACTGATCGATTTGGTGGCACAAATAGAAAAGTTTTCAAAGGCGAAGGAGTAGGCAACTTGGACCTTGTTTCAGTTAAGTCATCTAGTCTCCGAGCTGTCGGTTACGACCCAAAGACCATCGCACCAGCTTGTCGCCAATGGCCCGCCGCGTCTTCTACGAGACAACTAGACCCAGCACCGACAGCTCACGGTCCACTGCTCCCATGATAGCCCCTGCAAGCCCCTTAGAGACCCCAAGGAGTCGCTTCATATGCTCTGCGCTGCTCGCTGCCCTTCCAGTCATGCGCGGGGCGTCCTGACGCAACGTAGGAGTCTAGAAGGCCTAGAGCTATCCGCGCTACCACTGCCCACTATTGGGCTACGTCAAGCTCTCGTGGCCCCTTTGTCAGCGCCTCCCGCCACCGCTCCCACTGTGCACCGCACTTAGCAAGCTTCTCAGCCTCACGTGTTTCAGCTTCGCGTTTGTCGGAGGTGCCGAGGGAGCTGCCTATCTCACATCCCGCACCGTGAAGCCGTGAGCTTAGAGTTTTGCCCGCTTGCGCATTATGTCTCGCAGTGTTCGTTGCGGTCAGTGGAAGTTGCTTGAGCCGTTGCGCTTGAAGATCATCGGGAGGCCTAGCTTCATTGTGTAGCACCGTTGTGTAGCAGTCGCGGGGTTGAACCGTGAGCACTTCCAACAAGTTATTGAAGCTAGAGGAAAAAGGCTGGTGCTGCCAGAGAGGATCGAACTCTCGACCTCACCCTTACCAAGGGTGTGCTCTACCACTGAGCTACGGCAGCTTTGTCGCCAGGGAACAGGGGGAACCCCGTGTTCGCGCGCCGCTCCATGCCACAGCCGCACCCCAAGTGCAACCCGCCCTTTTCAGATCGGCGGAAGCGCCGTTGACATGGGGCTTTCCGGGCGCAGAATGGCACTTCATGAACGCCGTCAACGACATGAATCAGCCCCAAACCTCCAAGGATGTGCAAAAGTCGGCCCGCAAGGCCCGGCTGGCGCGGGCACTGAAGGCAAACATCAAGCGCCGCAAGACTCCGCCGGACCCGCCGGCCGGTGGCGAAAGGGACAGGAAAGATGAGCGAGAAGACTGAAAGGGCCGCCGCCGCCAGCGAGGGGATGAACATTCTCAGTGTCATCTGCACCGGGCTGGCGATTCTGGCCTTCCTGGGCGGGGCAGGCGTGTTCCTCTACGAGGTTTTCGGTTTCGTGTCCGGAAACGGCTGGAACACCCTTCAGCTCAGCGACCTCCTGTTCGCGCTCCTCGGCCCGCCGCCGCAGGTGGCGGAGATGGGGGCCGGAAGCAGGATCCTGGCGGTGCTTTCACTTGCCCCGCTCGACCTCGGCCTCATGGCCCTGGGCTGGATTTTCAGCAAGATCGGCAATCTTTTCGAGAAGATGAGCTGAGACCGCAGCGGACATCTGCCATGCTTTTCGCAAGCGCAACATAAAGGTTGCCCCAAAGCCGCCATTTATGCTTGTAACGAGCGCAAGCGGGACGCTTCGGCCCCTCCCCCCGGGGCCATTTCAGGGAACATCTCCACATGGATCGGATTCGCATCCGCGGCGGCAACAAGCTCAACGGCACGATCGACATCTCCGGCGCCAAGAACGCCGCCCTGCCCTTGATGATCATTCCGCTGCTCACGCCCGAAACGGTGACGCTGCACAACGTGCCGCGCCTGGTGGACGTGCTGCGCCTCCAGAAGATCCTCGGCAATCACGGCGTTGACATCATGACGGCGGGCAAGCGCGCGGGCCAGTCCGGCCTTGCCGGCGAGACGCTGAAGATCTCCGCCAAGACGATTGTCGATACCACCGCGCCCTATGAACTCGTGTCGAAGATGCGCGCCTCATTCTGGGTGCTGGGGCCGCTCATTGCCCGCTGCGGCGAGGCCAAGGTCTCCCTGCCCGGCGGCTGTGCCATCGGAACGCGCCCGGTGGACATGCACCTGCAGGCCATGGAAGCCCTCGGCGCTGTCTGTGACATCGAAAACGGCTATGTCATCGCCAAGGCCAGGAACGGCCTCAAGGGTGGCCATATCTCCTTCGCAAAGGTGTCGGTGGGAGCAACCCATGCGGCCCTCATGGCTGCGGTGCTGGCCAAGGGCGACACCATCATCGAGAACGCCGCCACCGAGCCGGAAATCGGCGACGTGGCCGAATGCCTCGTGAAGATGGGCGCCCGCATCGACGGCATCCACAGCCGCACCCTGCGCATCACCGGCGTCACCTCGCTGCACGGCACCGAACACACCGTGATTGCCGACCGCATCGAGGCGGGAACCTATGCCATGGCGGCAGGAATGACGGGCGGAGACGTGCTGCTGAAGGGTGCGCGCGCCGACAACCTCGAATCGGTGATTGCCACCATGCAGAAGGCCGGGGTCACCATCGACACGACCAACGAAGGCATCCGCGTGCGCCGCAACGGTTCCGCGATCGTGCCGGTTGACGTGACGACCGATCCCTATCCCGGTTTCCCGACCGACCTCCAGGCCCAGTTCATGGGCCTGATGACGAAGGCGCAGGGCACCTCGCATATCCGCGAGACCATTTTCGAGAACCGCTTCATGCATGTGCAGGAACTGGCCCGCCTCGGTGCCGACATCCACCTGCACGGCGACATGGCGGAAGTGCGCGGCGTGAAGAAGCTGACCGGCGCCGACGTGATGGCGACCGATCTTCGCGCGTCGGCCACGCTGGTGATCGCCGGGCTTGCTGCCGAAGGCGAAACCATGCTGCACCGTGTCTATCATCTCGATCGCGGCTTCGAGGCGCTGGAGGAAAAGCTCCAGGCCTGCGGGGCCGATGTCACCCGCATTTCAGGATAGGGCCTTGCTGCATCTCACGGCGTTCGATGCGGAAGACCTCGGCGTCATCTCTGCCCAGATGCAGGATGCGGTTGTCCGCTTTGCCGACGTGGGATACCTCAAGCGCCAGCGCCGCTTTGCGCTGGTGGCGAACCGCTTCGCCTGGGACCGGTTGCCCGAGAAGGAACGCCGCCGCACCGGCGTGACCTTCAACGGCGTCACGGGCGTGCGCCGCCAGGGCCCCCAGATGCCCGACGGGTTCACCGTGCTTTCGCTGCTGGCCATCACCTTTACCCCGTCCGGTGAGGAAGAAGGACTGGGCGGCACCATCACGCTCACCTTCGCAGCCGGTCATGTGATCGCGCTCGATGTGGAGGTGATCGACGTTGCGCTGGACGATCTCGGCCCGGCCTGGTCCACCGGCATGACACCGGAGCACGGGTCGTGACCGCACCCCGGAACCGGCTCGTCTCCGTCGAGGTGGACGACAGCATTGGACGCGGCCCCTCGCCGGAGGCCGAGCACGAACGCAACACCGCAATCTATGACCTGATCGAGGACAATCGCTTCGCCCTCGCCAACGGCACGCCCGGCCCCTACCATCTCATCCTGTCCACCCAGGAAGGCAGGCTCGTGCTCGATGTGCGCGACGAGGCGCAGCACCCGATGATGGCCTTTGGGCTTTCGCTCACGCCCTTCCGCCGCATCGTCAAGGACTACTTCCAGATCTGCGACAGCTACTACGAGGCGATCAAGCTGGGTACGCCCGCGCAGATCGAAACCGTGGACATGGCGCGTCGTGGCCTTCACAACGAGGGCAGCGAAATCCTGATGGAGCGCCTCAAGGGCAAGGTCGATACCGACATGGACACGGCGCGCCGACTGTTCACGCTGATCTGTGCGCTGGTCTGGCGAGGCTGATGATGGAGAAGAAGCTGCCCTCCGCCGTTCTCTTCATCTGCACGCTGAATGCGATCCGCTCGCCCATGGCGGCGGCCCTCATGCACGCCTCCCATGGGGCGAAGACCTATGTTGCCTCCGCCGGAATTCGCGCCGGCGATCCCGATCCGTTTGTCGGCCTCATCATGGATGAAGTGGGCCTCGACCTGACGCGCCACCGCCCCCATTCGATCGACGACCTTGCAGACAGCGCCTTCGACCTTGCCATCACGCTCTCGCCGGAGGCCGACGCCTATGCCCGCGACATGGCCAAGACCATGGCCATCGAGGTGGAATACTGGCCGACGCCCGATCCCTCGTCCGCGCAAGGGTCGCGCGAGCAGATCCTTGAATCCTACCGCGAAGTGCGCCGCGGGCTGGAGAAGAAGCTGAAGGAACGTTTCGGCTAGCGGCAACCGGTGCGGCCCCGTGCTGTCAGGCACGGGCAGGCACGGGCCCATGTTGAAGGGGCGGAGGTTCACTCCGCCAATTCGCCGCGCAGGGCCTTGGCAATCAGTTCCCGGGTGTTGGCAATGCCGTAGAGCGCCACGAAAGAGCCGAAACGGGGGCCGCGCTCTTCACCGAGCAGCACCTGATAAAGGAGATTGAACCAGGTCTGCGCCACGCCCACCGAGCCGTCCTTCTGCACCGTCGTGTAGGGTTCGCGGCGGCCCACATCATAGACGACCTTCTGGATGTCTTCCGGCAGTGTTCCTTCCGGCAATGCGCCAAGCGCATCGGCGAGATCGGAGAGCGCCTTGGCTTCGCCCACTTCTGCCCGCTTGTATCGCTTTGCGGGCTTCACGAAATCCTGGAAGTAGCGGATGGCGAAGCCGGTCAGCTTGTCGAGGCGCGGATTCTTCTCCGGGGAAAGTTCCGGCATGTAGCGCCTGATGAAGGCCCACATCACCGCCTTGTCCTCGGTGTTGGCGACGGTGGCGAGATTGAGCAGCAGTGCGAAGGTGACATTGCCCGGCTCCGGCGCCGGCGGCTTGCCGCCGTGGATGTGCCACACCGGATTCATCAGCTTGTCCTTGGCGTCGGCCTGCTTCGGATAGGCGGCGAGGAACTGGGCGTATTCGTCGACGGCGCGCGGGATCACATCGAAGTACAGCTTCTTGGCTTCCCGCGGCTTGTTGTACATGTAGAGCGCCAGCGACTCCGTATCGGCATAGGTCAGCCATTCATCGATGGTGAGGCCATTGCCCTTCGACTTGGAAATCTTCTGGCCATGCTCGTCGAGGAACAGCTCATAGACATAATGCTCCGGCGCCTTGCCGCCGAGAATCTCGCAGATACGG
Organism: Hyphomicrobiales bacterium; assembly: GCA_016792865.1. Lineage (GTDB taxonomy): Bacteria > Pseudomonadota > Alphaproteobacteria > Rhizobiales > Aestuariivirgaceae > Aestuariivirga. Next base: position 1,895 of record JAEUMJ010000209.1, on the reverse strand, counting down.
TCATAGATCGGCGCGTTGGTCTGATGGTCCTTGCCGAACATCTCGAAATCGACGTTGAGCGCGGCCCAGCGCATGCCGAAGTCGGGCTTCCATTGCAGCTTGGTGCGGCCACCACGCACGTCGAGGGTGACATCGGTGCCGTCTTCATCGGCGAAGGTGATGGTGCCCATGGACGGGTTCACATCCTTCAGCGGCACATAGAGCACGCGGCCCGATGTGGGCGAGATCGGCAGGAAAGGCGAATAGGTGGCCTGACGCTCCTCACCCAGCGTGGGCAGCATCACCGCCATGATCTCGCTGTACTTCTCCAGCGCGCGGATCAGCACCTCATCAAAGCGACCCGACTTGTAATACTCGGTGGCACTGGCGAATTCATACTCGAAACCGAAGGTGTCGAGGAAGCGGCGCAGCATGGCGTTGTTGTGATGGCCGAAGCTCTCGTAGTCGCCGCCGAACGGATTGGGCACCACGGTGAGCGGGCGCTGCAGGTGTGGCTCCAGGAACGACTTGTCCGGCACGTTGTCGGGAATTTTCCGCATGCCGTCCATGTCGTCGGAGAAACACAGCAGGCGTGTCGGCAGGTCGCTCATCAGCTCGAAGGCGCGGCGCACCATGGTGGTGCGGGCCACTTCGCCGAAGGTTCCGATATGCGGCAGGCCCGACGGGCCGTAGCCGGTTTCGAACAGCACGCTTTTCTGGCCTGATTTCTCCACCCGCTTCAGGATCTTGCGGGCTTCCTCGAAGGGCCAGGCCTTGCTCTCAAGGGCGGCAGCACGAAGGGCGGGAGAAACGGGCATGGGTTGATCTTTCAAACAGGCAGGGCCTGCCCTTTACGAAGCGCCGCCCGCAAGGTCAACGCCAGTCAACAAGCTGTGCGATGATGAGGCCAAGCGTCAGCAGCGCACCCGCAAGCCCCCACCAGCGGTTGCCGCGCAGGGGTGCTTTCGCACCCGGCCTCCTGCCGATCAGGAAAAGGCTGGCATTCACCAGCGTGAAGACGCCGAGCATGATGAAGCTGGTCAGTTCGGCAAGGCTGAGAAGGGGAAAGGCAAGGGCAAGCAGCAACACCACCGCGGCCACGGCGACGATCCCGACCCAGGGGGTCTGGCGCCCCGGCAGCACCTTCGCGAAGGCTGCCGGAGCCATGCTCTCCCGCGCCATGCCGTAGAGCAGGCGGCTGGCCATGATGACCTGCACGAGGATGCCGTTGACCATCGCGATTGCCGCCATCACGGCGATCAGCGTGCCGGATTGCCCGCTGGTCATGGCGAAGAGATGGGCCAGCGGCGCTTCGCTGTCCTTCAGGCCCGCGCGGTCGGGAAAGGCGGCGGCGACGGCGGCAAGCGCGCCATAGAGCAGCACGGTGATCACGAGGGTCCACAGGATGGCGCGCGGAATGGCCCGCTCGGCTTCCACCGTTTCTTCCGACATGTTGACGATGTCCTCGAAACCGATGAAGGCAAAGAAGGCGACAAACGCACCCGCCAGGATCGCGCTTGCGGCAGCCAGCTCGGCAGGCGGCAGCAGGATTCGCCCGATCGCCTGTGGATCAGCGAGCAGAGGCGTGGCCGCAACGATCACCACGAGAAGCGTGCCGACTTCCAGCAGGGTGACGAGGGCCGCAAGGGCAATGCTTTCCTTGACGCCGGACAGGGCGACGGCAGCCATGACCGCCAGTATCGAGACGAGTGTCACGGTTTGCGGAATGGCGGAAACACTTTCGACATGCCGCGCGAAGGCGACGGCAATCACCGCGCTTGAGGCAATCGCGGTAGCCACCACCCCATAGCCCACCAGCAGGCCCGGCACCTGCCCCAGACCTTCGCGCACGTAGAACGCCGCGCCCGCCGCATGGGGATAGGCCCGCGCCAGGCTGGCGTAGGTCCAGGCCGTCA
>JAEUMJ010000208.1 GCA_016792865.1 Hyphomicrobiales bacterium | reverse complement strand
GTAAGGCGCCATCCTGCAACTGTTCGGCGAATGATTGATTTAGTTCTTTATTCCGAACAGCAGCCGTTCTATATTTTTGACAGTCCAGACTAAGGAGGCACATGCCATGGCACTGCAACTGGGTGATATCGCGCCTGATTTCGAAGCCGACACAACGGAAGGCCGCATCAAGTTTCACGACTACATCGACGGCTCGTGGACCGTGCTTGTCTCCCATCCCAAGGACTTCACGCCCGTCTGCACCACCGAGCTTGGTGCCATGGCGCTCAAGTCCGGCGAGTTCCAGAAGCGCGGCGTCAAGCTGATCGGCATTTCCGTCGATAGCGTGGACGACCATCTGCGCTGGAAGCAGGACATCAAGGACGTAACCGGCGGTGACGTCCAGTATCCGATGATTGGAGACAGCGAAATGACTGTCGCCAAGCTCTATGGCATGATCCATCCGAATGCTTCCGGCACGGCCCAGAACCGCACGGCGGCGGACAACGCGACCGTCCGCAACGTCTTCATCATCGGGCCGGACAAGCGCATCAAGCTGATCCTCACCTATCCGATGAGCACCGGGCGCAACTTCGATGAAGTGCTGCGCGTCATCGACTCGCTGCAACTCACGGCGCAGAAGTCGGTCGCCACACCCGCCGACTGGAAACCGGGTGACAAGGCCATCATCCTGGCTTCGATCTCGGATGACGCCGCGAAGGAAAAATTCCCGCAGGGTTGGCAGGCAAAGAAGCCCTATCTTCGCCTGGTGGACGTCAAGTAAGCCCTGACACTGACGCACTGACGAAAGCCGGATCGGGAAACTTGTCCGGCTTTTCAGTGTTCGCCCGGTCTGTCTTCCGTGGCGAGGCCATTCACATCTTCGATTTTCTCGATCAGGTCGGAAGCGCCATATGCGCTGGCGTCAACAGCGACGCTGGCACCGCCGCGGAACCGCAGCCTTGTGAACCCCACGAAGCTTTCCTCCATGGCTTCCAGATCGCGCATCTGCACGGCGTGAACTCCGGACCAACGCAAGGTCTCCCCGCGCCAACCAAGACGCAGACGATGTATCGAGGCAATGCGCCACCCCATCACTGCAGCGCCACAACCGAACAGGAAGGCGAGCCACCACGCGACCTGCATCTGGAATGCGCCGTCGGGGCGCGTTGATCCCACAAAGGTCCAAACCGATCCAACGAGGCCGGCGAGCGTGATGCTGGACCCGAATGCCAGCCAGTATCCGAAGCCCGGCGAGAGGAGTCGCCAACCGGGTGTTCGCCTTTGCGGCCACACCACGATCGACAGAAGGGCAAGCACCAGTGCAAGCCCAAGGGGCACGACGAGCCATATCAAGGCACCTGTGGAAATGTCATTCCGCATATGGGGATATTAGCCGCGCCTTCCTGAAAACTTCGTCAAGGCGTCGGCAATGCACGTTTCGATCTGGTATCATGCCGCCGTCACGTCAACTTCAAGAGAATGAATTGTCTGCTGACCACAGTCCTCCCACCGACACAGAAAAAAGGAGAATATCCATGTCGTTCAAGATGCTGGCGCTCACAGGCACAGCCCTTTTCACGTTTGCCACATTCGCACATGCCGATGTGGTCCTTTCGCCCGTTTCGAACCCGGTGGCGAAAGTCGAGTCCGGAACAGCCGACTCGATCTTGCCGCCGGAGGTCAAGGCCGTCGTCGTGGCCAAGGGCGCGATGCCGCTGGAGAACCCGACCCCGGAAATCAGCCACTATGGTTATGCCGCCGACGGCCCGTTGACCCCGGCAGTTGGCGACAAGCAGACCAAGGATCACAACGTCGAAGCCACCAAGACAGAGCCGGACAAGAACACGTATCTTGTGCTTGAAGGCCAGAAAGGTGCCGACCAGAACTACAACTACGGTACCCATTTCCTGTTTCAGGGACATGAGAACGGCACCACCAGGAACGATCATCCGCAGGGCTACATCACGCGCATCAACCTTGATGCCGACGAAGCCCACCGCGTCACCCTGATGGCCGACAAGGATTCGTCGGGTGCAACACTTCCCTTCATTGATGGCAGCACCTGGCACCCGCAATCGCAGCGCCTGCTGTTTGCCAGCGAGGAAGGCAAGTCGGGCGGCGTCTGGCAAGCCACACTGGATTACCCGTCCACAGTTGACAGCCTCACCGGCATCATGGGCAACGGGGCCTACGAAGGCATCCAGGCCGACAAGGACGGCAATCTCTGGATCGTGGAAGACGAAGGCGGCGAGAAGGGCGAGAAGGCAAAACACGCCCGGCAACCCAATTCTTTCGTCTTCCGGTTCATCCCCAACGACACGGCCTCGCTCCTGAAGGGCGGGAAGCTGCAGGTGCTGCAGGTCATGGATGCGAGCGGGCAAGCAATTGTGTTCCATGAGGGCAAGGCGGATGACGACATCATGTCCCAGGGCATGTTGGACATGTACGCCTACGGGACATCGCTCAAGACGAAATGGATCACGATTCACGACACCGACAAGGATGGCACCGCTCCATTCGATGCAAATGCCCTGGCCAAGTCAGCACAGGGCACGCCGATGAAGCGTCCGGAGAATGGCGTGTTCCGTCCGGGCACGGACTTCAAGGAGTTCTATTTCACCCAGACGGGCGATACCACACTGGATACCGAGGCGGGCGAAGAACACGGCGGCTTTGGCGGCGTCTTCAAGCTGGTGCAGGCCGAAGCATCATCGGATGAAGGCGAGATGAGCATTGTCTACCGTGGGTACAAGGGCATCCTCGGACTCGACAACCTCAACTTCGCCTCTGCCGATCTCCTGTTGGTGGTGGAAGACTCCAGCGACAAGGTTCACGGGCAGCGCAAGTTCTACGACGCGGGCTACGTGATCAATGTCACCGCAGACTATTCCAAGGAAGATGATCCGAAGCGCTTCCTCGCGATCGGCCTTGATGCCGATGCAGCAACTGATGCAGCGCTCGCGGCGGAAAAGGACACCGGCTTCCAGAACGACGGCGATAACGAGATCACCGGCATTCATGTTTCCGATGGCGATGCATCGGAAGCCGGAATTCTGGGCGCCAAGATCCCGACCGTCTTCGAAAACGGCTGGCGCGTCTTCTACACCCAGCAGCACGGCGCCAACCAGACCTTCGAGATTGTCAAGAACTGAGGTTGCCATCCAAACGAGAGAGGCCCGGTCTTGCCGGGCCTCTTTTCATCACCACCACTTGGGAGCGGTGAATTTCCCCGCTGCCTGCTCGATGGCATAAGCGGTCTGAAACAGCGTTTCCTCGTCAAAGGGCTTGCCGATCAACTGCAGGCCGAGGGGAAGCCCCTGCTCCGACAAACCCGCCGGAACGGCAATACCCGGCAAGCCTGCCATGTTCACCGTCACCGTGAAGACGTCGTTCAGGTACATCTGCACCGGATCGGTGATCTCGCCTGGAGCGAAGGCTGCAGAAGGAGTGGCCGGCGTCAAGACCACGTCAACCTTCTCCCAAGCCTTGTCGAAATCCTGCTTGATCAGCGTACGGACCTTCTGCGCCCGGACATAGTAGGCATCGTAGTAACCGGCTGAGAGCACATAGGTGCCGATCATGATCCGGCGCTGCACTTCACGGCCAAAGCCCGCTGCACGGGTGTTCTCGTAAGTGTCGATCAGGTCATC
>JAEUMJ010000193.1 GCA_016792865.1 Hyphomicrobiales bacterium | reverse complement strand
CCCCCATGCGTGATACATCGCCATGGGGCGCTGGGTGATCGCATGCATGGGATAATCCTCGCCGCTCACCCTTTCGCCCTCGAAGGGCGGATACCAGAAGGGGATGGGGTCGAAATAGGTTTCGATGCGCTTTCGGTGTTCTGCAGGCGGGATGACCTGCCCAAACCCTTTCGCGGCCAGGCGGAAGCGTTGCAACGGCTCGGAGTAAAGCTGGTGGATGATGGGTTCCGGCTTGGCGAGGAAGCCCATGAACGTGGCCCAGTCGAGATAATCCCAATTGACGTGCTTGTAATACTTTGCGCGGTCGGGAATTTCCTGGAACCAGTGACAGCCATTGGCGATGTACTGTTCAAGTTGCTTCGGGTTCACCGGTCCCCTTCCCGACATGCGGCCTTCAGGCCCGCGGAATCCGGCCAGCGGACCAAGCCCCGGCGCTCGCTCATGGTTCACAAGGTAGTCAGGATAGCCACCGGGATAGCGGGGATTGCCATCCTGCTTCACCATCGCGGGAAGGCCAAGACGTGCACCGAGATCGAGCAGGACATCCTGGAAAGGACGCACGTCGCGGTCCGGCTGGACAACGGGCTGGCGAATGGAATCCGCCGGGCCATCGGGTTCCGACACCGGGCGATCAAGCAGGGAGATGCAGTCCCAGCGCTCCAGATAGGTCGTGTCCGGCAGGATGAGATCGGCGTAGTGCACCATTTCGGAGGTGTAGGCATCGGAATAGATGATGCGGGGAATCACGTACTCGCCATCGTCGCGTTTCGACGTCAGTGCCGCGATGGTGTCGGGCACATTCATGGCGGAGTTCCAGCTCATGTTCGCCATGTACATGAACAACACGTCAACCGGGTACGGATCGCCCTTGGCGGCATTGTTGATGACCATGTGCATCATGCCATGGGCGGCAATGGGCGCATCCCACGAATAGGCCTTGTCAATGCGCTGGGGCGTGCCGAACTCATCCACCAGCAGGTCGTCAGGCGAGGTGACGAAGCCGAGCGGAGGACCGGGAAGCGGCGTGAGCGGCTTCACCTGCCCCGGCTTGCCTGCGGGCTTCACACCCGGCGGAATGGGCTTGGGGAACGGCGGCTTGTAGCGCGTGCCGCCCGGGCAATCGATGGTGCCCAGCATGATCTGCAACAGATGGATGGTGCGGCAGGTGTGGAAACCGTTGGAATGGGCGGAAATGCCCCGCATGGCGTGGAACGACACGGGCCTGCCGCGCGTCGTTTCATATTGCCGGCCCAGATAATCAGTCCACGGAATATCAAGCTCGATTGCCTGCTCGAAGGCGGTATGGGCAAGTTCACCTGCGATGCGCCGGATGGTTGAGGCCGGAACGCCACAGGCTTCCGCGACAGTCTCAGGTGCGTAATCCCTGCCCAGGAAACGCTCGGCTATGAGGGTAAAGGAGGTCACTACCCGCCGACCGTCGGCGAGCGTGAAGCGCCCCATCAGCGGGGGATTTATGCCGTAGGTGCCCGAGACCTTGGTGCTTTCGGTCTGGGGATCGTAGACCAGTGCCGTTCCGGCGGCATTGCGCAGGATCAGGCCATCGTCGGCCCCGCCCGGATTCTCGATGACGAGCCACGGCGCATTGGTGAAGCGCACGAGATATTCCCCGTCGAGCCGCTGCTGCTCCATCAGGACATGGATGAGCGCGCCCGCAAACAATCCATCCGTACCCGGACGAATTCCGATCCATTCATCGGCAATAGCGGAGTAACCCGTCTTCACCGGGTTGATCGACACGATCTTGGCGCCGCGCTTCTTCAGCTTGCCCAGACCCGTCTTGATCGGATTGGAGGCGTGGTCTTCGGCCACGCCGAAGAGCATGAAGTATTTCGAGTGCTCCCAATCCGGCTCGCCGAATTCCCAGAAGCTGCCGCCATAGGTGTAAAGCCCGGCGGCTGCCATGTTCACGGAACAGAAGCCGCCGTGGGCGGCATAGTTGGGCGTTCCGAACTGTGACGCCCACCAGCCGGTAAGGGCCTGCGACTGGTCGCGGCCCGTGAAGAAGGCAAGGCGCTTCGGGTCGCGGTTGCGCACCTCCGAAAGCCAGAGCGTCGCGGTGCGCAACGCTTCCTCCCATTCGATCTCGCGGAACTCGCCCGAACCGCGCTCACCCACGCGGATGAGCGGCTTCGACAGCCGCGACGGCGAGGTGTGCTGCATGATGCCGGAAGCGCCCTTGCCGCAAATCACGCCCTTGTTGACGGGATGGTCGCGGTTGCCTTCGATGTATTTGACCGTTCCGTCTTTCAGATACACCTTGATGCCGCAACGGCAGGCGCACATGTAGCAGGTGGTCGTCTTGATCTCGTCCCAGGTCTTGATCTGGGTGTCGACGGCAGGCTCTGTCATTTGGTTCCCGTTTCAGCGTCGGCGGCATCATATGCGAAATTCGCGCATGTGCCAGAACGCGTCGCACTGGATTTATGGGGCAAATTGGCCCTATCATAGGGCCAGTGCGATCCAACCACGGAACCAACGATCTTGCGCGACTGGCTTATCCATCTGAAACGAACAGAATTTTCCAGCCTGCAGGCGCAAATCCGGGAAGCGCTGGTCTCGGCCATTTTGGACCGAAAACTGGACCAATCGGAACCCATCCCATCCACGCGCAAGATGGCGAAATCGCTTGGCGTCTCGCGCAACACGGTCGTGCTGGCCTATCAGGGCCTGCTGGACGACGGCTATCTCGTCGCCCGCGAACGGTCCGGCTATTACGTTGCGGACAAGGCGCTGGAAGACACGGCCACGACCGTCCGCACTGTCGGTACGCGCACCCGCAGCGGCAGTGCTGCCGACGTGTCGCGGCAGTTCAAGACACGGCCATCGGAGCAGGAAAACCAGTCCAAGCCCCTGAACTGGCAGGACTACACCTACCCCTTCATCTACGGGCAGGTCGATCACACGCTTTTTCCCCTGGCCGAATGGCGCGAATGCACGCGGCAGGCGCTGGGAAAGAAATGGCTGGGCGCTTGGACGAACGATTCCTGGGAACACGACGATCCGCTTCTGGTCGAGCAGATCCGCCGCCGCATCCTGCCGCGGCGCGGGATCATGGCAAGTGATGACGAGATCCTGATCACCCTTGGCGCACAGAATGCGCTTTTCCTGCTGTCGAGCCTGCTGGTGGACCGCTCCAGCAAGGTCGGCATGGAGGAACCGGGCTACACCGATGCCCGCAACATGTTCCGGCTACGGACGGAGAATGTCGCATTGCTTCCCGTCGATGAACAGGGCCTGGTCGTCAATTCGGCGCTGGATGATCTCGACCTTGTTTTCACCACCCCAAGCCACCAGTTCCCGACCACGGTCACAATGCCGCTGGAACGCCGCCTTGCTCTTCTCAAGAAGGCGCATGAACAGGACTTCCTCATCATCGAGGACGATTACGAGTTTGAAACAAACTACGTGAACGAGCCCTGCCCTGCATTGAAGTCGCTGGATGACGATGGCCGCGTCATCTATGTCGGATCACTGTCCAAGACACTGTTTCCCGGTTTGCGGCTGGGCTTCATGGTGGGGCCGAAGGAACTGATTGCCGAGGCCCGTGCGCTGCGCCGCCTCATGGTACGTCACGCGCCCAACAACAACCAGAGGGCGGCGGCTTTGTTCCTGTCACTGGGCCATCACGACACGCTCATCCGGCGGCTGCACAAGTCCTATCGCGCCCGCTGGGAGATCATGGGCAAGGCCCTTGCGGATCACCTGCCAAACGCCTCGCGCAACCCCTCATTCGGCGGCACGGCCTACTGGGTGAAAGGCCCGCCGCGTCTCGATAGCGAAACGCTTTACAAGGCGGCCCTTGGCAAGGGCATTTTCCTCGAACCGGGACGCATCACCTTCGGGGGGCCGAAACCTCCGGCCAATTTCTTCCGCCTGGCCTTCTCCTCCATCGACGAGAAAAAGATCGAGCCGGGCATCAAGCTGCTGGCTGAAACCATCCGGTCACTTGGTTGAAGCATGGCTGAGGTGACGGTCAGCCAGAGCCGGACGAGAGCCGCGCTCTTTGTCGTGGGTTCGGTTGGCCTCGCCTCCATGCAGGACGCCATCATGAAAGGCGTGAGCGGCAGCCTGCCGGCGTGGGAAGCGGTCATCTTCCGCACCATTTCCTCGCTGCCGCTGCTGGTCGCATGGCTCATGATCTCAAGCAGCGTCTCCAATCTCTTTCCGCCGCGCATGCTTCCCATGCTCATGCTGCGTTCGTTCATCCTGTGCACGGCTTACTTCGGCTTTGTGCTGTCAATCGCCACCCTGCCACTTGCCACCTCCGTGTCCATCTACTTCACCATGCCCTTCTTCGTGGCGGCCCTGGCGGGCTGGACCCTGGGGGAAAGGGTTCCATCCTATCGCTGGATCGCGATCATCATCGGCTTCTGCGGCGTCATGCTGATGGTGAGGCCCGGCTCGGAGGCCTTTCAGCCCGCCGCGCTCTATGCGCTCTGGTCGGCGATCGGCTATGCAATCGGGCAGATGATCGGGCGGCACCTGTCGCTGCGGGTTGAACCCGTTGTGATCGCAAACTGGCAGAACCTCACCTACTTCGCCGTTGCACTTCTCATCGGCCTGATCGGCCCGTACTTCGCCAGCGCCGACATGCAAGACAAGTCCTTGCAGTTCCTGCTGCGCCCCTGGGTCTGGCCCGACCTGCACCAACTGGTTCTGCTCATCATCATGGGTGTGCTGAGTGCCCTCGCCTCAGCCGGATTCATTTTCGCCTATCGCCATGCGGAAGCGAACTTCGTGGCCCCCTTCGAATACACGGCGCTGCTCTGGGCCGTGACCAACGGCATCGTGTTCTTCGGTGACTTCCCGGATTCGTCAACGTGGAGCGGGGCCATCATCGTCATCGGGGCCGGAATCTGGATGCTGTGGAAGGACCGCGACGCTGCGGCAAAGGGCTGAGCGCGCCCCCCGCCTATTCTACCGGAACGCCGCTGCCCGCCTTCACCGTGCGCAGCGCGAGAGAGGACTGGATGCGTTGCAGGCCCGGCAGGCGGGCAAGCCGGGTGCGGTGGATGCGCTCGTAGTCTTCGGCGTCGCGGGCAACCACGCGCAGGAGATAGTCGAACTGGCCGCTCATCAGGTGGCACTCCAGGATCTCCGGCACCCTCGCCACGGCCTTTTCAAATTTCTCGAAAGCCTCCTCGGTTTGCGCCGCGAGCGAGACCTCCACGAAGAACTCGTTGGCAAACCCCAGACGCTTGCGGTCAAGCTGCGCCCCGTAGCCCATGATCAGCCCGGCCTCCTCCATCGCCTTGATGCGGCGGTGGCAGCTCGATGGGGACAGTCCCGCCTTGCCTGCAATCTCGCTCAACGGGATCAGGGCACCGGCCTGAAGGGTTTTCAGGATGATTTTGTCTGATTTATCCAATTCATGGTTTTTCATGCCGTCAAACTACCATGAACCGGAAAATTATTCCAGCGGATGCGTTCCCGGCGCTTCCCTTCGGGAAAACATTGCGAAGGCTCCGGCGTAATCTCCGGCCTTCACTGGACGGAGGAAACCAGAAATGCTCATCGGCGTACCGAAAGAAATCAAGAACCATGAATACCGCGTGGGCATGACGCCCATTTCGGTGCGTGAAGCCGTTCGCAGCGGCCACACGGTGTGGGTCCAGTCCCATGCCGGCGAGGGCATCGGCTCCAGCGACGCCGACTATGAGAAGGCAGGCGCAAAGATCATTCCGGGTGCGGACGAAATCTTCGCCAAGGCCGACATGATCGTGAAGGTGAAGGAGCCGCAGGCCGGTGAGCGCAAGATGTTGCGCGAAGGCCAGATCCTCTATACCTACCTTCACCTCGCACCCGATCCGGAACAGACGAAGGATCTGGTCAATTCCGGCGCGATCTGCATCGCCTATGAGACCGTGACCAGCGCCCGTGGCGGCTTGCCGCTTCTGGCCCCCATGAGCCAGGTGGCCGGTCGCATGTCGGTCCAGTCCGGCGCTCATTGCCTTGAAAAGGCCCAGGGCGGCCGTGGCGTCCTGCTGGGCGGCGTTCCCGGCGTCGCTCCCGGCAAGGTCGTGATTCTCGGCGGTGGCGTGGTCGGCACGAATGCGGCAGCAATGGCCCTCGGCCTCGGTGCCGATGTCACCATCCTGGAAAAATCCACCGACCGCATGGAAGAACTCGTCGCCCGCTTCGGCACGCAGTTGAAGACCCTTTACTCCACGCAGGGCGCTGTTGAAGACGAATGCGCCGAGGCCGATCTCGTCATCGGCGGCGTTCTCATTCCCGGCGCCGCCGCGCCGAAGCTCGTCACGAAGAAGATGCTGTCGGGCTGGAAGAAGGGTTCGGTTCTCGTGGACGTTGCCATCGACCAGGGCGGCTGCGCGGAAACCTCGAAGGCCACCACCCATGCCAACCCGACCTACGACGTCGATGGGGTGATCCACTACTGCGTCGCCAACATGCCCGGCGGCGTGGCGCGTACCTCCACCTACGCCCTCAACAATGTGACGCTGCCCTTCGGTCTCGCCATTGCCAACAAGGGCTGGAAGAAGGCCCTCTCGGACGACATCCACCTGCGCAACGGTCTCAATGTCGCTGGCGGCAAGGTCACGTACAAGGCCGTGGCCGATGATCTCGGCTATTCCTATGTGCCCGCCGAAAAGGTTCTGGGCTGACCCCACCGCGTGATCCCGGATTGAAGCCCGCCCGGTGCACAGCCGGGCGGGTTTTTCATGTTCGGCAGCAAGGAACGGTCAGGCGCCCTGCTCCGGCTTGGCGCTGAGATAGTAATTGGCCTGCTTGCCGTAGATCGCGGCACGGAGGAAGGTGCGCACGCGCTCCGACTTGCGCAGGGGTTCGATCACCGTGCGCAAGGCGTCGTGAAGGATCACCTTCGCGGCATCGCGTGCTGGTGACACTCCCGGCGGGCGCTGCGGCATGCCGAAGCGGCGGAGCGTGCCGTTCATGGTGCGGATCTTGTTGAGGCGCACGACCTCAGGTGTCTTCCACGTCATCGCCATGGAAATGGAGTAGCTGTTGCCCGTCGCAACCCAGTGGGGGATCATGTAGGGCATGTGCAGCGCATCGCCCGGCTTCAGCGCATGCAGCGTGGCACGGCTTTCATACCAGTCCTCGTAAGGCATGTTCCTGTGCTTGCTGGGCGAAAGCTCCATCTCCTCTTCCGGCACCAGCGCCCTGTCGCCGTTGTCAAAGGTGCGCACGAACTTGTCGCCGTGGAGCTGGATGAGGATGTTTTCTTCCGCATCGATATGGAATGGCGTTGTGGCATTGGCCGACGACACGAAGATGAAACCCTGAATGTCCTCGAAATCTCCCGGCTGGCGACCTGCCGCGAGATTTGCTTCGCGCACGAAACTTTCCAGAACGGAGCGATAGGCGGGATGGCTTTCCACCCGCTTCAGCACCATCCAGGCATTGTCAACCTCGATGGAACGGATCACATCTTCCGGCGACTTGTCGATGCGCGGCACGTCTTCGGGCTTCACATCCACGGCGACCTTGCCGGAATTGTATTCGATGCGGTCGCGCGGCAAGGACTTTGCCAGTTCGACAAGACGCGGCAACGTGAACAGCGGATGACCCGCGAGGCTATGCTTCAGCGTGAAGGCTTCCTTGAGGAACTTCGCCTTGGCGGTTGCGCTGTCGATATGGACCATGGTCATGAGGCTCTCCGTCCTGTCAATCCGAGATAAAGCTGCTTTGCCATCGCGCGCGCGGCGTCCTTGAAGGCGTGATAGCGGGCAATGATGCCGAAGGTGGCGACGCCCACCTCGCTCCCTGCAATCACCACATCCATGCAGGTGATGCGGTCGCGCCAGATGCGGTCGATCATGGGATGGTCCGGAATGGCATTGGAATCCACCAGAAGCAGCCGTTCCTCGAAGAGGCAGCGCGTGGCCTCGATGATGAGAAGGACACCCGGAGAGAATTTCGCGAAGTTCTGGTCGTAACCGATCTTGCCGAGCACCGCGTCGCCGTCGTTGACCAGCGCGAACAGCGATGCAATCGGCAGGCCATTGAGGCGCAGCGTCCAGAAGCGCACCTTGCTTTCCCGGTGCATGGCGGCCAGCCCGGCGACAAGGCCCTTGGCGGCGCCAGCATCGCTGGCGATGGCCGTGCCGCGGTCGCCCTTCCATCCGGAAGCTTCCACCATCAGGAACGCCGAAATGTGCGGTGACAGGTCGCCACCCGGCCCAAGTTCGTCCAGCACGAGTTCGCCCTGTTCCGCGAGGCGGGACTTGAGGCGCTTCAATTCCTTGCGACGCTTGTGGTCGAAATTGCCGCTCATCCAGCTTTCAAAATCGCCGGAGAGATCAAGCGCCGCCCGTTGCCACGTCTTGAGGACATGGACATGGCCGGCCCCCTTGATGAGGGCCTTGGCCACCGGATGATCCGCAGGCACACCACGCAACACCAGCGGTTCTCCCAATTCGTTCAGGAAGTGGGCGGCCTCTTCGCTGGAAATGTTCCGGGTGACGGACGGGAGCGGGCAAGGCGTCAATGCCGTCGTGACCGATTGCAGATGGGCCAGCGGCAGCAACGATTCCCGCGCTGCAAACAGGCCAAAGGGACCGCCTTCTGTGCCATTCACAAGGGTCGAAGCACGCGGAACATGTGCCAGAACGGCACGCATCCAGGCGGCATCGGAGAAAGCTGAGGCGGTCGGGTTCATCATGGGCACAGCGTTGCAATATGCCCGCCAGCCCGAGGCCGTTTGGTTAACCCGGACAGCAAAAGGCCGGACACGAGGCCCGGCCTTTGAGAATTAGGTTATCGCCCGGTTGTTCAGGCTTCGGTCTTGGCCGCGAGAACCTGACGGCCCTTGTAGGTGCCGGACTTCAGGTCGATGTGGTGCGGGCGGCGCAGTTCGCCGGAGGTCTTGTCCTCGATCACCGTCACGGTCGGCATCTTGTGGCCCGAACGGCGCATGCCGATGCGGCTCTTGGACATTTTCTTGCGTGGAACAGCCATGATCTAAACCTCTGAAATCTCTTCTGAAAAATGAATCGCCCCGGTTGGGGCGTGAAATCTGGGGCGGTCTATAGCCACTTCTTGCGGTCTAGGCAAGTGAGGTATGGCCCCATTCCCCGGGCCCGGCGCTCGATCACGCCAGCGATGAAACGCACGCCGCGCGAGGGTTTTCCCGCCTTCCGCTTGATCGGATTGGGCAAAACCGCTGCCAGGAGGGCTGCCTCCCGGCGGCTCAGCTTGCTGGCCGGCTTCTTGAAGTGGTGCTGGGCGGCGGCCTCGGCCCCGTAAACACCCGGCGCCCATTCGACGATGTTGAGATAAACCTCGATCATCCGGCGCTTGGTCCACACGGTATCCATCCACAGCGCAAGCGGCATTTCCAGAACCTTGCGCACCGCGCCAAGAGGCCCCCGCCCTTCCCACAGGAACAGGTTCTTTGCTGTCTGCATGGAAATGGTGGAAGCCCCGCGCGATGGCCCCTCGCCGTCATCCAGCGCGTCGCCGATCACCTGCTGGAACTCGACCCAATCCACCCCATAGTGGGAACAGAAGCGGGCATCTTCCGAACTGATGACCGAAGCCGGAAGATAAGGCGACATTTCATCAAGGCTCACCCAATCCTTGTGAATGCCGTTGCCGGTGAAAAGCCGGAGAATCATCAGGTTGGAGACGGGCGGCGGAACGACCCCATAGACCAGCGTTCCGACGACGGGCCACGCCACCAGAAACGCCAGCACCGCAAGGACCCGGCGCTGCCAGACGGAGCGGGCATCCCAGAAGGTCCAGAAGCGCTGCAGCCGTCGCGGCTTCGCATCAACGGCCGGTTCAGCCGCCATGGGCTCACGCCTCTTGCGAGGGGCCCAGGGCAGCTTGTCCTGCGGTTTGGCCGCGGCCTTCTGTTGAGATTTCGATGCCATCTGCGTATGGAAACCCATATTGCGGAATTGGACTCGTGACACAAGAGCAGCAACCAGACTTCCATTCGGCCTTGGTGAACACGGCACAGGCCGTGGAGACCGCCCTCAACGACCTGCTTCCGGTGCGCAGCAACGACAGGCTGCGCGAGGCCATGCGCTATGCCAGCCTTGGGCAGGGCAAGCGGTTGCGCCCCTTCCTGGTCTTGCAGTCGGCCGGGCTGTTCAACCAGAGGCCGGAACAGGCCATGCGGGTTGCCGCCGCGCTGGAATGCATCCACTGCTATTCCCTTGTGCATGATGACTTGCCGGCCATGGACAACGACGACCTCCGCCGCGGCCAACCCACGACACACCGCAGGTTTGACGAGGCAACCGCGATCCTCGCGGGTGACGGGCTTCTCACCTTCGCATTCGAGATCCTTGGCGAGGCGGCAACCCATGCCGATCCGACCATTCGCAGTGCCCTTGTGGTGGAACTTGCGCGCGCCGCCGGTGAAGCGGGAATGGTGGGCGGCCAGATGAAAGACATCGAGGCCGAAGCGGGCGGCTTCTCGTCATACCAAGCCATCGCGGAGATGCAGCGCGGCAAGACAGGCGCCCTGTTCCGCTTTGCCTGCGAAGCGGGTGCGATCATGGCGGCAGCCGACCGGATGCCACTTCGTCAGTATGCGGAGCATATCGGTCTCGCCTTCCAGATCGCGGATGACATCCTGGATGTGGAATCCGATGCCGCCACCCTGGGCAAGGCAACAGGCAAGGACAAGGGCCGGGGCAAGGCCACCTTCGTGGATTTCCTCGGTCTCGATGGCGCTAAGCAGGAAGCGGCCCGGCTTTCGGATGCGGCGGTTGCGGCAGTTGCAGTCTATGGCGACAAGGCGCGACTCCTCGCCGATACCGCACGCTTCATCGTTGCCCGCAAGAAGTGATCAGCGGGCGACGCGCTTCAGCGCCTCGTCATAACTTCGCACCTGATGAACCCAGCCGCGACGGATGGCGAAACGCCATGTGAGGCGGGGTGAACGCGCCACGTCCTCCGGCGTCACGGCGAGGATGCCGTCGCGGTCATCGGGAGACAGGCCATCCTTCAACATCACGTTGGCGGTGATGCCTAAAATCTCCGCTGCCTTTGCCAATCCATACTGGATGAATCCGGAACAGATGAATTGCGGCGGCACCCACTTGTGCAGCTTGCGCGACGTGGTGCTGACCGCGTGCTCCATCGACCGGCGTTTCCCCTTGCTGATCGTGAACCAGCCGAGGCGCAGGCTGAAAACGGTGGAAAGCCCCAGGCGCATGACCCGGCCATAATCATAACCCGACTTCACATGGTCGAGCATCAGGCCGCGGACTTTCTTGAAGTAGCCTTCCGTGAACTGCTCCCCTTCCAGCCGCAGCACCACGATTTCGGCATGCGGAGTCCTGCCGCCCACATAGTCCCGCAGGTTACACAGCCCGACACCGCCGCGCACGCTTTCGAGCAGGAAGCTGCTGGTGAAGCCCTCGTCCGGATGGGCCACCAGGAACACCAGTGCCGCGTGACTGAAGGCACTGCCCGTGGCCCAGCGGATGGCCCGGCTGGAGAATGTGGAGCTTCGCGAGAGGATGATGTCGCCGACGCGCAGGTGCTGCTCTGCGTTTGCGAGAAACGACTTGACGCTGATTGCCTCAGCCATCGCGCTCAGGATGCGCGCGTGGAGCGGCCACCCTCGCCCCAGCGTTCGCGCACATAGGTTTCAACGATGGTCTTGAACTGCTCGCCGATGTCTTCGCCGCGCAGGGTCTTGACCTTGCGGCCATCGATGTAAACCGGAGCGGCAGGAAGCTCGCCCGTTCCCGGCAGCGAAATGCCGATGTCGGCATGCTTCGATTCACCCGGTCCGTTGACGATGCAGCCCATGACGGCGAGTTGCAATGTCTCGAAGCCCGGATATTGCCCACGCCATTCCGGCATGCGGCCCCGCACATAGGATTGAATGTCCTGCGCCAGTTCCTGGAACACGGTTGACGTGGTGCGGCCACAACCGGGACATGCGATCACCATGGGTGCAAAGGCGCGCAGCCCCATGGTTTGCAGGATCTCCTGGGCCACGATCACCTCGCGGGTGCGATCCCCGCCGGGTTCGGGCGTCAACGAGATGCGGATGGTGTCGCCGATGCCTTCCTGCAGCAGGACGGCCAGCGCGGCGGTCGAGGCCACAATGCCCTTCGATCCCATGCCGGCTTCGGTGAGGCCGAGATGCAGCGCGTGATCTCCCCGCGCCGCCAGCAGACGGTAGACGGCGATCAGGTCCTGCACTTCGGAACACTTCGCCGAGATGATGATCTTGTTGCGGGCGAGGCCCAGTTCCTCGGCGCGGGCCGCGGAGGCCAGGCCGGACTGCACCACCGCCTCATGCATCACGGCGCGCGCGTCCAGCGGATTGTCGGAGCGGCTGTTCTCGTCCATCAGCCGCGTCAGAAGGGCCTGGTCCAGCGATCCCCAGTTCACGCCGATGCGCACGGGCTTGCCATGGCGGATGGCAATCTCGATCATCTGGGCAAAGTTCCGGTCCTGCTTTTCCTTGAAGCCCACATTGCCCGGATTGATGCGGTACTTGTCGAGGGCCTCGGCACAGGCAGGGAACTGCGAGAGCAGCAGATGGCCGTTGTAATGGAAATCACCCACCAGCGGCACGTTCAGGCCCATTTTCAGGAGCTTCTCGCGGATTGCCGGAACGGCAGCGGCGGAGTCTTCACGATCCACCGTGATCCGCACCAGCTCGGACCCGGCGCGGGCCAGCTCGGCCACCTGGCGGGCCGTGCCGTCAGCGTCGGCGGTGTCCGTGTTGGTCATGGATTGCACAACCACGGGGGCACCGCCGCCCACCTTCACGTTTCCCACCATGACACCCACCGAAAGGCGGCGGGGATGCGTCGCAGTAAAAGTCATATCGATCCTCTGGCGCCTAACTGCGTTGTCCGAGCGGCAAGGTCAAGACAAAGAGAAGCCCGGCGGAAAGAACGATGGAAGGCCCCGCCACGGTGCCCCAGGCCGCCGACATGAAAAGTCCGGCAATCACCGCCACGGCGGCGATGGCGCTGCTCAGCAGGGCCATGGTTTCCGGTGTCGAGGCGATGCGCCGGGCTGCGGCGGCCGGCATGACGGTGAGCGCCGTGATCAGCAGCAGGCCGACGATCTTCATGGACATGGCAACCACAAAGGCGATGAGCAGCGTGAACAGAAGCTCGGTCCTTTGCACATTGATGCCTTCCGCGCGGGCCAGATCCTCGTGCACCGAGATGGCGATCATGTGCCGCCAAAGCGTTGCCAGCAACAGCAGGGAAACGGAGGCAACGCCCCAGACAACCCACACGTCCCGCGTCGAGACGGTCAGCACGTCGCCAAACAGGATATCGAGGTGCCCGGTCACCGCGCCGGTGACAAGTCCGATCACCACCACGCCAAGGGCCAGTGCCGTATGCGAGAGAATGCCGAGGATGGTATCGACGGCCAGTTGCTTCTGGCGGCGCAGCGCAATGAGGATGAGGGCGAGGATCATGGCGACCACGACTGCGCCGACCGCGATATCGACATTGAACAGGAGGCCAAGCCCTGCCCCCAGCAAGCCCGCATGGGCCAGCGTCTCGCCGAAATAGGCCATGCGCCTCCAGACAATGAAACAGCCGATCGGGCCTGCGACAAGTGCTACGCCGAGACCGGCGATGACCGCGCGGCGGAAGAAGGGTTCGGACAGGATGTCGAGCATGTCAGTGGCGATGGCCCGGATGGTGGTGGTGGTGGCCGTGATGATCGTGGGCGTGATCATGCCCCTCGTGGGAGTGGCTCTCATGATCATGATCGTGATGGTGGGTGTAGGCCGCAATCATGCGTGCCGCCGCCGGGCCGAAAAGCTTGGCAAATTCCGGGTCTTTCTGCACCGCAGTCGGGCCGCCCTCGCAGCAGACATGGCTGTTGAGGCAAACCACATGATCGCTTTCGGCCATGACCATGTGCAGGTCGTGGCTCACCATGAGAATGCCGCAGCCATGGGCCTTGCGGATGGCGGAGATCAACTCGTACAGCTTCACCTCGCCATGGAAATCGACCGCCTGAACGGGTTCATCCAGAACCAGAAGCTGGGGTCGGCGCAGCAGTGCGCGGGCCAGCAGGACACGCTGGAGTTCGCCTCCGGAGAGATCCGCCACCCAGGCATCGACCAGATGCGCGACCCCCGTTTCATCCAGTGCCTTTGTGATCTCCGCATCATTGGCAGCCAGAGTGAGCGTCATCAACCGGCGCACCGACAGCGGCACGTTCATGGCGATGGGGAAACGCTGCGGAACGTAACCAATGCGGAGGCCAGCCTGCTTCTCCACCTTGCCGGAGGTTTGCGGAACAAGCCCAAGCAGCACCTTCACCAGTGTCGATTTGCCCGCCCCGTTGGGGCCGATGATGGTGACGATCTCACCCGGCCTCACGGCAAGATTGACGCGATCGAGGATCAGGCGGCCCCCTGCCTTCAGGGAAACATCATGCGCCGTGACCAGCGCGTTGTTGACCTTCAGCATCAGGCGCTCCGGCAATGGGCGCAGATGCCCGACAACTCGACAACCGAACGCTTCACGGTGAAGCCCTGCACCTTCGCTGCGTCGATCAGCCCGGCGGCGGCGTTGCGGTCCAGCACCTCCGACACGTTGTTGCAGCTTTCGCAAATCAGCAGCGCGGCAGGTGCGCCATCATGCACCTCCGAACAGGCCACAAAGGCGTTGCGGCTTTCGATCTTGTGAACCAGGTTCTGGGCCTGAAGGAATTCCAGTGCGCGATAGACCGTGATCGGCGCGGGGCGGGGTCCATGCGCCGCCATCCGCTCGATGATTTCATAGGCACCCACGGCCTGATGGCTTTCTGCCACACAGACCAGGACATCGCGGCGCTGCTCCGTCAGCCGTGCACCGGTCCGGGCGCACACCTTCTCGGCATGGCTCACGATATTCTGCGTGCAGGCGTGGTGATCGTGCTTGGGGCTGGGAAAGGTCATCCCTGTTATATTATAACATTCCCTGCCGATTACAACCGCCGTTCAAGTTGCATTCAGGCTGGCGGGTGCAATCTCCATCCGTGAACTGGAGAATCGCCATGCTCAAGACCCTGCCCCTCTCTGTGATCCTTGCCGCCCTGTGTGCCGCCGTCTCTGCCGCCCCGGCGCTGGCCATTGATTTCACCCCTTCCGACGGGGGAACGACCGAGTTTGACATGCCTTCCGGCAATATCTGCTGCTCCTACATCCCCGATGCCGCCGATGGCCCGCTGCTGTCCTGTTCCCGCGTGCAGCCGAAGTACTGGACCGTGACGCTGACCCCGGACGGCGAAATGCGCGTCTACAAGAACCCTGGTGAGGTTCCGGGCTGTGGCTATGGCGAGCCGCTGGGCAATGTCTTCGACTATGGCACCAAGTGGAAGAAATCCGGGATCGTCTGTACCTCATCCACCTCCGGCCTCAAGTGCATGGCAAACGGAACGGGCTTCAAGCTCTCCCGTTCTGGACTTGTGCAATATTGATGCACGGCCCTTGCATGAGGTGCGCCGTGGCCTGATGAAGTGCCATGGCCATCCTTGTTCTCAACGCCGGTTCGTCCTCCCTCAAGTTCGCCGTCTACGATCGGCCTGATCTCACCGAGATTCTGCGCGGCCAGGTGAGCGGGATCGGCACATCGCCCCGCCTTGAATGCGGCAAGCTGAGGGAAGTGCTGCCTGCAGCCATCAGCTATCGCGAGGGACTGTCCATCCTTCTCGACTGGCTCGACCGGCAGGGCATAGATGCCAGCACCATCAGCGGCGTCGGCCATCGGGTGGTGCACGGTGGTTCGGCTTTCACCGCTCCCACGCTGATCGACGACCGCGTGCTGGCGACACTGGACAGCCTTCGCAGCCTCGCCCCCTTGCACCTTCCGTTCGGCATCGGGGTGTTGCGGGACATGCGGGCACTCCTGCCGGATGTCCGCCAGGTCGCCTGCTTCGATACGGCCTTCCACGCCACCCAGCCAGAACTTGCCACCAGGCTTCCCCTGCCGCGAGCCTTTCGAGACAAGGGCTACCGTCGCTATGGCTTCCACGGCCTGAACTACGAACACATCGTGGCGCACCTTCCCCGGCAAACGGGTCGCGCCTTGCCTCACCGTCTCATCGCCGCGCACCTCGGTTCCGGCTCGTCCATGTGCGCCATCCGGGCCGGAAAAAGCGTCGGCACCACAATGGGCTTCTCAACGGCAGACGGGTTGGTGATGGGCACCCGCACCGGCTCCATCGATCCGGGCGTGCTGGTGGCCCTGATGCGCGACGAGAAGCTGTCGCTCGACCAGCTTGAAGACCTGCTGTACCGCAAGAGCGGATTGCTCGGCCTTTCGGGAATCTCCGGCGACATGCGCGAACTCCTCGCCAGCCCGAAGCCGGATGCGGCGGAAGCGGTGGAGTATTATTGCTACCATGCGGCCCGGCATGCGGCCTCGCTCGTGCCGACCCTGGGCGGCGTGGATGCCATCGTCTTTTCCGGGGGTGTCGGGGAAAATGCCGAACCCATCCGCACACGGATCATGTCACACCTGGCCTGGCTTGGCGTGACGCCGGAGAATGTCCATGTGGTGGCCGCCAACGAGGAGTTGACCATGGCCCGCGACGTGGAACTGGTCCTGGCCTAGCTCACGCCATCGAGAGAAGCAGCGCCGCCGTATCCACGATGTCGTCAACGGTGGCGCCGCGCGACAGGTCGGACACGGGCCGGGCGAAGCCTTGCAGGATGGGACCGATCGCCTGGGCACCCGCCAGGTATTGCGTCAGCTTGTAGGCGATGTTGCCCGCATCCAGATCGGGGAACACCAGCACGTTGGCGCGACCGGCCACTTCGCCCGGCTCCTTGATCTTGCGCGCCGCGACGGCTGCCGAGAGTGCCGCATCGCCCTGCAACTCCCCATCGATCAGCAGTGCCGGCGCACGACGTTTGGCCAGCGCCAATGCCTCGCGCACCTTCTCCGCATCGGCGTGATCGCCTGAGCCCTTGGTGGAAAAGGACAACATCGCAACCCGCGCGTCTTCCCCCAGGACGGCTCTCGCACTCCTTGCCGATGCAAGGGCAATGTCTGCCAGTTCCGCCGCCGTGGGCTGCACATTCACGGCGCAATCGGAAAAGACCAGCCGCCTGTCCGGCCACTGCATCAGGAAGAAGCTCGAAGGCGTGTCGATGCCCGGCGCCAGGCCGATCGTCATCAGTGCCGCTTCGATCACGCGGGCCGTGGCATTCGCTGCACCTGCCAGCATGGCGTCGGCGTGACCCGCCGCAACCAGCCCCCCTGCCGCATAGAGGGGCTTGTGCAGGAACTTCCGCGCCAAAGCCTCGGAAAGCTTCGGCCTGAGTGTCCGCAGGCGCTCGGTCGCGCCGGGGGAAGGCGGTGGCACGGTTCCGGCGCCGAACAGGATGACCTCGGCCAGGCCTTCTGCCTCGATCTTCCGGGCCGCTTCGGAGATGCGGGTGTCATCCGCCTCTGGCATCACAAGTTTCAGGCCCCTGCCCTTGATTTTGGCCTTCGCCTCTTCGATCACTGACATTCAGCCATTCTCCGGAACCAGACCATGACAACTGACGAAAAGATCGAAATCCATCGCGGCCTCAAGGGTGTCTATTTCGAACGCTCGGCCACCACCTTCATCGATGGCAAGGCCGGCGAACTGCGCTACCGGGGATACTCCATCCACGACCTCGCGGAAAAGTCCACTTTCGAGGAAACGGCATACCTGTTGCTTTACGGAGAACTGCCCAACGCCACTGAGCTTGCCGCCTTCACCTCGGAGATGAAGGCAGCGCGCCGGATTCCCGATGCCGTGACCGGGATCATCCGGGCCATGGCCCATGCGCACCCGATGGACGTGCTGCGCACCGCCGTCTCGGCGCTGGCTGCGTTTGATCCGCAGGCTGATGACAATTCGCCGGAGGCCACGCAGGCGAAGGGTGTGCGCCTCACCGCGCAGGTTCCGGTGATCATCGGCACCCATGCCGCCATCCGTGCCGGAAAGCCCGTGCCTGAAGCGGATGACACGCTGGGCCATGCCGCGAATTTCCTCTGGCTCGTAACGGGCCGCAAGCCGTCCGCCGACGCAGCCCAGCTCATGGACCGCGACCTCATCCTTCACGCCGAACACGGCAGCAACGCCTCGTCGTTCACGGGCCGGGTGGTGATCGGCACCGAAGCCAACCTTCATGCCGCCATGACGGCGGCGATTGCCGCCCTCTCCGGCCCCGCGCACGGCGGTGCAGCTGAAGACGTGATGAAGATGGCGCAGGACATCGGGACGCCGGAAGCAGCCGCGCAATACGTCAAGGCCAAGCGGGCGGCGGGGGAAGCGGTGACCGGCTTCGGGCATCGCGTCTACCGCACCGAAGATCCCCGCGCCCGCCACATGCGGGACGGGGTGGAAAAGCTCTCGCGCGAAATGGGTGAACCCAAATGGTTCGCAATCCTCCAGGCGGTTGTCGAGGCCATGAGGCCCTATGCCCGTTTCGGCGTTAACGTTAACGTCGATTTCTATTCCGGCGTCATTTACTATCTCAACGGCATCGCCCCTGACCTTTTCGTGCCGATTTTTGCGGTGGGTCGCGTTCCCGGCTGGACGGTCCAATGCCTGGAACAGTTGCAAAACAACATCTTGATCCGTCCACTGACGTTGTACGATGGTCCGGCACCCAGGGAATATGTGCCCGTTAATCACCGTGGCTGATACGCCACATTTCCCAATTTTTGCCCCGCCTCCGCCACAAAATGCTATGAGAAGTTAACCCCGGGGCACGAGGAGCCCCGGCCTGGGTATGGCTACAAGCGGGGAAGGTATGGGCAGAGTTCAGCCCTTTTTGGCGGCGTTGGTCGCCTTTGGTTTGTTGTGCGTTGCTGCGCCTCCGGCGTTGGCAGATTCGCGCGCCGACAAATTGAATCAAAATACCCTCGGCCTTCTCGCCGCCGATCCCCAATGGCTGTCGCAAGCGATCACCATCGCAACCGTCGTGCAGCATGATCAAGGGCTTCGGGTTCTGCCCATCGCGGGCGCCGGCACCTTGCAGGGTGTTTCCGATCTTGCTTTCCTCGACCGCGTCGATGCAGCACTGATGCCGCTCGATACCCTGACATATGCGCAGGCACAGGGCCTGCTCGATGGCCTCGGCGGCAAGATCACCTATCTTGCGCGCCTGCAACCCGTCACCTGGGCCCTGATCGTATCCAGGGATGTGGAGGATATCTCCGCACTTTCCGGCAAGCGCATCGCCACCGGCCCCACCGGCAGCGAAGGTTTCGTGGCGGGGGAACTCCTGTTCAACGCCTACAATGTGCAGTTTGCGCGTGTGCCGCGCCAGAACGGTGAAGCCCTTGCAGTGCTTTCGCAAGGCGCCGCGGATGCGGCCCTCGTCGATGCAAGCGTGCTCCGCACCGCCAGACTCGATGCGAAGCGGTGGAAGATCATGCCGCTGTCCCTGCCGAAGCAACTCGACTCCACCTACGTGCCGATGATGCTGGGAGCGGCAGACGTTCCTTCCCTGATCGCCAAGGACGCGGATGTTGAAACCGTTGCGGCTCCCCTGGCGGTGATGGTGCTGACGCGCAACCCGGACAAGGCGATCGACACGCGCCTGAAGAATTTCACCATGGCACTGCTCCGCAATGCCGATCGCCTGAAGATCAACGCCAATCTTTCCGCCGAAATTCCCGGCTGGACGCGCCATCGCGCCGCCCAGGCCGCTCTCAACGAACTTGCTGCCGAGGCTACCTCGGGTGCCGAAACAGAAATCCAACAAGGAGACGGGCAATGAGCAAATCCAAGCGCAATACGCCTTCACGTGCGCCGGAGAAGGACATCCCCGCCGATGATCCGGAAGCGCCCTCTTTCCCCGAACAGGCCGTAACGGAAAACGAAGAGCCGCAAGCCTACGCGTTCGAGGAACTGGACGCGCCACAGTCCTATGAGGAGCAGGACGAGCAGCAGTCCGACTATGAAGACGGGCAGCAGGAGTCCGACGATCGCGACGTGACGCCGAGCTGGTTCGGCCGTCCGCTCAACACCGACAGCAATCACGAACTCGCCGAGCGCTACCGCTCTGCCCGCGCCCATGCGCCGATGTTCGAACAGCCAAGCCCGGAAGCCTACGAGAGCTATCGCCGCCGCCTCGAAGAACGCTTCCAGAATGCCAAGCGCCAGGTCGCCGGACCCGTTCCGCCCTTCTCGACCATGCCGCACGACCGCCCCATGGGCCGCAGCGCCGTCGCAGAGGATGACGGCAACCTGAGATTCCGCGAGTGGCAGAAGAAGATGAATTCGCGTGGCAACCGCGAGCAGCAGGCGCAGGGCCGCGCCCGCCTCTCGCCGCTCAAGATTGCCGGACTTTTTGCCGTGGCCTGCACCATCGGCGGCGTGGCCGGCGTGGCAAGCTCGAACATCGGCGTCCTGCACAAGGGCTACACGGCGACGGTCGATGGTGCCTCGACTGCAATCGGTGCCGTGCTGGCGCTGATGCAGCGGCCCTCGGCTGTGGAAACGCAGACGGCCGACGTGGCCCCCGCTGCCGCGTCTCCCGCCGGTGGCAACACCGTCCTCACCAAGAAGCCGGTCCGCATTCCCCGCATCGACGTGGCGGATGCCAGCGGTGCACTCAACAATCCCATTCCGCTTGAGCTTTCTGCGGTACCCGCTGACCCGGACATTCCCCTCGCCCTGAAAATCACGGGCCTGCCGAATGATGCCTACCTGACCAAGGGCACCGAGGTGGCCGACGGCGAGTGGCTCCTGAAACCCGCCGAAATCCAGGGCGTGAAGCTCGTGGTTCCGAGTGCCCAGTCCTCGCAGCTCGATCTGAATGTTGCGGCGGTTGAGGAAAAGACCGGTGCCCAGGCGGCCCCGCCCCGCGAAATGACGGTGGCGCTCGACCTCTCCGACGTGACCGTGCAGCCGGCCAGCGCGCCGCCTGAAATGCAGGCGGGCATCCAGCCCTTGCCGCAGGCCATTCCGCTGCCGCAGGAAGCCGAGAACAGCGAAGCCAAGACCATGCTTGGCAAGGGTGAGGCATTGATGAAGACGGGTGACCTCGTGTCGGCCCGCCAGTTCTTCATCAAGGCACACGGCATGGGCCTTGCCGAGGGTGCCTATGGCGCGGGCCAGACCTATGATCCCGCCGTCTACGCCTCCATGAATGTCCGTGGTCTCACACCCGATGCCACCAAGGCCAAGGAATGGTACGACAAGGCTGCCGTGGCGGGCAACGAACAGGCCCGGAAGGCCCTCGAAAAACTCAACGCCGCAAGCCAGTAAGTCCTATCGACAGGGCCGGGTTGTTTCGGGCATGAGGGGCCTCAAAACCCCTCCTCGTCCGGAATCGACATGCGCGCAGCCGACCATATTGTCCAATCCCTGAAAGCCCACGGCATAAGGCGCGTCTATTGCGTGCCGGGGGAAAGCTACCTGACGCTTCTTGACGCCCTCCATGCCAGCGGCATCGAGGTGATCGTCTGCCGCCACGAAGGCGGCGCAGGCTTCATGGCCTGTAGCGAAGCCAAGCTCACGGGCGAACCTGCGGTCTTCATGGTGAGCCGTGGCCCCGGTGCCACCAATGCGTCGATCGCCATTCACATGGCAGATCAGGACGGCCTTCCCGTGATCCTGCTGGTGGGACAGGTGGCGCGGGAAGAGCGCACGCGCGGCGTCTTCCAGGAGGTGGATTATCAGGGCTTCTTCGGCGGCATGGCCAAGGGCGTGTATGAAGTGAACGACGGCCGCAAGCTGCATGAACTTCTGCCCCGCAGCTTCCGGCTGGCGCAGGAGGGCATTCCCGGCCCTGTCGTGCTCTCGCTTCCCGAAGACATGCTCGATGATGAGGTTGACGCAAGGGAACCCGTGGTCTTTCCGCGTGCCGCCATTGGCACCAACCCCGCCGACCTCACGCGCATCCAGGCGTTGATCGACGCCAGCGAACGCCCGGTGCTGGTGGCGGGCGGCGCATTGCGCAGTGCTGCCGGAAAGGCCGCGCTGCAGCGATTTGCGGAAGCACAGCGCCTTCCCGTCGCCGTGACCTGGAAGAACCAGGAGATTTTCGACAATGCCTCGCCGCTCTATGCCGGGCACCTCGGTTTTGGCGCCCTGGCAGCGCATCGCAAGGTGCTCGCCGATGCCGATCTCATCGTCGCCATCGGAACACGCCTGGGCGATGTGGCGAGCCTTGGCTACACGTTTCCGGAAGCGCCCGCGCCGAAGCAGACACTCGTCCATGTCTATCCCGACAGCAAGCCCATCGGTCATGTCTTCCGCACCGACCTCGGCCTGATTGCAGATCCCGTGGCCGTGCTGTCCGGCATGGCGAACACGGCCCGCGTGGTGAGTGCCACCCGCGAAAGCTGGATCAGCAAGGTGAATGGAGTCGTCAGGGGGTTGCAGGTGTTCTCGCCGGTGGACGCCCCCGATGGCATTGATTTCGGCGTGGTCGTGGATGCGCTCGCCCGTCTCTCGCCAAGGGACGCGATCATCGTGACGGATGCGGGCAACATCTCCACCTGGGTTCACCGGCATTGGAAGATGACGCCAGACAACACACTGATCGGCGGCATTGTGGGGGCGATGGGCCTGGGCGTTCCGGGTGCCGTCGCTGCATCGCTCGTTCAGCCCGGCCGCACCGCGCTGTGTTTCGTGGGTGATGGCGGCGTGCTGATGACGGGACAGGAAATCGCAACCGCGATGGCCTATGGCGCGTCCCCGAAAATCGTCATCTCCAACAACGGGATCTATGGCACCATCCGCGCCCATCAGGAACGGGAGTTTCCGGGCCGCGTCTCGGGCACCAATCTCTCCAATCCCGATTTCGACGCCTGGGCCAGGTCTTTCGGAGCCGCTTCGTTCAACATCTCGCGGGGCGAAAATGACGTGGACGGCACCGTGTCTGCCTTCCTTGCCGCCCCCGGCCCCGCCGTCCTCCATGTCAAATCGAGCCGCGTGGCTCTCTCATCGAATGTGCAGCTGAAGTCATGAATGTCCTTCTGATCGGCAGCGGCGGCCGCGAACACGCCCTCGCCTGGGCGCTGTCCGCCAGCC
>JAEUMJ010000142.1 GCA_016792865.1 Hyphomicrobiales bacterium | reverse complement strand
GCCATGGCTTCTCCCTCCATCGCGAAGGCGACACCATGACCGTTCGGCGGGCCGGAGCCTGCGATTTCGGCAACCCATGTGCTGCGGCCGAGGCGCACGCGCTGGCCCTCGACACGGCCTTCGACACCGTGGCCGGGCACTTCATGCAGCTCCGTCACCAGGGCTTCCGGCGCGCCGGGAATGTGACGCGCGAGGGCGCGGGCCGCCGGGTGCACGCTGCGAAGCGCCAAGGCCTTGGCAATGGCCGCGATGCGCCCCGCCGGAATCTGCGAGGAGACAACGGCAGGCTCGCCCGTGGTCAGCGTGCCCGTCTTGTCGAAGACAGCCCCGTCGATCGCCGCGAGGCGTTCGAGGGCCGAGCCATCCTTCAGCAAGATGCCGCTGGAGAAGAGACGTCCCGCACTCACCACATGGGCGACAGGAACGGCGAGGCCCAGCGCACAGGGACAGGTGATGATCAGGACGGCAACCGCCACAGTGAAGGACTGGTGCAGGTCGCCACCCGTCCACAGCATCCAGCCCGCAAAGGAGGTAAAGGCAAGCACGTGCACGACCGGGGCATAGACCCGCGCCATGCGGTCGGCGAGGCGCACGTAGGTAGAGCGGCCCTTTTCTGCCGCCGCCATCATCTGCGTCACTTCGGCGAGGAAGGATTCCCGCGCCGGGCGCGTTGCGATCATGTCGATCGGGCCGGTGAGGTTGAGCGTGCCCGCTTCGACTCCGGCGCCTTCGGTCAGGCGCTGCGGTTCGCTTTCGCCGGTCACCAGGGCGCGATCAACATCGCTGACGCCCTCAATGACCGTGCCATCGACGGGGAAACGCTCTCCCGCCGAGACGCGGATGCGCATGCCGGGGTCGATCGCATCAAGCGCCACGTAGGTGACATCGCCGGTCTCGCCGACAATGAAGCCGCCCTTGGACGAGAGCCTTGCAAGGCTGTCGGCGGCCGTGCGGGCGCGGGCGCGCATCATCTGGTCGAGCACCCGGCCGATGAGCAGGAAGAACAGGAGCGAAGTGGCCGCATCGAAGTAGGCGTGGCCACCGCCCAGGAAACTCTCGTACAGCGACATGCCGGTTGCGAGCAACACGCCAAGCGAAATCGGCACATCCATGTTGACGCGACGGTGGCGCAGGGCCGCCGCTGCGGAGCGGAAGAAGGGCATGCCGCCAAAGGCGACGGCGGGAATGGCGATCAGCGCGGAGATGGCATGGAACAGCGACTCGGTTGCGCCATCCGCGCCGTTCCACACCGGAATGGACAGCAGCATGATGTTGGCTGCCGCGAAACCGGAAACCGCCAGCGAGCGCAACAGCACCTTGAATTCCGGATCGCCCTGCCCGCTTTCCTCTGCAGAGAGGGATTGCGTGGCGTAACCCAACGTCTCCAGTGTCTGGATCACCGGGAGGAGGCTGCGGGAAGCATCATCGAGGGTCACCGACACGCGGCGGAGCGTGAGGTTGGCGCGGACATCGCTCACGCCTTCGATCCGGGAGACACTGTCCTCGATTGTGGAAATGCAGTTGCCGCAATGCATGGCCGGCGCGGAGAGCAGGTAGCTGACGCGGCCATCAACCAATTGCCTTGCATTGGCGCGGAGATCTTCGAGAAGGGCAATGCGGCTCGCGGACAGGGTCTCGCGGGCGGCGTCACTGATCAGCGGGGCAGCACAGCATGACATGGCATGACTCCCGCCTGACCTTATTTCAGCACAAGACGGATGGGACGCGACCAGGCGCCGTGGCCCGGCAACTCGGCCGAAAGCATGCCGGTCCACTGGCCGGATGCGATCTCCTTGGCCACTTCGAAGTGACCGGGGGCGCCGGCCGCAAGTTCGACCGTGAAATCCTCACCGTCGTCGGAGGGGCGGCCCAGTGTCACCTTCACGGCCGTGGCGGGAACGGGTTCGCCGGCCTTGGTATGCAGCGAGAGTTTCAGGACGCCTTGCTCGACCGTGAGGTCCGGATGCACATCAAGCGCGGCATCGGCTTCCATCGCTGCCGTCTTTTCGTTGAATTCCTGGCTTGCGACGTAGGAGTTCTCGACCACAAGCCCGGTCCAGCTATGTCGGGCGAAATAGACCATGGTGAAGTTCACGGCGAAAACCACGCCGAAGAAGGCCAGCATGATTGCCAGCATGTGCTTTCCGGTGAATTCGCGCATGGTGCCGTTGCCCGTCATTGCATGTTCTCCGGAACTTCAAAAATCGCCTTGTACGTGTCGGTCTCGAAAGACTGCTTGTCCGTCACGATGATGCGGAAATCCGTCCGGCCCTTCACGGCCAATTGGCCGGGGACTGTGACGAAAACATGGAGCGCGCGCAGCTTGTCCGGCTCCACCGGGATTTCGGCGCTGCGGCCCTTCACGTCTTCCATTTCACCGATCGTCATGGAGGCACCGGGCGGGCCGTCGATCATCAGGGTGATGGTGCGCGGTTCCGGCATCATGTTGAGGATCTTCATGGTGTAGCCGTTGCGGATCGAGCCATCAGACAGCTTCACCGCCACCGGGTTGCGGTCCTTCTGCACATTCACCTCCAGGCGGTCGCGGGTGAGCAGCAGGAACACGAGGCCAATCCCGATGAGGGACCACATGCCCATGTAGATCATGGTGCGGGCACGGAAGAAGATCTTCCAGTCGAAGTGTTTCAGGCCATCGATGAAGCCCCCGCCGGGCTTGTGCACACGGGCGGGATCGATGCGGCCCCAGACCTCGTCGGTTGCATCCGGGCAGGCGATGTCCATGTTGTGGTTGTAGTCGCGCAAGGTGGAATAGCCGATCAGGCCGCGCGGCTTTCCGATCTTGTCCATGATCCCGTTGCAGGCATCGATGCAGAGCGCGCAGGTGATGCATTCAAGCTGCTGGCCATCGCGGATGTCGATGCCGGTGGGGCAAACGGCGACACAGGCGTTGCAATCGATGCAATCCCCCACCGCAAGTCCCGCTGCGGCGGCCTTCTTGGTGCCGGCGGAACGGGGTTCGCCACGCCAGTCGTTATAGGTGACGACGAGGGAGTCTTCATCCAGCATGGCAGCCTGAATGCGCGGCCACGGGCACATGTAGATGCACACCTGCTCGCGCATGATGCCGCCGAGAAGGTAGGTCGTCGCGGTGAGGACAGCCACGGTGCCATAAGCGATGAACGGCGCCTGCAGCGTCACGAAATCCTTGAGCAGTGTCGGGGCGTCGGCAAAATAGAAGATCCACGCGCCGCCCGTGGCGACGGAAATCGCCAGCCAGATGAAATGCGTGAAGCTGATGAGGGAAAGCTTGCGCAGCGACCAGGGCTGCTTGTCGAGCTTGATGCGGGCATTCCGGTCGCCCTGCACCAGTTCTTCAACCTTGATGAAGAGATCGGTCCACACCGTCTGCGGGCAGGAGTATCCGCACCAGGCGCGTCCCACAACCGAGGTGATGAGGAACAGGCCGACGCCCGCCATCACCAGAAGACCGGCGACGAAATAGAATTCCTGCGGCCAGATTTCGACGAAGAAGAAATAGAAGCGGCGGTGCGCCATGTCGAGCAGCACCGCCTGATCGGGCGCGAACGGTCCGCGATCCCAGCGGATCCAGGGGGTCAGGTAGTAGATCCCCAAAGTGATCGCCATGATGATCCACTTCAGCTTCCGGAAGTTTCCTTCTGCACGCTTCGGAAAGACCTTTTCGTGGGCGGCGTAGAGGGAACTTTGTGCCTTGGCGCCGGTGTTGACGGCCTTGGCTTCCTGCTTGTCGATGATCGTGTGCGTATTCACTTTGGGGTTTGGACCTTTCTGACTGGAAGGCGGTTACTGGCCGCCACCCAGAGACAGCACGTAGGCGGCAAGTGCCTTTACCTTACCTTCACCGAGCTTGTCCTTCCAGGCAGGCATGACACCATGCCGCGGGGTCTGGACCTGCGTGGTGATGGCCTCGAGGCTGTCGCCGTAGAGCCATACGGCGTCATTCAACTGCGGCGCACCAAGATCCTGGTTGCCCTCACCCTTCTCACCGTGGCACGAGGCACAGTTTTCGGCGAAGACAGTCGCACCGGCCGTTGCCAGCCCTGCATCATGCTCAAGGTTGGCGAGCTGGCGTACATAGTTTGCAGCCTGGTTGATCTTCTCCGGTTCGAGCAGGCCATCCTTGCCGAACGCCGGCATGAGGCTGTCGCGCGTGTCCGGGTTGCCGGCAACGCGAATGCCGTTCTCCAGTGTCGCCACGATCTGCTCAGGCTTGCCGCCCCACAGCCAGGAGTCGTCGTTCAGGTTGGGATAGCCGGGGCCACCCTGTGCGCCAGAGCCGTGGCACTGCACGCAATTCACCTTGAAGAGCGATGCGCCGGCCGAGACGGCAAAGTTGCGGGCTTCCGGATCGGCCATGATGGCGTTGATGTCCATCGTGGCGATCTTGTCGTTCATGGCCTGACGGCCCTGCTCGACGGTGGTCATCTGCGTGCGCAGGTCAGCGCGGCTGCCCCAGCCCCAGATGCCCTTGGTGGCGCCTTCCGCACCCCAGAGGCCGGGGATTGCGGGATAGACCACCATGTAGCCGATCGACCAGATGATGGTCAGGTACAGGGTCCACAGCCACCAGCGTGGCAGAGGGTTGTTGAGTTCCTTGATGCCGTCCCATTCGTGGCCGGTTGTGTCCACGCCAGACAGTTGGTCAATTTCACGGTTGCCGGACATGGATAGTTACTCCTTGAAAGGGATATTTGCAGCGTCTTCGTGGGACTTCTTTGCCGAAGGGCGAAGCGCCATCCAGATCACGAGGACAAAGGTCAGGAACATGAAGAGCAGGCCCCAGCTATCGGCGAAGGTCCGCATGGAATGATAATCGAGATCCATGATGTCCTCTCCTTAGCGTTCGTTTTCTTCGGGCTTGTAGGCCGAGAAGTCCACGAGGGTGCCGAGCACTTGCAGGTAGGCGACAAGCGCATCCATTTCGGTGAGCTTGGCGGCATCGCCGTCAAAGTTGCCGACGTTGGCCTTCGGATAGCGGGCGAGAAGGGCCGCGCTGTCCTGATCGGGGTTGGCCTGGGCGGTCATGTCGGCAACGGCGTTGTCGATCTGCTCCTGGGTATAGGGCACGCCGACCACGCTGAGGGTCTTGAGATGATCAGCGATGTTGGACGGATCGATCTGCGCGTTCGCCAGGAAGGCGTAGGGAGGCATGATCGATTCCGGAACGACGTTGCGCGGATTCACCAGGTGCTGGACGTGCCAGTCGTTGGAGTACTTCCCGCCCACGCGGGCCAGGTCCGGACCCGTGCGCTTGGAACCCCACTGGAAGGGGTGGTCGAACATGGACTCAGCCGCAAGGCTGTAGTGGCCATAGCGTTCCACCTCGTCGCGGAAGGGGCGGATCATCTGCGAGTGGCAGACATAGCAGCCCTCGCGGATGTAGATGTTGCGGCCCGCCAGTTCGAGAGGCGAGTAGGGACGCATCCCTGTCACCTTCTCGATGGTGTTCTGCAGCCAGAACAGCGGAGCGATTTCCACGATGCCGCCGATGGTCACCACCAGAAGGGAGAGAACAAGGAGCAGCGTGACGTTGCGTTCGATCTTGCTGTGGAAGCCGAGCGCAGGTGCGTTGTTGGTAGCCATAGTGAAGTTGCTCCTTATTCGGCAGGCTTGAGGGCAGGCGCTTCAGCGCCCATCGGGACTTCCGCACGCACGTCGCCGCGGATCGTCTTGTAGACGTTGTAGATCATGACCAGCATGCCGAGCAGGTAGAGGACACCACCCAGGATACGCATGACGTAGTAGGGATGCATGGCAGCCGAGGTTTCAGCGAAGCTGTACACAAGGAAGCCCTGGCCATCATACTCGCGCCACATCAGGCCCTGCATGATACCCGACACCCACATCACGGCGGCGTAGACAACGATGCCGAGGGTGGCGAGCCAGAAGTGCCAGTTCACCAGACGCAGGCTGTAGAGCTGCTTGCGGTTCCAGAGCTTCGGCACGAGGAAGTACATGGCACCGAAGGACACCATGCCGACCCAGCCGAGGGCGCCGGAATGAACGTGGCCGATGGTCCAGTCCGTGTAGTGCGACAGGCCGTTCACTGCCTTGATCGACATCAGCGGGCCTTCGAAGGTGGACATGCCGTAGAAGGCGATCGACATCACCATCATGCGCAGAACCGGATCGGTGCGCAGCTTGTCCCAGGCGCCGGAGAGCGTCATCAGGCCGTTGATCATGCCGCCCCATGAAGGCATCCACAGCATCACCGAGAAGACCATGCCGAGGGTTTGGGCCCAGTCAGGCAGCGCGGTGTAGTGGAGGTGGTGCGGGCCGGCCCAGATGTACATGAAGATCAGGGCCCAGAAGTGCACGATCGACAGGCGATAAGAGTAGACCGGGCGGTTGGCCTGCTTGGGCACGAAGTAGTACCTCATGCCGAGGAAGCCGGCGGTGAGGAAGAAGCCCACGGCGTTGTGACCGTACCACCACTGCGTCAGCGCATCCTGCACGCCGGAGAAGGCGGAGTAGCTCTTGACGCCGAGGAAGGACACCGGCACCGCGAGGTTGTTCACGAGATGCAGCATGGCAATCGTGACGATGAAGGAGAGATAGAACCAGTTTGCCACGTAGATGTGGGGTTCCTTGCGCTTCACCAGCGTGCCGAGGAAGACAAGGAGATAGGCCACCCAGACAACCGTGATCCAGAGGTCAACATACCATTCGGGTTCGGCATATTCGCGGCCCTGGGTGATGCCCAGCAGGTAGCCCGTGGCAGCCAGCACGATGAAAAGCTGGTAGCCCCAGAACACGAAGGACGGCAGCCAGCCACCGAAGAGGCGGGCGCGGCAGGTGCGCTGGACCACGTAGAAGGACGTGGCGATCAGGGCGTTGCCGCCGAATGCGAAGATCACCGCCGAAGTGTGCAGCGGGCGCAGGCGCCCGAAGTTCAGGAAGGGCGGGATGTTGAAGGCCGGGTAGGCAAGCTGGGTTGCAGCGATGACGCCGACCAGAAGGCCAGCCGTGCCCCAAAAGAGCGTGGCGATGACACCCCAGCGGATGACGTCGTCGTTGTAGGCGGCCTGTTCACCCGTCAGGGCAGCAGCACCGGCCGGGCCGAAGCTGACCCGGCGGAACAGGAAAACGGCGCCCAAAGCGAGCACCGTGAAGACGATCCATGCCTGGATCCTGAATAGGGCATCCTGCCCTAATGCGGCACCCAAAAGTGCCAGAAAGGCTGCCACAGCGACAGCGATTGCAGATGTACCGTTTCTCATTGTGGCGAACCTTTCCAGCCAGTCTTGGTTTGCAATACCCGGGTCGGAGGGAACCAATGGGATGACCCGCGTTTGCACTGTGCCTTGTGACAGTGCGGCAAAACCGTGACCTTGATTCAGATCAACGACGCTGAACTCGCCAGCGGTCAATTTGCCGCAACAGGATATCCCGGACAATGACAACAGCAGCCCCGTTCAATACGGCATCGCCAGAGCAAGCAGCCCCCGCAGGCATTGCCTTGACGTTGCAGCATCATTTGAAAGAGCAGGCCCGCTTCTGCGACAGGCTCGAGACCATGGCCGATCTCCTGCCCGACGCCGTGGACGCCCGTGATTGCCTGCTCATGGCGCAGAATGTCGTTCCGCTCATCAAGCGGGCACATGATTTCGAGGAAGGAACGGTATATCCGCTCCTGCTGTCCCTTCCCGACACCTCGACGGAACTGAAATCCACAATCGAACGATTGCGTTACGAGCATCTGGGCGATGAGGAATTTGCCGGCGACCTGTGCGTCTCGCTGCGGCAGTTCGTCACCGACCGTGGCTCCAGCAACGTCGAATCCCTTGCCTGGATGCTGCGCGGCTTCTTCGAAAGCGTGAGGCGGCACATCGCCTTCGAGCGCGAGCACATCCTGCCGCTTGTACAAAGGCATTCATCATGAGTGGGGTCTTCAATCCCGACGCAGTCCTGGCGAAATATCCGCAAAGCCTGCCGCGCTACACGAGTTATCCCCCGGCGAATCACTTCCAGCCCACCGGCGGGCGCGATCTGCAGAAGGCCTTCATCGCAGCGGTCGATGCCGCCTATGCGGTTTCTGCATACATCCACATTCCCTACTGCGACAGGCTTTGCTGGTTCTGCGGCTGTCACACCAAGCAGACGCTGCGCTACGATCCGGTACGCGCCTATGTCTCGTCGCTCATCGATGAAATCGCCCTGTGGAAAAGCAGGCTGACGCGCCGCCCGCGCCTCTCGCGCCTGCATCTGGGCGGGGGCAGCCCCAGCCTGTTGCAGCCGGATGACCTGAAGCGCCTTCGCACGGCGCTGGATTCGGCCTTCGCCATCGACGATGGCACCGAGATCAGTATCGAACTCGATCCATCCGACATCAAGGAGGGCAGCATTGCCGCCCTGCTCGCCTTCGGCATGACGCGGGCCAGCATCGGGGTGCAGGATTTCGATCCCGCCGTGCAAGCGGCCATCAACCGTCCGCAAGGCTTTGACATTACCCGCGACCTGGTTCTCCAGTTGCGGGCCGCCGGGCTGAAGTCGATCAACATCGACGCCCTTTATGGCTTGCCGCTGCAAACCATGGAGCGCTTGCAGAAGACGATCGCCCAGGTGATCGAGATCGGGCCTGACCGTATTGCGCTGTTCGGCTACGCCCATGTGCCGTGGCTCAAGACGCACCAGAAGATGATCAGGGACGAAGACCTGCCGGGCTCGCGCGAGCGATATCAACAGGCCCGGCTGGCGGCGAAGATGATTGCCGATGCAGGATACGAGGCTCTCGGAATTGATCATTTTGCCCTGCCCAGCGACTCCCTGGCGATTGCCGCCAACGAAGGCCGGCTCAACCGGAATTTCCAGGGCTACACCGATGACCAGGCGGAGATCCTGCTGCCGCTCGGGCCCTCCTCCATTGGCCGCTTTGCCGATGGCTATGTCCAGAACGAACCGGCGACCGGCCAGTACAACGCAAAGGTTGCCGCCGGCGAGATTCCCTTCACGCGCGGCATTGCCCTCACCGCCGACGACAAGATGCGCGGCTGGGTCATCGAACGCCTGATGTGCGACTATGCCTTCTGCTTCACCGAACTGGCCGAACGTTTCGGCCACCGCTCACAGGGCCTGGTTGAACTGGCCGAGCGGATTGCGCATGAGGACCGCGACGGCTTCTGCGAGGTGTCCGATGGCCTGTTCAAGATCGAGCCTGCCGCATGGCCATTCGCCCGCATCATCGCTTCGCGGTTCGATGCCTGGCTGGAACTGGCGCCGCGGCAATACTCGAAGGCCGTGTAACGCTCAGGGCACCGCTCAGGCGGTATCCTGCTCGGTCATCTGGCGCAGGCGGTCGAGATCCGGCACTTCGATGGTGCGGTTGTTGTGGATGTTGATCACGCCCGCGTGGCGCAGCTTGGTCAACTGGCGGCTGACCGTTTCGATGGTGAGGCCCAGGAAATCGGCGATGTCGGAACGCTTCAACGGAATGTCGAAGCTGATTGCCCCTTCTGCCGTGTCCAGTTCCGGGTCCGCGTGGGTGGCGATCAGGTAAAGGAAGCTGGCAACCTTTTCAGATGCGGTCTTGCGGCCCAGCGTCAGCATCCAGTCACGGGCTTCATCAAGTTCCTTCAGCGTCTGCTCATGCAGCCTGTGTTCAAGGCCGGGCGTGTCACGCATCAGGGATTCGAGAGTGCCTGCCGGGAAGGCGCAAACCTTGACATCGGTCGCCGCTTCCACCGTGACTTCACTGTTGCGGGAATAGGGACGGCCCATGAAGTCGGGGGCGAACTGCAACCCCACGATCTGCTGGCGGCCATCGGCAGTGAGCTTGCTCAGCTTGACGACGCCGCTCAGGATATTGGCCTGGCGAGCGACCTCCTGCCCGACCGGAGCGATTTCACTTTCGGCGGAATAGACCATCTTGGTCGTGTGCTTGCTCAATTCCAGAAGCTGTTCAGGGGAGAGCGCACCACAAATGCCACGATGCCGGGCCTCGCAAGCGCGGCACACCACGGGAACGTCCGAGTTATGTACGTCTTTGCGGTCGTTATTCTTGAGCACGGATCACCACGCTGATTGCACTCGCGGCACGGAGGGAACGTTGGCCATGTTTCACCTTATACGGCCCACTCCGCACATTACAACCTGGCTTCATTGCGGTGCAACGAGGGATGACGATTTGCCCCGCATGCTGAGGGGTGACGAATTGTCAGCGCCCCTGACCCATTCTGGGTCGCCGGACGCCATGCAGGATCGCCGACTTTCATTATACGATGTGTCTCGCGTGAAATCCTGTGTCTCGCATGGCGACCAATCTGGAGCGGACAGCGGTGGCGCGGCAGAAAAGGAGTTCCTCGCCCGTAGTATGGGTAACTGGGGATCGAACGAGGAACTCCACCCTGCACTACCCGAGGATAGCGAGGGCATTGGTGTACCGCCCCGGTTCCTCGTGCGTAATGGTCGTCCAAATAATTGGCAAATAAGCTCAACCACTTAGGTCCGAAATCGGCGTGGCACATGCCCCGATCGCACCCTGCCGGTTTCCATGGTTACTGAATGTTTAATGAACGGCGGCGGGGGTCGGCTGCATGGCTCGCCAGACGTTTTGGCGAATTGAAAGCGGGGGGCGGCTCCCCATTTTCCGTCCAGCACCAGCGATGGTGCCGCAACATCATCACTCTCCTACGGGGCGTTGGAGAGCAGATGCTGCAAACCCGAACTGACCAACCAAAGGACAATGACCATGAAGCGTCTTTCCATCGCCCTCGCCTTCTCGCTCCTCTCGGCTTCCGCTGCCTTCGCCGCTCCGGATACCTCCAAGCCCTGCAATGCCGCCATCCAGAACTGGCTCAATGGCTCGCAGACGACGTGCTCGATCACCGATGAGAACAAGGATCCGCAGG
Organism: Hyphomicrobiales bacterium; assembly: GCA_016792865.1. Taxonomy (GTDB): domain Bacteria; phylum Pseudomonadota; class Alphaproteobacteria; order Rhizobiales; family Aestuariivirgaceae; genus Aestuariivirga. The sequence continues at coordinate 6,215 of JAEUMJ010000142.1, read as the reverse complement.
AACGCCGCCAGTACCAGTCCCGTGACTCGGTCACGTCAGAAGCGAAGTGATCCAACGCCCTTCGGCATGATGTGAACGGCGCGGACCTTGTCTGCGCCGCCCTGAACCGGGGAAGGCACCAGCCATGGTGCCTTCCTTTTTCCGTTCAGCCCCGCCCGATGACCAGCGCGGCAAAGAGGCCGAACTGGAACAGCACGGTGAGCGGGAGGAAGCGGTTGATCTCCGCCGAAACGGGCGTGCGCCACACGGCATAGGACAAGGCCCCCGCCACGAGAGACAGAAGCCCCGCCAGCGCCGGTATCATCGTCTTGTCGACTGCCAGGACCGGAAGCAGGGCAACGGCGCCAAACAGCAGGGCGGCGTAAATGATCTTGGCCCCCGCCACATCGGCCAGGATGGCCAGCGTCAACCGGCCTGCGGCTTCATCGGTGCTGCGGTCGCGGTGATTGTTCAGGAGCAGCACGCCCCCCGATGGCAACCCCATCATCAGGCCGGCCACAATGCCCTCGCGGCTCAGTTCGGCCCCCATCACATGGGCTGTTCCGGTCACGGCAATGATGCCGAAGAAGATGACGACGATGAGTTCGCCCAGCGGCGTGTGCGAAAGCGGAACGGGGCCCATCGAATAGGCATAGCCCAGCAGGAGCGAGGCGAGGCCGATAGCCATGATCGGCCAGCCGCCGGCCGCAACAAGGGGAAGGCCCGCAATGACGGCCGTGGCAAAGGCGAGATGCGCAGCCGACTTCACCTGCGCGGCATCGAGCAGTCCCATCGCCGTCATGCGGGGCGGACCGAGCCGTTCGTCCGTATCGGTGCCGCGCTCGGCATCCGCCGCATCGTTCCACAGGTTCGTTCCCACCTGAATGGCGAGCGCCGAAACGGCGGCACAGATCGCAAGCGCCAGGTTCACCTTCACCTCATGGGTTGCAATCCACGCGCCGCAGAGAACCGGAGTGAGCGAAAGGCCGACGGTCTTCAGCCGCGCCGCCAATACCCAGCGGCTGGCCACCGGCAGGCGGCGGAGGTGTTCAAAGGTCTGGTCACGCACGGTCATTCGGCAATCTCCGCAACGTGAAGGGCCGCAACGCCGAAAACAAAGCGCCGCAGCGTCACGCGATCAAATCCGGCAGCGGTCAATTCGCGGGTGATGCTCTGGGCATCGGGAAACAGCCTGATGGAATCGACAAGATACCTGTAGGCTCCGCGATTGCCCGACACCAATGCACCCAGCGCCGGGATGACGAACCGCGAAAAGATGTTGTAGAGCGGCGCAAACCATGCGGCAGGCTTGGAGAACTCCAGCAGCACAAGACGGCCGCCGGGCTTCAGGACGCGAAAGACCTCGCGGATCGCCGCAGGCGGGTCAGTCATGTTGCGCAGCCCGAAGGACAGCATCACCGCATCGACGGACGCGGTTTCAAACGGCATGTGTTCGCCTTCCGCAACCTTGCACTCGATTTTCCCCTGGGCGCGGGCTTCCGCCACGGCCACCATGCCGGGGCTGGCATCGGCGAGAACGATGCGGGCCTGGGGCAGGCGCTTGCGCAGGGCGAGGGAAAGATCACCGGTGCCCCCCGCGAGGTCCACGATGGTCCCTGTCGCCGCCCCCGGTGTTGCTGCTGCCGCCGCGACGGCCGCCTGTTTCCACAGGCGGTGCAGGCCGAAGCTCATGAGGTCGTTCATCAGGTCGTAGCGCGGGGCGACCTGATCGAACAGTTCACGGACAAAAGTGCGGCGGGCCTGCGCTTCCACGCGCGTTGCGCCGAAGGTTTCGCCCAGTGGCGCAAGCGATTGCAGGCGGTCGAGTGCTGTGTCGTCCTTCACGTTGCTGATCTCCCGATGGCAATTTCATCCTTTGCCCCGAGCCTGCGCGCGGCACCGACCAACACCAGCGCCGTGACATTCATGGCGACCGCATAGATGAGCGCGGGCACGGCGAGTTCCGGCCGCCCCAACAGGCTTGAACAGATGAAGATGGCAATGGCGGCGTTCTGCAATCCGGTTTCGACGGCGATGGCGAGCGACTGCGCCCTGGAAATACCCGGCAGGAAGCGCGTGCACAGGGCGACGGCAACGGCACAGACATTGAGAACGAGAACGGCGGGGCCAGTATCGCCCGCACTGGCCACCAGGGCGTCGCGGTTCTGCCAGAAGGTGGCCAGCACGATTCCCGCAAACACGACCTTGGCCGGCGCGTCGGTGGCGCGCGACAGGCGTTGCGCCAGCGCTGGAGCAAGGGCACGGGGCACCATTCCGAGGAGCAACGGTACCGCCGTTACCGCCGTCATGACCAGCGCCATGCGCACAAGGCTGGTGGCACCCACTTCAATGCCGCTGAGGCCGAGCAACATGGGGATCGAAAGGCTGGCGGCGATGCTTGTCACCAGCGTCATGGCGGTGGACAGCGCCACATCCGCCCCTGCAAGAAGGCTGACGTAATTCGAGGTGATGCCGCCGGGGCAGACGGCAATGATCATCAGGCCGAGGGCGGCTTCCGGCGGCAGGCCCATGACCCTGATGATCACCCAGGCCATTGCCGGCAGGAGCAGAACCTGCACGAAGAGTCCCGCGAGGAGAGGAAACGGACGGGTGGCCGTTGCGGCAAGGTTCGCAAGCGAGAGACGCAATCCCACCGTAAACATCAGAAAAGCCAAGGCAATTGGCAGAATGACCGGGAGCATGGCACACCTCCGAGTCATGTCACTTACACGCATAAGTGTCACGCCAACCTGACAGAGATCAATGCAACGCGGAATTGCCGTGTTTTTTCCCTGCCTGGCGGAGCTTTCCCGGCCCCGGGCAACAAAAAACCCTCTCCTCCGGGCGGAGGAGAGGGTGGCGGGTTCAGCCGGGACGGCAGATCAGATGTCGGACTTGTCGCGCTGCTCCCTGTTGTCCACCGGGAGTTCGGGAGCAGGCGTGGTCTTCTTCACGACAACGCCCGTCGGCGCAGCATTCACGGGCACGATGCGCTCGGAATAACCGGCACCGCTGGCGTTCAGATCCGACGGACGGTCAGACGCGATGGCGGCGGTGGACAGGGCTGCAACGGCGGCAAGCGAAACAATGATCTTCTTCATGACAATCTCCAAAGTTTGTTTTTCAAACCGCGCTTCGGACCATTTCCGTTTGCGGGCCTGATGAACAGGAGATGGGAGGCACATGCGGATTGAACATTGGCGAAGTCTTCAACGGAGCATTTCTTCACAAGAAATGCTTGGGGTAAACCATCTTTGTTTTGCCACGATCACGCCTTCGCGCATGGTATGATTACGATATTGTCATCACGACTGCGTGAATCAAGACCTCGTGACTTGAAAATACATGCCACGCGCAACAGTGAAACTAGCGCCTTGCGAGATTGGGAAACTCGGCTTCGACAAGATAGTCGAGGAAGCTGCGGACTTTCGCCGGCAGATAGCTGCGGTCAGGATAGACTGCATAGAGCGGCACCGTTGGCCGGGCGACATCCGGCAAGACGTGCTCAAGCGTTCCGGCCTTCAGTTCCTCGTCGACGAGCCAATGGGGCATGAAGCTGTAACCCATGCCTTCGCGGGCGGCGAACATGAGCAGCGACTCGTTGCCGCTCAGCATCACAGGCTTGAACTGGACCTCTTCTTCCCCTGCCGGAGTTTTCAGGCCGATGCGGCCCTCGCGCGAGACCTGCGTATAGGCCAGGAACGGCGCCCCGTTCAGTTCCGAAAGCTGCCGTGGGCGGCCCACGCGGTCGAGATAGGCGGGAGAGGCCACAAGCCTGAAATGCATGTCGCCCAGCCGACGCGCAATGAGACCCGGCTCCAGCGAGGAGGTGACGCGGATGGCAAGATCAAAACCGTCTTCCACCAGATTGATCATCCGTGCACTGAGGTCCAGTTCCAGTGTCACGTCCGGATGGCGCTGATGATAGCGCGAGACCAGCACGGCAAAAGCGGGATTCGCCATCCACACCGGCACACTGACACGGAGGCGGCCACTGGGCCGCAAGGCGGTTTGCGCGATCTGCGCTTCCGCTTCGTCGAGACCCTCCAGCAAGGGCCGCATGCGGGCGAGATAGATGGACCCTGCTTCGGTGAGGCTGACGCTGCGGCTGGTGCGGTTCAGCAGGCGCGCGCCGATCCGCGATTCAACATGCTGGACATGTTTGGTGGCCATGGCCGGGGAAAGGCCGAGACGATGGGCGGCGGCGGCAAAGCTCTTGAGTTCGGCAACGGCATCCAAAACCCGCAAGCTGAGCAAACTGTCCATGCATCATCCTCATCATTCAATTGTGGAGAATCCTGCGCCGACCACCGGTGCGATCATCTCTTGAGGAGAAACTACTATCAGTTCTGAATCAGTCAACGCAAGGCTGATACGCGATCAGGACAGATTTGGACGGACAGGTCGTTTCAGAACAGCTTTGCCGGAATGGGCAGGATTTCAACCGGAGATGGCGAGAGCAGCCGGTTGGACATGTCTTCCGCCACGGTGTTGCGGGAATGCCAGTGGATGATTTCGAACCGTCCATCGAAATGCTCGACCAGGGCCGAGCAGCTTTCCACCCAGTCCCCGTCGTTGAGATAATGGATACCGGAAATCTCCCGGTCGTCGGGCGTGTGGATGTGGCCGCAGATCACGCCGTCACACTTGCGCTGACGCGCCTCGCGGACCACTGCATCCTCGAAGCGCGAGACGAATTCCACCGCCTTCTTCACCTTGAACTTGAGGTAGGCCGAGAGCGACCAATAGGGCAACCTGAAGAAGCGGCGCACCCGGTTGATGCTGGAGTTGAGCGACATCGACGCTTCGTAGGCACTGTCGCCGAGCTTCGCCAGCCAAGGCGCAAAGCAGACGACGCCGTCGAACTTGTCACCGTGGAGGACGAGGTAGCGCTTGCCTTTCGCGCTGGTGTGCACCGTCTCCTCCAGGATCGCCACCTTGCCGAACCTGAGATTGACGAAGTCCCGGAAGTTCTCATCGTGGTTGCCGGGAATGTAGATCAGCTTCGTGCCCTTGCGCGCCTTGCGCAGCAGCTTCTGGATGACGTCGTTGTGGCTTTGCAACCAGATCCATGACTTGCGCAGCGACCATGAATCCACAATGTCGCCGACAAGGTAGAGATATTCGGACTCGGTCACCTTCAGGAAATCGAGAAAGGCTTCAGCCTGAGCACGCCGCGTGCCCAGATGAATGTCGGAAACAAAAATGGCGCGGTAGCGGCGGGGTATGTGCGGACGGTCGAGCATGTGATTTTCCTGTGCGTTCATCGCCCTCGCCGATTTTCATGAAAGGGTGATGACAGCACCGGCGCCGCTGCAAATGTCATATGTCTGTCATGTGTCCGTCACAAAAATGATGTTGATTGTGACAGTCCCGTGAACTTCATTCCCCCCTCAGCCCCATGTGGAGAACTGTGATGAGTCAACAGGTTGATGGAGTGATCGAGTTGAAGCCCGAGAAGGCCGATGCCAAGGCGGAGAAGCCGGTGAAGGCCGCGGCGGAGAAAGCCGCCAAGGAAAAAACACCAAAGGAAAAACCCGTGAAGGAGAAGGCCCCCAAGACAAGCTTCGCGGGCCGGGTGGAGGAAATCAGCCTCAAGGGTGATGGCAGCATGTCGGTTGTGCTGAAGGACAAGCGCGGCAAGGACCACGCGTTCGTGCTTTCGGGCAATCTCGCCAGCACGATCACGGCGCAGCTTCTTTCTGCGGCACTGGGCAGCAAGTTGAAGCTGCACGTCACCACGGCTGCGGACAACAGCAAGCAGATCATGGACCTTTCACTTCACGCAAAGAAGTGATCACGCTCCGTCTCCGCTCAATTTGAGACAATAGCCGCTGGCTTTCTTAGCCTGCCCTTAGCGAGCACGCGTTACGCTTCCTTATCCATTCGAGGGAGCAACACATGCGTTTGGGCAAACTGACAACCACGTTTTCGATCGCGGCAGCCTTGCTGTTCGTGCCGGTGCTGGAGCACGGCCTCACCACGACGGCGGGCAAGGCCCATGCCGGAAATGGAAATGGCGGCGGCAATGGCGGCGGCAATGGCGGCGGTAACGGCGGTGGCAATGGCGGCGGAAACGGTGGTGGCAACGGCGCCGGCAAGAGTGCCGGAAGTGCCGGCAAGTCGGCATCGGCCGGAACGGCGCGTGCGTCGGCCTCCACATCAGCCGCAACGGTCAAGAGCACGGCATCGGGCAAGACAAAGTCGAAGGCCATCGTTGCCTCCGCTGCGGCAAA
>JAEUMJ010000116.1 GCA_016792865.1 Hyphomicrobiales bacterium | reverse complement strand
ATCCCTGACCTCTCAGTGAGCCAATTGCTCAAAGTCCGTAACAGGAAATACAACGCGGACGGGACCACGAGGTTCCCGCCCTCACGCCCGCGTTGTTTGCGATTGGCCCCTGATCGATGAAACAGGCGCGATGACACAGGCGCAATTCACCCCGCGCGTTTCACACATGCGGGAATCCGCTCTCAGGATCGCGCAATGCCCGGCGCGGGTGGCGCCCGCAACATCAGGAAGCCCGAAACATCAGAAAGATTGCGCGATCAAAGGCTCGCGGAGGTATCCGGCGGCAGGAGCGCAGTGGCCAGCGCCCTGTCATCGTTGGGCAGGGATGTGAAGAAGCCCGCATGCATCACGATATCGGCCTGCAATGCGGGATGCGCCGTCTTGATCAGGCCCAGTTCCGCAAGCCGGAAAGCCGGGACCACCACATGGGTGAGAGGTTCGCCTGTTCCGGCATCGGGCCCCGGATAAAGACCCTCGGACCATTCGCGCACCCATCGGCGCGGACCACGCCGGAGCGGGTGATTTCGATGCCGTTGGGATTGACGAAGTAGACCTGGCCGTTGGCCCGCACGGTGCCCGCGATGGTGGACTTCGTGCCCCCGGTGACGCGGTTCAGGGTGGAGGACTTCGCATCCGGCTGGTTGTAGATGACGGTGTTCGGCTCACCCACATTATACTTGTTCCAGTTGATCACGCCGCGATTGCTGCGCTGGTCGATGGTCATGGTGCCGCCGTCCTGGCGGATGTCGATATCGCCGGAACGCACCTGCCCGCCTTCGGGGAGGATGTCCTCGGCGCGGACCACGCCCTGCATGGGCGCCACGGCCAGTGCCATCGACGTGACCGCCGCAACGACCTGCCGCATCGCCTGCCGCGCCCAGACACCAAACCTGCCGCGCCCTGCCGGGAGACACGACCGGGTGCCGTGCGCGGCGATGGTGCCGCTGTTCATGCTGGCGTTCTGGCTGCTGTTCATGCTGGCGTTCAGGCTGCTGTTCTGGCTGGCGTTCAGGCTGCTGTTCTGGCTGCTGTTCATGGCACGCACCTCTGCAGGTCCGGCTGCCGGGGTGCCGCTGCGCTGCGACTCACCGCAAGACCGACGCGCGGATGTCGCGGGGGTTCTGGTGGTGTTGGTCTTACGCATGCGCACGTCCTCAGAGCCGGAGGGAATCCGGGTTTGCAATCAGTGTGTCGAAACCGCCGGTAATGGGCAAATAAGGTGAGCAATTTCCGGGAGATAAGTGGCTTGCGCCGTTGCGCAAGCGGATCAGAACGCGAAGGTTCCGGTGACGAGGAACCGGGTGTTGGTTTCGGTCTTGGGCAGGTTTGAATAGGCCTTGCCGAACTCAAGCGACACCGAGGAACCCGCGCCGTAGATATCTTCGGACAGCCCGAAGCGGACGCCACCGCCCACGGCGGCGCTCTGGGGCCTGCCCTGCTCCGCCGCAGTGGCATTGAAGACCTTGCCCTTGCCGCCCGCGAGGAAAACATAGGGCTCGGCGCGCATGCGGAGGTGCCACATGTCCATATGGAAGGCGCGCGACAGCTCGGCACGGGCCAGGGCCCCGCGATCCACCGTGAGCGAACCGGCAGGCATGCTCGACACGCCGTCGCTTCCATCCAGAGACAACTGCTCGGAGGTGGCAAGGGGATCGCCGAAGCTGTATTGCACCTCGCCGCGCACGAAAAGCCAGGCGCCGAAGAACAGGGGCTGGTCCACGGAACCGTTCAGCGACAGCTTGCTGAAATAGGGTGAAGCCCCGACATGGGAAAGGCCGACCTTGTTGCTGGTGGCCGGATCACGCCCGCCCAGGCCTTGCGAGCCTTCCGCGAAGGCGTGGAACTTGGTGCGCTGGGCCAACTGCGTCTGCCAGTCCACCGAGGCGCGGAACACGCCATACCTGTCCGCGGTCAACTGCTTGTCGCTTTTCACGGCGGTGGAGGATTGGTCCTGGTATTCCAGCACGCCGTTCGCCGCCAGGGTGGTGGCCTGGGTGCGCCACACCGGATAGCTGCCGCGCATGGAATAGCGCTTGTAAAGGCCCTCCACCTCAAGGCCGGATGACGAGATGGGCAACGAACGGGAATAGGTGATTTCCGGATTGACGGTGACGCCGCTCGCGCCCACCGGAAAGATGACGCCGGTGCCCAGCATGAAGACCGGCAATTCATCCGGACTCAGGAGTTTTCCAACACCCCGACCGAGGCCGACGCTGACATTGCCATAGTAGGTCTCGCCCCAGCCGAGCGCACCGTTCACGGTGGTGCGACCACCCATCTGGTAGGTATCGAGCTGGTCCGAAAGGTGGTTGTCGAAGCTGAACGCCTGGGAGAACAGCTCGTGCTCGCCTTCCAGCTTCAGCACCGTGCCGCCCTCCTTCTTGCCACGCAGGATGGCGCTGCGGAGGGTCAGCCCGGAATAGTCACCGGCCAGAAGCACCGCGCGTTCCACCGTCTTGAACTTGAGGTGCCTGCGGTTCAGGAGCCTGCGGACGCGGGTAATGACAGGCTGCTGGATGCGGGCGGGAAGCCGGGACACATCCAGCTTCTCGAAATAGCCATCCACAACGGTGAACAGCACCGGCCCGCCCTGCACCAGCTTCTGCGGCGGAACGGTGATGCGCACAAGGAAGTATCCCTTGGCGGCATAGGCTTTTTCGAGCGCCGCGGCGAGGTCGTAGATGTCGGCAACAGATATCCTTTTCCCTCTCACCCGCGAGTCGGCGGCGGCATTCGCTGCGGCCAGTTCCTTGAAGGCTCCCTTGATCGTCAGGCCGGACGCGAGAATGAAAACATTCTCCGCACCCTTGGGCGGCCGGATGGCCGCCGCCGACGTGAGTTCATAGACAGTCGGGTTGCCGCGCTGCGGCGGGGCATAGCTCTTGGGCGTGATCGTGCTGGGCAGAACAAGGCTGGGCCGCAATTCCTGCGCCAGGGCCTGGGGCACAAGGCTTGCCGCCGACAGGCTGAGCAGAATCGGGGCCAGCAGAACCCGGGACAGGAGAATCAGCGACAGGAGACTGTGGGGGCGGAAGAGACTCAGGGGGCGGCTGAGGCCCACGCGCATGGCAGGACGCGAGCCCTTCACCGGGCTGTGCCCAAGCGAACGGTACACGTGACAGCGCTGCTTCCTGTCAAAATGCAATTGCCTCACTCCAACTCAGTTACGAGTCGATGTGCAGGACACGGAGATTATCGGCAAATGACTTCCGGCCAGGGCAAGGCAACAACCAGCTACTAATGTCAGGATTTGGTAAATGATCCGGCGCCGCTCTGCTGATGCGCAGATTTGGCGAGAGTGATCGCTACAGCGATGAGAGCTTGAGCGGCGCGTCATCCTGCCGGGGGGCCGTCAGGTCGTGCACCATGTTCCTGTGCTGCCAGGCCTTGAAACGCTGCAAGGTCGGTGCGCCGTCGAATTCCTCGTGGATGCGGGACAGCAGGGTTTCCGAGATCGGGCGGCCGAAGTTGAAGCCCTGGATCTCCTCGCAGCCGGAGGCCTTGGCGAAATCAAGCTGGGCGTCGGTTTCCACGCCTTCGGCCAGCACCGGCACGCTGAGGGCGGCACCCAGTCCCACCACCGCCTTGAAGATGGCGTCGGCGCGCTGGTTGCTGCCGGTCAGCTGGATGAAGGAGCCATCCACCTTGATCCGGTCGAAG
>JAEUMJ010000115.1 GCA_016792865.1 Hyphomicrobiales bacterium | reverse complement strand
GCCTGTGTCATCGCGCCTGTTTCATCGATCAGGGGCCAATCGCAAACAACGCGGGCGTGAGGGCGGGAACCTCGTGGTCCCGTCCGCGTTGTATTTCCTGTTACGGACTTTGAGCAATTGGCTCACTGAGAGGTCAGGGATTGGTGAGGATGCGATGGCCTGTGCTGCTGAAACAGCACAATTGGGATGTTCCATGGAATGACGAGCAGCCCATTCGTGCTGAACTTTTCGGCCTGGAGCGGTTTCGGGCACACGCCGCGAGCCTCGCCCAGTCGCAGGACATCACCGCTGCGCCGCTCAAGGTTGTCACCGTTGTTGCGCGCACCCATGACAACGGCGCGGTGTTGCTGCGTTGCTACAAGACGCTGTCGGAAGCCTCTGCCGCCGGAAAGACCGTCACGCCGGAAGCGGAATGGCTGGTCGACAACTATTACCTGATCGAGGAACACATCCGGCAGGCGTTGGATGACCTGCCGCGCAACTATTACAAGCAGCTTCCCAAGATCGCTGCCGGGCCACTTGCCGGACATCCGCAGATTTTCGGCATCGCCTGGGCCTTCATTGCCCACACCGACAGCCGCTTCGACGCGGCGCAATTCATCGAATTCATCAACGCCTACCAGAACGTGCGGCCACTGACCATCGGTGAGCTGTGGGCGGCAGCCATCAGCTTGCGGCTGGTCCTGATCGAGAACCTGAGGCGCATTTCCGCCCAGACGGTTGCCTTGATGGAGATGCGCCAGCTTGCGGACGAGCGCGTGGAATCGCTTCTGGACGGCCGCAACAGCATTGCCGGATTTTCCGACGTGTTCGAGGACGGCCGGCGCAGCCCGCCGGAGCAGCTCTCGTTCGCGGTGCAGGTGATCCGCCGCCTGCGCGACCAGGAGGCGAGCGACGGTGGCTTCGTGAGCTGGTTGCGCGGCAAGGTGCAGGCGCTGGGACATGATTTCGACAGCGCTGTCACGGCGGAACATCATCGGCAGGCGACGGCAGCGGTGACGATGCAGAACCTGATCACCAGCCTGCGATTCATTGCCGACTATCATTGGGAAGATTGGTTCGATCAGGTGAGTCTGGTGGACCGCCTGTTGCGCACATCGAGCCAATATGCCGACATGGATTTCCAGACGCGCAATGCCTATCGCAACGGCATTGAAGACCTGGCCCGGCATTCCAATGGCGATGAGCTGGACATTGCCGCGAAGGTGATCGACGCGGCGAAGCAGCCGGAGCAGGGTGCGCCCGCCGCTGCGACCAGTGCGGGTTACTACATCGTGGGGCCGGGGCGGAGCGCCATCGAACGCAGGATCGGATACCGCGCCCCCTTCGGAAAGCGCGTCGCGACCGCCATCCGCAGGGCGGGGCTGCCGGCCTATCTCGGTGCCTCGCTGTTCTTCGCGCTTACCATCCTGTGGTTCGGCATGGTGCCGCTGGCGGGCCACATGATCTCCGCACCACTCCTGCTGGTGCTGGGCGTGCTGGGATTCTTCCTCGCGCTGGAGGCGGCCATCGCCATGGTCAACTACACGGTGACGCAACTCCTGCGTCCGGTGGTGCTGCCGGGGCTGGAGCTGCCAGCCGGGCCTGACGCGACAATGCGGACGCTCGTGGCCATTCCGGCGCTGCTCTCCTCACACAGCGAGATTGATGAGCTGACGGAGCGGCTGGAAGTGCATTGCCTCGCTAACCCGAAGGGTGACGTGTGCTTTGCCCTCGTCACCGACTGGAAGGACGCCGCGACCGAAACGGCGGCAGGTGATGATGATCTCCTGAACGCCGCGCTTGAACGCATTGCCCACATGAATGCCCGGCATGGCGGGCGCTTCCTGCTGCTGCACCGCTACAGGCAGTGGAACGCTTCCGAAGGCGCATGGATGGGCTGGGAGCGCAAACGCGGAAAGCTGCACGAATTGAACCGACTGCTGCGCGGGGCCACCGATACCAGTTTCATGGTGATCGGCGGACGGCTTCCCCCAGGCATCCGTTACGTGCTGACACTGGATGCCGACACGCAACTGCCGCGCGATGCGGTGCGGCGACTGGTGGGCAAGATCGCCCACCCCCTGAACCAGCCGCACTTCGACGAAGATGAGGGGCGCGTGACCTCGGGCTATGGCATCCTGCAGCCGCGCATCACGCCATCGCTTCCGGTGGGACACCAGGGTTCGCTGTTCCAGAAGCTGTACTCTGCCCATCGTGGCATCGACCCCTATGTGTTTGCCGTCTCGGATGTGTACCAGGACCTGTTCGGCGAAGGATCGTTTGCGGGCAAGGGCATCTATGACGTGGATGTTTTCGAGAAGGCGGTGGGAGGCCGCGTGCCCGAAAACTCCATGCTGAGTCATGATCTCTTTGAGGGCAACTTCGCGCGTGCGGCGCTGGTGACCGACGTGGAAGTGGTGGAAGCCTATCCCGAACGCTACGCCGTGCATGCCTCGCGACAGCATCGCTGGACCCGTGGCGACTGGCAACTGCTGCCATGGATCATGGGTGTGAGGCGGGCTGCCGATGGCAAGCCCGGTGCGGCGGCGCTGGGGCAGTGGAAGATGATCGACAACCTGCGCCGCTCGTTGCTGCCTGTCTTCATGCTTGTCGCCCTGCTGCTGGGCTGGGCCTTGCTGCCGGGTGGCCGCCCGGCGGTGTGGACCTCGTTCGTGCTGCTCACCGCCTTCATCCCGGTCTTCCTTCCGGTGTTCGGTGGATCGAGCCTTCGCAAGGTTCCGGTCACGCTCGGCAGCCAGATGCGGGTGATTGCACAGGACAGCGTGCAGGCGCTGATGATGACGGCAAGCAATCTCGTCCTGCTGGCGCATCAGGCGGTGCTGCAGGGCGATGCCATTGCCCGCACCCTCTATCGCCTTGCGGTCAGTCGCCGGCACTTGCTGGAATGGACAACGGCAGCGCAGGCTCAGGCCAATGCCGGGCGCAGCGTGGCCGCAGCCGTCGCGCTGATGTGGGCAAGCATGGTCATCGGGCTTGTGACGCTGGTGATCGCGGTGATGCGAGGGCATGGCGTTGCGGTGACGGCGGGCGGCTTCGGACTGGCCTGGCTGATGGCACCCCTGTTTGCCCATTTCATGAGCAAGCACGAGGCCTTGCGCGACGAACTGATTGCGGCACCTGAAGACCGTCTGACCCTGCGCACGACGGCGCGGCGGACATGGCGGTTCTTCGAAGCCTTCGTCGGTGTGGAAGACAACTTCCTGCCGCCGGACAATTTCCAGGAAGACCCGGCCCCGGTGATTGCGCACCGCACATCGCCCACCAACATCGGACTCTATCTGCTTTCCGTTGCCAGTGCGCGGGAGTTTGGCTGGATCAGTCTCGCCAACGCGGCAAACCGCATCGCGCAAACGCTGGCCACGCTTCAGAAGATGGAAAAGGTGAACGGCCATCTGCTGAACTGGTATGACACGACGAGCCTCGCGCCGCTTGAGCCGCGCTATGTCTCGTCGGTCGATAGTGGAAATCTTGCCGGGCACCTGATCGCCGTCTCGAACTTCTGCCGCATCTGGGCACGAAATCCTGTTGCCGCCGCCTCGCGCCTCGATGGCGTGTCGGATGTGCTCACCATTCTGGCCGAGGAACTGGCCTTGCCGGAAGATGGCAACAGGGCCTTGCAACAGCGGCGCAAGGATCTGGAACAGAAGTTCAGTCTTTTCATCAGGAACGTGAAGGCCGCCCAGGATGCGCCGGAACTGCTGGCCACAAAGCTGATCGGCCTTGCGGTGCAGGCGGGTGCCATTGCCGATGCTGCCGTTCTCGCCGTGCGCGACGAGCAGACGGCGCAGGCCGAAAGCGTGCGGCATTGGGCCCAGGCCCTGCGTGATGGGGTGGAGCAGCAGTTCCGGGACGCCACGCTGGAAGAAGCCGGTGCGGAGCGGTTGCGGGCGCAGTTGCTGGCGACGGCGGATGAGGCGCTGGCCTTTGCCCTTGCCATGCGCTTCGACTTCCTCTCCGATCCGCGGCGAAACCTCATGTCCATCGGCTATCGCGTGACGGAATCGGTGCTCGATGAAAGCTGCTACGACATGCTGGCATCAGAAGCGGCGCTGGCGAGTTTCCTTGCCATCGCCAAGGGCGACCTTCCGGCGCGGCACTGGTTCCGCCTTGGCCGCACGGTGACAGAAGTGGAGGGCCGTGCCGCCCTGCTGTCGTGGTCGGGTTCCATGTTCGAATACCTGATGCCGTCTCTCGTGCTTAATCCGCCGTCAGGCAGCCTGATCGACCAGACCATTCGCCTGATCGTGAAACGTCAGATCCAGTATGGAGAGCAGGTCGGCGTGCCGTGGGGCATATCCGAATCCGCCTTCAGCGCCCGCGACCGCAATCTCACCTATCAGTATTCCAATTTTGGTGTGCCGGGACTGGGCCTGAAGCGCGGTCTTGCCGCAAATGTGGTGGTGGCTCCTTACGCGACCGGACTTGCGGCCATGTTCATGCCCGTTGCGGCGGCAGCGAACTACCGGGCGTTGCGGAACGCGGGCGCCCGCGGCAGCCATGGCTATGTAGAGTCGCTCGACTACACGCCGTCGCGCCTGCGGGAAGGCGAAAGCCGGGCCGTGGTGCGGGCCTATTTTGCACACCACCAAGGCATGACCATTGCCGCCATCCTGAATGCGGTGAACGAAAACGTGATCCGCGCCGCCTTTCATGAGGAGAGCATCGTCCGGGCGGCGGAATTGCTGTTGCAGGAACGGGCGCCCGACGAGGTACCGCTCACCCTGGCCGGAATTGCCAGCACGCCCGCCGACATCCGGGGCGAAACGGCTGCCGCCGCGCCGCGTCCGGTTGACCCGCGGGCAGGTGGCAGTCTCGATGTGCAGTTCCTCTCGAACGGCCAATTGACCTCGATGATCACCGCGACGGGAACCGG
>JAEUMJ010000096.1 GCA_016792865.1 Hyphomicrobiales bacterium | reverse complement strand
CTGGCGGTCGAGCGCCGAGGTCGGCTCGTCCAGCACCACCACCTTGGGCTTGAGGATGATGGCGCGGGCAATGGCGATGCGCTGGCGCTGGCCGCCGGAGAATTCATGCGGGTAGCGGTTGCGCAGGGCCGGGTCGATCTGTACCTCTTCCATGGCCCTGGCGGCGGCCCTGTCCCGCTCTTTTGCGGATATGCCGGGCTGATGCACAAGCAGCCCCTCGGTGATGATCTGGCCCGCCGTCATGCGCGGGCTCAGCGAGCCGAACGGATCCTGCAGCACGATCTGCAATTGCCGCCGCAGCGGCCGCATGTCGTGCACGGAAAGGCCGCTGATGTTGCGGCCGTCGAAGGTGATGGCGCCCTCGCTGGGCAGGAGCTTGAGCAGTGCACGCGCCAGCGTGGACTTTCCGGAACCGGACTCGCCCACGATGCCAATGGTCTGGCCCTGCTTCAGCGTCAGCGAAACGCGATCCACCGCCCGGAGGATGGCGGCGGGACCGCTCAGCAATCCGCCGCCGAAGGCAAAACTGACGCGCATGGCCGTGCCCGACAGGATGGCCGGAGCATCTGCGGGCACCGGCTCCTTCCGGCCCGTGGGCTCGGCGTTGAGCAGCGCCCGCGTATAGGCATGGTCCGGCGCCGCGAAGATCCGCGCCGTCGCCCCTTCCTCCACCACCTCGCCATGGCGCATGACCACGACGCGATGGGCAATGCGGCGCACGATGTTGAGATCGTGGGTGATGAAGATCATCGCCATGCCGAGGCGCTTCTGCAGGTCGGCCATGAGATCGAGGATCTCCGCCTGGATGGTGACATCGAGCGCGGTGGTCGGCTCGTCGGCAATGAGAAGCTGTGGATCGTTGGCAAGCGCCATCGCAATCATCACGCGCTGGCGCTGCCCGCCCGACAGCTCGTGCGGATAGGAACCCATGCGGCGGGCGGCATCAGGGATCTTCACCAGTTCCAGCATCTCAAGCGCCCGCGCCCGCGCTGCCTCCGCCGACAGTTGCTGATGCTGCATGATCGGCTCGATCAACTGGCTGCCCACCGTATAGAGCGGATCGAGCGAGGTCATGGGTTCCTGGAAGATCATGGTGATGCGGCGGCCACGGATGGTGTTCAGCTCCCTGCGCGGCAGGGTGAGCAGGTTCCGCCCGTCGAAGGTGGCATCGCCCCTGGCCTCGCCGTTTCCGGCGAGAAGACCCATCACCGCCATCATCATCTGGCTCTTGCCGGAGCCGGATTCACCCACGATGGCCAGCGTCTCACCCGCCTTTACCGCCAGCGAGACGGACTTCACGGCATCGACGACACCATCCAGCGTATGGAAGCGCACCGACACGTCATGCAGCCTGAGAACAGCGTCGCTCATCTCAGCGGTCCTTGGGGTCGAGGGCGTCGCGCAGGCCGTCGCCGATGAAGTTGAGGGCAAAGAGCGTCGTGGTAAGGAAGAGCGACGGGAAGATCAGCAGCCACTGCGCGCCGGGAATGCTCTTCGACCCTTGCGAGATCAGCACGCCCCAGCTTGAGAGCGGTTCCTGCACGCCAAGGCCGAGATAGGACAGGAAGCTTTCGAGAATGATGACCTGCGGCACGAGCAGCGTCATGTAGATGACCACCGGCCCCAGCAGGTTCGGCACCACATGGCGCATGAGGATGCCCCACTTGCCGACGCCCAGCGCCTCGGCGGCCTGGACATATTCCTGTCGCTTCAGGGACAGCGCCTGCCCGCGCACGATGCGGGCCATGTCGAGCCAGAGCACCGCACCCACCGCCAGGAACATCAGAACGAAGTTCCGCCCGAAGAACACCACCAGCATGATGACGAAGAAGATGAAGGGAAGCGAATAGAGGATATCGACGATGCGCATCATGATCTCGTCGGTCTTGCCGCCCACGAGACCTGCGGTTGCGCCATAGAGCACACCGATCACCACGGCGACGATGCCCGCAAGCAATCCGATGGAGAGGGAGACCCGGCCCGCAACCAGGGTACGCTGCAGGAGGTCACGGCCATTGCTGTCGGTGCCGAAGAGAAAATAGGTCTGCTTCACCGAGGCCGTCATGGTGGCCTCCAGCCCGTCCGCCGAGGTTGCCGTGATTGCGGCGTTCTCGAAGGCGTCGGAGCGGTCGAGGTAGCGGGTGGTGCGCGGGTCGATGGGCTTGCCCGACCTGATCGTCACCGAAACGGCACCGCCGTCCTGCTGCCAGGTCACCACGTCGAGGCGGGCGCGCCGGAGCGCATCCTTCAGGGCCGCCTCGATCGCGTCGGCCTTGGGATAGGCCGAGAGCGACGGCGGCACGCGGGTGTAATCGGCATGGATGGTGGTGAAGTCGTTGGGCGCGACCATGGGCCCGAAGATGCAGGTGACGGCCATCACCATGATGTAGACGAGGCTCACCATCGCCGCCTTGTTGCGGAGGAGGCGGGCCTTGGCATCGGCCCACAGGGACCGCCCGGCGACGGGCACGGTGGCCACGGCCTCAGTCATAGCGCACCCGCGGATCGACCACGGCATAGAGAAGATCGACGATGAGGTTGAAGACCAGGGTGAAGATGGCGATCACCACCACCGTGCCCATGACGAGCGTGTAGTCGCGGTTCAGTGCGGCATCGACGAAGTAGCGGCCCACACCCGGAATGGCGAAGATGTATTCCACGATCAGCGAACCCGTGAGCAGGGACGCCGCCGCCGGACCGGCGTAGGAGACGATCGGCAGCAGGGCGCCGCGCATGGCATGGCGCACGACGACGGAATAATCCGAAAGGCCCATGGCCCGCGCGGTGCGGATGTGATGGGCGCGCAGCGCCTCGATCATCGAGCCGCGCATCAGGCGCGCCACGATGGCGAGTTGCGGCAGCATGAGGGTGATGACGGGGCCGATCTTGTTGACCCATGCGCCATCGCCCCAGCCGCCGACCGGAACCCACTTCAGGGTGAGGGCAAAGAAAAGCTGGAACAGCGGCGCGATGACGAAGGTGGGAATGGTGCTTCCGGCCGTGGCGGTGGCGACCACGGCATAATCGCCGCCGCGGTTCTGGTTCAGCGCCGCGATGATGCCGAGGATGGTGCCGAATGCGAGGGCGAGGACGAGGGCGGATGCGCCGAGCTGGATGGAGACCGGAAGGCCGGTGCGGAACAGTTCGCCGACGGTGAAGTCCGGCAGGTTGTAGCTGGGGCCGAAATCGCCGTGCAGGAGATTGCCGAGATAGTTGAGGTATTGCTTCCAGAGCGGAAGGTCGAGGCCGAACTGGCGTTCGAGATTGGCCTTGATGACCGGATTGAGGCCCTTCTCCTGGTTGAAGGGACCGCCCGGCGCGACGCGGATCAGGAAAAACGAGATGGTGACGATCACGAAGAGCGTCGGGATGGCCGTCAGCAGTCGGCGAAGGACGTAACGCAGCATGGGAAGAACTCGCAACCCCGCCCCGGCTCTGCGCCGGGACGGAGGCATGGCTTGTGGAAGGTCAGTTCTTCTTGATGAAGCGGGTGGGATGGACATCCATCACGTTGTTCTCCCAGCCGGAAAGCTTGGAAGAGACGATGGTGTGGTAGCTGTAGAACAGCAGCGGCACCACGCAGAGATCGCGGGCCACGCCCAGGGCTTCCGCCTCCTGCAGCTTCTTCATCCGGTCATCGCCGCCCTTCGCCGCTTCGGCCATGAGCTTGTCATAGTCCGCGTTGCTGTAGCTGGCGTAGTTGTTGCCGGTCCCCGTCTTGCAGAGGTCGAGGAAGTTGGCCGGATCCTTGTAGTCGGCAATCCAGCCGGCGCGGGCGATGTCGAAATCGCCCTTCTGTTCGAGAAGGCCGTAGTGCGTCTTGGTGTCGGTATTGACCAGGGAGACCTCGATGCCGAGCGGCTTCAACTGCTCCTGGATGGCGACCGCCGTGTTCTTGTGGTTCTCCGAGGTGTTGTAGCGGATTTCCATTTTCAGGGGCTTGTCCGGGCCATAGCCCAGTTCGGCCAGAACCTTCTTGGCCTCGTCCTCGCGGTCGAGCTGGGTCTTTTCGGCATACTCCGTGGGCTGGGCCTCGTAGCCCGTGATCCCCGGCGGCACGAAGGAATAGGCGGGCACCATGGTGTTCTGCCAGACCTTCTCGGCGAGATAGTCGCGATCGACCGCCATGGAAATGGCATGGCGGAGCTTGACGTTGTCCCACGGCGCCTTGTCAACCTTGAAGGCATAATAATATGTGCCGAGATACGGCCCGATCCTGACCTGGTCACCGAACTTGGCCTTGAGTTCCGTGAGCTGCTCGGTGGGAATGTCGTCGTTCGAATCCAGCTCGCCGGCTTCCAGACGCTTCATGGCGGTGGAGCGGTCTTCGGTGGGGATGTAGTTCACCGTGTCGATCTGCACGTTGGCGGCATCGTAGAAGTTGGGGTTCTTCACCGCCTTGATGTGATCGTTGGGCACGAACTCGGCCAGCATGTAGGCGCCGTTCGAAACGAGATTGCCCGGCTTGATGAAATCGGCGCCGAACTTCTCCACGTTCGCCTTGCTGATGGCATAGGTGGCCTGGTGGGTGAGCATTTCGAGGAAATAGGGGGTGGGCGCATTCAGCGTGACTTCGAAGGTCAGGTCGTCCACCGCCTTGACGCCCAGCTCTTCCGGCTTCTTCTCGCCCTTGGTGATGGCTTCGGCATTCACGACGGGCGCCAGCATGTAGGCATACTCGGCAGCGGTATCCTTGTTGACGAGGCGCTGCCACGAATAGACGAAGTCATGGGCCGTGACGGGCGTGCCGTCCGACCACTTGCCGTTTGCACGCATCTTGAAGGTATAGACCTTGCCGTCGGCCGAAACCGTGTAGCTCTCGGCGGCACCGGGAATGACTTCCGCCTTGGCGTCCTGTGCCATCAGGCCGGTGAAGAGATCACGCAGGATGTTGGCTTCGTAGACGGTGGAGGTCTTGTGCGGATCGAGCGATTCCGGATCGGCGGAGTTGCCGCGATTGAACACGACTTCGGCGAACGCGCCCGTTGCCGTGATCGCCATGATGGCGGCCCCCGTGAGCAATGCCTTGAAGCTGAAGTGTTTCATGTGTTGTGCTCCCTGTGTCAGCAGCCGCGCAAAACGATGCCGGCTTCCATGCCACGAGCCTAGCACAGGCAACAAGGGTGTCACCCCCTTGGGAACCAAAGGTGAAACCACTTCTGATGGTTGCATCACACTGCGCCCGGCGGGCAAACTCCGCAGGCCTGCGTCACCGCCCGAACACCTGCACCAGTGCCTTGCGCATGCTTTCCGGATCGACATCGATGCCGGCCCAGTACTTCACGCTGATGACCCCCTGGTTCACCAGCATGCCGAGGCCATCCACAACCGTGCAGCCCTGCGCCCTTGCATCGCGCAGGAAGCGCGTGTCCGGAGGATCGACGATGACGTCACACACCACCATGCCGGGCCGGAGGGAGGCGACATCGATGTCCAGCGGCTGGTTGCCGTTGCCGAGGCCAATCGAGGTGGCATTGACGATGATCCCTGCCTCCGGCGGAACGGCATAGGTTCTGTCCCATGTCACCAGCGAGGCGGTGGCGGGCGTCCTGCTGTCGAGAAGTTCTGCCAGCGGCGCACCGCGCGACGGGGAGCGGTTGACCACGGTGATGCTCCTGGCGCCGGCCAGCGCCAGTTCCACCCCGATGGCCCGCGCCGCGCCGCCGGCGCCGAACATCACCACCTGCTTGCCCGCCGGATCGACCACCTCGCGCAGGGACTTGAGGAAGCCCTTGCCGTCGGTGTTCTCGCCGATGAACTTGCCGTCCCTGGCCACGGCGCAATTGACCGCACCCATGATGGCGGCACTTTCGCCAAGGCCGTCCAGGTGCTCGATGACCGACACCTTGTGCGGGATCGAGCAGTTGAAGCCGCGCCAACCCATGGCGCGGGCACCCCGCACGGCATCTCCGAGATCCTGCGGCTGGACCTCGCAGTTGATGTAGCGCCAGTTGAGATCGTGATGGGCGAAGGCGGCCTCGATCATGGCGACCGTCGGGTTGGTGGCCGATCCTTGCGAGAATGACCCCACAAGCTCTGCCCGGAATGACCGTTGCACCATCTGAAACACCCCTGCTGCCCAGCCGCCCCGGCGGCAGCCACGACAGGTTGAAACATGATAGGTTGAAAGGAGCGCGGGAGGAAGGGCGGCTTCATCCGGCCGTTACAATTGCCCGGCAAGAGGCCCTGCGAAGGAGTTTCCCCATGCCGCAGCTCGGACCAGCGCCCTTTCTCCATGCAGATGCCACTGTCCAGGATTCCACCCTGGGGCGCTTTGTCGAAATCGGCCAGGGGACAAAGGTGCTGGAAAGCACCATCGGCGACTATTCCTATACGGCGCGCTATTCCGACATTGCCTATTCGCACCTTGCGAAATTCGTGAATGTGGCGGCCTTCACCCGCATCAATCCCGGTGAACATCCCTATCACCGCGCCTCGCTGCATCACTTCATGTACCGCTCCAGCTATTTCTGGCCGGAGGAAACCGACGAGACCTTCGTCTTCGATTGGCGGCGCTCGCGGCCGGTGAGGATCGGCAACGATACCTGGATCGGCCACGGGGCCATCATCATGAAGGGCGTCACCGTCCACGACGGCGCGGTCGTTGCATCGAATGCCGTCGTCACCAAGGACGTGCCGCCCTACGCCATCGTGGCGGGCACCCCGGCCAAGGTCATCAAGTGGCGTCACGCCCCCCACACCGCCCAGCGCCTGCAGGACCTGGCCTGGTGGGACTGGGAGCACGAGACCTTGCGGAAGGCCCTTCCCGATTTTCGCGCCCTTTCCGCCGAGGCATTCCTTGAGAAGTATCAGGGGCAAGCGGCGGCGCCTGTCATGCAGCCGTTACAGTCGGCTGGTTGAGAGGGTGCATGCCACTGGATGACCATCGCGCCGCTCCGTCGCGCGCCTCTGCCATGCGGATGTTCGCCCGCGTGCCCTGGACGGTACTCGATCCGATCACGAAAGATGTGGGACAGCGTCCCGCCACGCTCCTGCGCAAGCCTGAAACGGGTCTTGTCATGGTACGGGGCCGCATGGGAGGCAGCGGCGCGGCCTTCAATCTCGGTGAGACCACCGTGACCCGTTGCAGCGTGAAGCTTGCCAGTGGCACCGAAGGCCACGGCTACGTGATGGGCCGCAATGCCGATCACGCGCTGCGCGTGGCACTGTGCGATGCCGTCTTCCAGGACGAGCCGCAAACCCTTGTTCCGGTTCTCGACGCTCTGGAAGATGTGCTGCTCAGGGCGCGCATCGAGAGCGCATCGAAAGCCGCGGCAACGCGGGTTGACTTCTTCACCATGGTGCGCGGCGATGACTGAGGCCATCGACCTGCAATCCCCGGCCGGGGCTGCCGGCTTTTTCCGGACCGTTCTTGCCGCCTTTGCCACGCCCGCCACGCCCCGGCTGCTGCCGCGGCTTCCCGATGCGCCACCGCCGCTTCTTCCCGGAACGGCGGCCATCATCCGGGCACTTGCCGACTACCAGACACCGGTCTGGCTTGCGCCGCGCCTCGATCAGGAGGAGGTCCGCAAGTTCATCCGCTTCCACACCGGTGCGCCCATCGTCGAGGACGGCCGGGCCGCCGTCTTTGCGCTGCTCGATGTCGAGGATGTTCTCGCCCACATCGACCGCTTCCCCATCGGCACGGATGAGTATCCCGACCGCTCCGCCGTTCTCGTTGTGCAATCGGGAAGCGCGGGCGCTGCCCATCAGGTGGATTGCTCAGGTCCGGGACTGAAAGAGACGGTGCCGTTCGGTGTTGCCGGAACCGACAGCGCCTTCTGGCGTCGCCTGCACATGAACACGGCGCTGTTCCCGCTCGGCCTCGATTTTCTCTTTGCCTCGCCCCATGCGCTTGCCGCGCTGCCCCGCTCCACCAAACTCACGCTGAAGGAGACAGGCTGATGTATGTTGCCGTCAAGGGCGGAGAAAAGGCCATCGATGCGGCGCACCTGCTGCTGGCCGAGGAGCGGCGCGGCAATGCGGCGATTCCCGCCATCGGGCTGGAGCAGATCAGCGAACAGCTCACGCTTGCGGTTGACCGGGTGATGAATGAAGGCTCGCTCTACGACCGGGAATGGGCCGCACTCGCCATCAAGCAGGCGCGCGGCGACATGATCGAGGCGATCTTTCTCGTGCGGGCCTCCCGCACCACCCTGTCGCGTTTCGGCTATTCCGAACCCCTGGACACAGGGGCGATGCGGGTGAAGCGCCGCGTCTCCGCCGCCTTCAAGGACATTCCGGGCGGGCAGATCCTCGGCCCGACCTTCGACTACACCCACCGCCTGCTGGATTTCTCGCTGGCCGGAACCGCCGCCGACCCGAAAGCCCAGACGGCGCCCGCCGACAGCAGCGACACGCCGCTGCCGCGTGTGCTTGACCTGCTCGGCAACGAGGGACTGATCGAGCAACCCTCCGCTCCCGATGCCGGGCCGGGTGACCTGACACAGGATCCGCTCGACTTTCCGGCAGGGCGCGACCTTCGCCTCCAGAATCTCGCGCGGGGCGATGAGGGTTTCCTTCTGGCCCTCGCCTATTCCACCCAGCGCGGCTATGGCCGCACTCATCCTTTTGCCGGCGAAATCCGCATCGGCATGGTGGAGGTGTCCTTCACGCCGGAAGAACTGGGCTTCGCCATCGTGATCGGCGAGATCATGGTGACGGAATGCGAGATGATCAACCAGTTCAAGGGATCGTCGGGCATCCCGCCGCAATTCACGCGCGGCTATGGCCTGGGCTTCGGGCAATGCGAGCGCAAGGCCATGGCGATGGCGCTCGTGGACCGCTCGCTGCGCGCCGGCGAACTGGGTGAGGAGCGTGTGGCCCCGGCCCAGGACGAGGAATTCGTGCTGGCCCATTCCGACAACGTGCAGGCCACGGGCTTCGTCGAACACCTGAAGCTTCCGCACTACGTCGATTTCCAATCCGAATTGGTGATGTTGCGGCGCATGCGCGCCGACATCCTGAAGGGCAAGCGCGAGGCTGCGGAATGACCGCCCAGAGCTACAACTTCGCTTATCTCAATGAGCAGACGAAACGGATGATCCGCCGCGCCATCCTCAAGGCGGTGGCCATTCCCGGCTATCAGGTTCCGTTCGCCAGCCGCGAAATGCCGATGCCCTACGGCTGGGGTACCGGCGGCGTGCAGGTGACGGCGGCCATCCTCACCCCGGACGACACCCTGAAGGTGATCGACCAGGGCGCCGACGACACCACCAATGCCGTCTCCATCCGCAAGTTCTTCGAGAAGACGGCGGGGGTGCCAACAACCGAACGGACCGGCGAGGCCAGCATCATCCAGACCCGGCACCGCATTCCCGAAAAGGCCCTGCGCGATGACCAGATCATCGTCTTCCAGGTTCCCATTCCCGAGCCGTTGCGCTTCCTCGAACCGCGCGAGACCGAGACCCGCAAGATGCATGCGCTGGAGGAATACGGCGTGATGCATGTGAAGCTCTATGAGGACATCGCACGCTACGGCCAGATCGCCACCACCTATGCCTATCCGGCCAAGGTGGGCGACCGCTACGTCTTCGATCCTTCCCCCATTCCGAAATTCGACAATCCCAAGCTCGACGACTGTCCGGCCCTGCAACTCTTCGGCGCCGGGCGCGAGAAGCGCATCTATGCGGTGCCGCCCCATACCAAGGTGAAGAGCCTCGATTTCGAGGACCATCCCTTCGAGGTGCAGAGGTGGGACGAGCCTTGCGCCATCTGCGGGTCGCGCGAGAGCTTCCTCGACGAGATCGTCACCGATGACAAGGGCAGCCGCATGTTCGTCTGTTCCGACACGGATTACTGTGCCGAGCGCCAGAGGGCGGGGGCACGGCCATGAGTCCGCTTCTCTCCGCCCAGGGCATCGGAAAGACCTATGGCACGCGCACCGGCTGCCGCGACATCTCCTTCGAACTGCATGCCGGTGAAGTGCTGGCCATCGTGGGCGAATCCGGATCCGGCAAGACCACGCTGCTGCGCTGCCTGTCCGGGCACATCGAACCCACGGTGGGCCGGGTGAGCTATCGGATGCGCGATGGCCGCGTCCTCTGCCTGACCGACATGAGCGAGGCGGAGCGCCGCCTGCTCATGCGCACCGACTGGGGCTTCGTACACCAGGATGCGCGGGAGGGCCTGCGCATGGGTGTTTCGGCGGGCGCCAACGTGGGCGAACGGCTCATGGCCGTGGGGGCGCGGCACTATGGCAACATCCGTGCGGCGGCAGAGGACTGGCTGGCGCGGGTGGAGATTCCGGGCGAGCGGGTGGACGACAGCCCGTGGGCCTATTCGGGCGGCATGCGGCAGCGCCTGCAGATTGCCCGCAACCTTGTGACCGAGCCGCGCCTTGTCTTCATGGATGAGCCGACGGGCGGCCTCGACGTTTCCGTGCAGGCCCGCCTTCTCGACCTGATTCGCGGGCTGGTGCGGCGCCTCAATCTTGCGGCGATTGTCGTCACCCACGACCTCGCCGTGGCGCGGCTGCTGTCGTCGCGCATGATGGTGATGCAGCAGGGCCAGGTGATCGAGACGGGACTCACCGACCAGGTGCTGGAAGATCCACAGGCGCCCTATACCCAGCTTCTCGTTTCATCCGTGCTGCAGGTCTGACCCATGGATACGGTTCTCAGGATTTCGGGATTGCAGAAATCGTTCACGCTGCATCAGCAGGGCGGTGTCACCATTCCGGTCTTCAACGGCCTCACGGCCTCGATCAGTTCCGGCGAGGCGGTTGCCGTGACCGGCCCGTCGGGGCGCGGCAAGAGTTCGCTCCTCAAGCTGGTCTATGGCACCTACCGCGCCTCGCATGGCGCGATAGAGGTGCGGCATGAAGGGTCATGGAAAGACATCGTCTCGTCTGCGCCGCACGAGGTGCTGGAGATCCGGAAGAAGAGCATCGGCTACGTGACGCAGTTCCTGCGCGTCATTCCCCGCGTTCCGGCAGAGATGATTGTCGCCGAACCGCTTCTTGAGCGCGGCATGGATGAGGACAAGGCGCTCGACCGGGCACGCGGGCTGCTGTCCCGCCTCGGCATACAGGAGCGCCTCTGGCACCTCTCGCCCATGACCTTCTCCGGCGGCGAGCAGCAGCGCGTGAACATCGCCCGAGGCTTTGCGGCGCAATTCCCCATCCTGCTTCTGGATGAACCGACGGCCTCGCTCGATGCGCAGAACCGCGAGCGGGTGCTCGATCTCATCGCAGAGGCGCGCAAGGGCGGCAGCGCCATCGTCGCGGTCTTTCACGATGCCGCCGAGCGGCAACGGGCCTGTTCGCGTGAAATCAGCCTGACCTGACACGCAACTGTTACATCGCCAACGCACACTTGCGCCATGCGACACGCGATTTATTTCACGCCCGATCCACAAGGACCGCTGCACAGGCTGGGCTCGCAATGGCTTGGCCGCGACGCCGTGCAGTGGAAGACCCTGGAACAGCAACCGGATGCGCGGCTGCACGCGCTGACCGGCGATGCCCGCCGCTATGGTTTCCACGGCACGCTGAAGCCGCCCTTCCGCCTGAAGGATGGCAGCACCTTCGCCTCCCTTGAGGTGGCCGCCCGCCGCATCAGCAGCCAGCATGTGGCCTTCGACGCCGGTAATCTCGCGCTCAGGATCATCGACGGGTTTCTCGCCCTTGCGCCGGACACGGACAGCGCGGCGCTTGACCACCTTGCCGCCGATTGCGTGCGCCATCTCGATGACTTCCGCAAGCCCGCCGGGAACGATGAGCTGGCCCGCAGGCGCGCCAACGGCCTTACCCTCCGGCAGGACGCGCATCTCATCCGCTGGGGCTACCCTTACGTCTTCGATGACTTCCGCTTCCACATGACGCTGACGCGCCGGCTGTCGGAAGAGGAACGCGCCTGGGTGTGGCCGCTGGCCGAAATGCATTTCGCCGCGGTGCTCGGCAAGCCGCTGGGCGTCGATGCCATTTCCATCGTGACGGAACCGTCGGACGGGGCCGACTTCATGGTGGAGCAGCGGCTTCCGCTTGTCATGTCCACGGTGAGGGCGGCGTGATGCAGGAGCAGGTCTTCAAGAATGCCCGCATCGTGCTGCGTGACGAGGTGATCGACGGCGCGGTGGTGGTTCGGGACGGCGTCATCGCCGAATACGGTTCCGGCCCGACATCGGTTCCGGGCGAGAACCTGGAAGGGGCCTGCCTCCTCCCCGGTCTGGTGGAACTGCACACCGATCATCTGGAGCAGCACTATCATCCGCGCCCGGGCGTCACCTGGCCTGCCATTTCCGCCGTGATGGCCCATGACGCGCAGATCACGGCCTCCGGGATCACCACGGTCTTCGATGCGCTGCGTGCCGGAACCTTCGATCCCAACGATCTCTCGGCCCGCTATGCGGTGAAGCTGCTGCAGGCTATCGGCAGCGCCCAGGAGAACGGGCAGCTTCGCGCCTCGCACTTCATCCACCTGCGTTGCGAGATGCCCTGCCCGGATACCATCGATGCCGCGCACATGATCGCGGGGGCGGGAGACATTCATCTCTTCTCGCTCATGGACCACACGCCGGGGGCACGGCAGTTCGTCTCCCTCGACAAGTTCAAGGAATACTATTTCGGCAAGAAGCTGATCGCTCCCGACAAGATGGAAAGCTACATTTCCGAACGGATCGGGATGCAGCAGAAGCATGCGGCGAAGAACAAGGCCGCCATTCTCGACCTTGCCCGCCAGCTCGGCGTGCACCTGGCGAGCCATGACGATGCCACCGTCGACCATGTGGCCGAGGCCGTGGCCGACGGCGTGGCGATTGCGGAATTCCCGACCACGCGGGAAGCCGCCGAAGCTGCCCACAAGAGCGGTCTCGCCGTGCTCATGGGCGCACCCAACGTGGTGCGCGGCGGTTCCCATTCCGGCAACATCTCCGCAACCGACGTGGCGGTGAACGGCCACCTCGACGTGCTTTCGTCCGATTATGTGCCCGCCAGCCTGCTTGCCGCCGTCTTCACCTTGCCGGACCGCATCGAGGGCTTCGGACTTGCCGACGCCGTGCGGCTTGTCACCGCCAACCCGGCCAAGGCGGCTGCGCTCACCGATCGCGGCGAGATCGCCGAAGGCAAGCGCGCCGACCTCGTGCAGGTCTGCGTCAATACCGGCCATCCGGTCGTGCGGCGGGTCTGGCGCGGCGGCGAGCGGGTGATGTGATGCCCCATCCTGACGGCCACCTTGTGCCGGTCGTGGGCCCCAGCGGGGCCGGCAAGGACAGCATCCTGCGCGAGGCGCGAGTGCTCTTTGCCGGTGATGACCGTGTCGTCTTCCCGCGCCGGGTGGTGACCCGGAAGGCCCTCGCTGCGGCCGAGGACCATGAGAGCATGACGGAGATGGGATTTGCCCATGCCGTGGCGAAGGGTGATTTCGCACTGTGGTGGGACGCGCACGACAACTCCTATGGCATACCCGCCAGCATCGACCGGGATCTGGAACGGGGCCGGACAGTGGTTTTCAATTGCTCCCGCGCGGCCCTGGCCGAGGCCGTGGCGCGATACCCGCTGGTCACCGCCGTCGAGGTGACGGCAACGCCCGCCATACTGGTCGAACGCATCGTGGCGCGTGGCCGCGAGAGCCGCGACGAGGCCATGGCCCGCGTGGCCCGGAAGGTGACGCCCTATCCTGCCACCCTGCCAGTGATCCGCATCGACAACTCCGGCCCGCTGGGCACGGCCGTCACTGCCTTCGCGGCGGCGTTGCGCTCATTGAGGGGCACCGCGCGGGCTGCCCCTGGCGAGGTTGCATATTCCCACTCGTTGAATCCTCTCACCTGGTGAGACGACCGAACACCTTCCCTCCACCCTTCGGCGACCCCGCCCCTGCCCCAACCGGAGCCCCCTGATGGACACGCAAAGAACCGTCGCAACCGAACTGGTCATCGGCGGGGGCCATGTGCTTGTCCCGGATCAGGGGCTGGTGCCTTGCGACATCGTGATCGACAACGGCCTCATCCTGGAGGTGACGGCGCGGGCGGACTATGGCGGAGCCCGGCGGCTCGACGCGACAGGCTGCCTTGTCCTGCCCGGCATCGTGGACCTCCACGGCGATGCCTTCGAACGCCAGATCATGCCGCGCCCGCGCACCATGTTTCCGCTCGGCATGGCAACCCGCGAGACCGACAGGCAACTGGCGGCGAACGGCATCACCACCGCCTTTCACGGCCTCACGGTGTCATGGGAGCCGGGCCTCCGCAGCCTCGCGCAGACCTTGCGGATCATCGCGGCCCTCGACGAGGCGGAGAACGCGCTGCTGGTGGACAACCGCCTGCACATCCGCTGGGAGACCTTTGCCATCGAAGAGGTTCCGGCGGTGATCACGCTGCTGCGCCGCCAGAAGACGCCCCTCCTTGCCTTCAACGACCACACCACGCCAAGCCTTGCGGGCGTGCGCAAGGACAGCAAGATCGCCAAAAGCGCCGAACGCGCCATGCTGGAGCCGGCCGACTACCTGGCGTTGCTCGCACAGCAGGAATCCCGCGCCGGCGAAGTCGATACCGCCGTCGAGGTGCTGGCTGCCATCGCCCGCGAGCTTGCGGTGCCGATCCTTGCCCATGACGAGACCTCACCCGAGATGCGGCGTGCCTTCCGGGCGCTGGGCGTGACGATCTCGGAATTCCCCATGAACTGGGAGACAGCGGAAGAAGGCGCAGCGGCGGGCGAACACATCGTCTTCGGCGCACCCAATGTGGTGCGGGGTGGAAGCCACAACGGCGCAATCGGGGCGCAGGAGGCGGTCAGCCGGGGGCTCTGCACCGTGCTGGCCACCGACTATTACTATCCCGCCCCGCTCCATGCCGCCTTCCGGCTGGCGGAGGAAAACGTGCTCCCCTTCGAAGCGGCGTGGAATCTCGTTTCGGCTGGCCCGGCCGCAGCAGCGCGTCTCACCGACCGTGGACGGCTGGAGGCGGGGCGACGCGCCGACCTGATCGTGGTGCATCCCGGCGAGCGGCGCGTGCTCGCAACCTTGAGCAACGGCAGGCTGGTGTACCGGTCGGCCTAGCTTCCCAGCGCCACTTCGGCGTTGCCGATGATGGCGCGGCGCAACCGGGTGGAGATGATGTCGATCGCGGCCACCGTGAGCAGGATCAGGATGATCAGGAAACTCACCGTCTGCCATTCCAGCGTGCGGATCTGCTCCGACAATTGCAGGCCGATGCCGCCTGCGCCGACGATGCCGATGATGGTGGCCGAGCGCGTGTTGGATTCGAAGTAGTAGAGGAACTGGCTGATCAGGACCGGCAACACCTGCGGGATGATGCCGAAGCGGATGCCGTGCAGCCGTGACCCGCCCGCCGCCAGCACCCCTTCCACCGGCTTGCGGTCGGAGGATTCGATCGCCTCCGAGAACAGCTTGCCGAAGGAGCCGATATCGGAACTCATGATGGCCAGCACGCCCGCGAAGGGGCCGAGTCCCACCACGTTCACCCAGATCAGGGCCCAGATCAGCATGTCAACACCGCGCAGGGTATCGAAACCGCGCCGCGCCACAAGGCGCACCAGCCCGGCAATCGTGGTGTTGCGGGCGGCGAGGAATCCCAGCGGGAAGGCAATGATCGCGGCCATCAGGGTTCCCAGGAAGGCAATCGCCACCGTCTCGCCGAGGGCGTGGAGGGAGCGCAGCAGGCTGGCCGTGCTGCCCCAGGCGGGCGGCAGCATGAGGCCGATGAACGTGCCGAGGTTTGCCAGTCCCGCTGCAAACCGGGTGACGGAAAAGCCGAGATGCCAGAGGCCGAAGGCAAGCAGCGCGGTCATGGCGAGGGCCAGCACGAGGCCCTGCCCCGGCGTTGCCCGGAGAATGCCTGCATGCTTCCGGCGGAGAGCGGCGTCGGCAAGGTCTTGCACGGGATCACGCATCAGTGTGCCTGCTGGATGAAACGATGACGGGCGCGTTCGGTGAGAAGGTCGATCCCCGTCACGGTGAGGATGATCAGGACCAGAATGGCCGACACGTCGGGATAATAGAACTTGCGGATGGCCTCGATGAGATCCTGGCCGATGCCACCCGCGCCCACAAAGCCCATGACCGATGCGCCGCGCACATTGATTTCGAAACGCAGGAGCGCATAGCTGAGGAAATTGGGAATGACCTGGGGCAGAACGGCAAAGCGCATGGTCTTGGTCCACGAGCCGCCGCTGGCGACGAGGCCCTCGACCGGCTTCTGGTCGATATTTTCGAGGACTTCATAGAAGAGCTTGCCGAGGGCGCCCACGGTATGCACCGCGATGGCCAGGATTCCGGCCATGGGCCCCAGGCCAAAGGCCAGCACAAAGATCAGGCCGAACACCAGGTCTGGCACCGTGCGGCAGAATTCGAGCAGGCGACGGACGCTGAAGCGCAGCCAGGGCGAGACACCGAGATTGCCCGCCGCGAGGAAGGCAAGAAAGAACCCGCCTACCGCACCCAGAAGCGTCGCCACATAGGCAATCAGCAAGGTGTCCGCGAGCAGCCTCGTCCATTTTACGATCCCCCAATACCAGCTTCCGATGTCGAAGAGAACGAAGCGTCCGGCCTGCTCCCCCGAATCGAGGAGGAAGATCTTGCCGATGTAGGCCGGGAACTTGTGGATGTTCTGGAGAAAGAGGCCGATGTCCGTTTCGGCCATCCACCCGGCGGCCAGGACCAGAAGCGCGACGATGGCCGCACCCAGCAGGGATTTGCGCCGCGCGTGCCGCACCGCCGCCTCATGGGCCGCCAGTCTTTGCGCAAGCTGCGTTGCTTCGGGAAGCACGGTGGCTGTCATGATGGCTGGCTCCGGGACAAGCAAAGGGCCCGCACGATGGCGGGCCCTTCAACCGAGATCACGAAGCCTTCTTGCGGAGGGCATCCACGAACTTGTTCAGTTCGACGATGCCTTCATAGTCCTTGTGCGATGTCGGCTGCCAGAGCTGTTGTTGGCCGTCGGTCATCTTGTCGAAGGCGGCCTTGTCCTTCTCCAGCACGGCGAAGAAGGCCTCGCGGATGGAGGTGCGCAGTTCTTCCGGCATGGTCGAGAGATAGGCATAGGGCGAGTTCACGATCATGTCCGACTTGAAGATGATGCGGTAGTCATCATACTTCGCCATGCCCTTGCGCTCCATGCGCTTGAGGGCCGATTCGTTCTCGTCGTTCCACCAGTTGAAGGCGGCGTCCACCTGGCCCTGCTGCAGGGCGATGACCGCATTCTCGTGGCTGCCGGCATAGACCACATTCGAGAAGAACTTTTCCGGTTCGATGCCGAGCTTGTCCATGGCGAAGCGCGGCACGTTGTTGCCGGAGGTGGAGTTCGGATCGACCAGGCCGAGGTTCTTGCCCTTCAGGTCTTCGAGCGACTTGTAGGGGGCGTCCTTCTTCACCAGAAGGACGGAGTAATAGCCCTTGGTGCCGTCCTTGTTCACTTCCATGGCGAACGGCTCGATCTTGGCGCCATTCATGTAGGCGCGGGCATAGGAGGCCGGGCCATACTTGGCGATGTGGATGTTGCCGGCGATCTGGCCCTCGATGACGGCGGCATAGTCGTTGGCGATGCGCAGCTTCACCGGCACGCCAAGCTGCTTGGCGAGATAGTCGGTGAAAACGGAATAGCGTTGCTCGACGCCGGAGGCGTTCTCGTCGGGGACCACGGCAAAGGTGAGTTCCTTGTAGTCACCCTTCCAGTCGGCAAGGGCGGGAAGGGAGAAGGATGCACCGGCGGCGAGGCCGGCCGTGCCCAAGAGAACGTTGCGACGGTTGATCATGTTTGGCTCCTGTTGTGGAATGGACTCAGGCGGCGAATTCAAGCGCCGGAGTGAGTGTCTTGGCGCGACCGCTGGCCCTTTCGGCCACATCGAGCACGTCATTGGCCTCCAGCCCGTAGAGATCGACAATCGCGTCGTCCGTCAGGGCTTCGGGCGTTCCGTCGAACACGACACGCCCCTGCTTCATGCCGATGAGGCGGCTGCAGTAATTGCGGGCGAGATCGAGGGAATGGAGATTGCACAGAACCGTGATGCCGTGGACCTTGTTCAGGTCGCGGAGCGCATCCATCACCGCCTGGGTATTGCGCGGGTCGAGGGAGGCGACGGGTTCATCGGCGAGAAGGATGCGGGGGTTCTGGATCAGGGTGCGGGCAATGGCGACGCGCTGTTGCTGGCCGCCGGAAAGGCATTCGGCCCGCTGTCCGGCGAAATCGGCGAGATCGAGCTGGTCGAGGGCGCGCAGGGCACGCATCTTTTCATCTTCCGGCCAGGCTTCCAGGAGGCTTCGCATCAGGCCGATGGCATTGATACGGCCCATCAGGACATTGGTCATGACATCGAGGCGGCCCGACAGGTTGAACTGCTGGAAGATCATGCCGCAGGATGCGCGCCAGTCCCTCAGCGCCTTGCCGCGAAGCCGGGTGATGTCCGTGCCGTCGAAGGCGATGCGGCCATGGGACGGATCGACGAGGCGGTTGATGCAGCGGAGGAGCGTGGATTTTCCCGCTCCCGACCGGCCGATGACGCCGACGAACGTGCCGTCCGCGATGTCGAGCGACACGTCCTGCAATGCAGGCTTTCCGTTGAAGGTCTTGCCGAGGTGATGGAGTGTGAGCATGGCGTGTTCCTGGAACGGGCTGAGACAACAGCCTGCTCACCACACCAGTGTGACGGGCGTGTTGAGGATCAATGACAAGCGCGAGTTGACGTGCCGCAATGCCGCCGCAGCGGCAGCCGGAAGACGAGGGGAGAATGGCGGGGAGAGAATGGCGGAGGGAAAGAGCCCGGCAGACAACTCTCTCCAGCTCCAAGTTATTGAAATTGCTAGCGACGATCTCGATGGGAGTTAAAATCCTGAGTGCGGATCCGCACAGTTCTTTCTCACGAAAAATGATATGCTCCCCACAGAATGGTCCAGTCTGCTGGAAGCACGTCACTTCGACGCCAGCCCAGGCTGCGGTGCCAGGTGGGGTAGCGCAACCGCCCGCGCGGACTTCGGAATGATGACCTCCAGGGCC
>JAEUMJ010000095.1 GCA_016792865.1 Hyphomicrobiales bacterium | reverse complement strand
GGATGACACCGGCAGCAGCCGGGGCCTTGGTGCCCCTGGTGATGGTCCATGCGCGGGCTTCCTTCGGCCCGACGGTGAAGTATGTGAGGAGGCCCAGCAGGGCGTAGCCCTCGCGGATCACGCGGTTCAACCCCGGTTCGTGCAACCCCACGGCATCGAGATAGTCCTTCTGGTCAGCCGGCGGCAGCACAGCGATCTCGCTTTCAATCTTTGCCGATACGACGACCGCCTTGTTGCCTTCCTTTTCGGCGAAGGCCCTCACGCGGTCGGAGAAGGCATTGCCCTTGTCGGCGCTTGCCTCCTCAACATTGCAGACATAGAGCACAGGCTTCGAGGACAACAGGCCGAGGCCACGGAATGTCGCCTCCTCCTCGTGCGAACGTTCAACGAGGCGCGCCGGCTTGCCTTCACGCAACAGCACAAGGGCGCGGTGCATCAGGTCCGCGAGTTCCTTCGCTTCCTTGTCGCCCTGCTTCGCCTTCTTCTCTGTATTGACGTAACGCTTTTCGAGCGAATCCAGGTCGGCGAGCATCAACTCGGTTTCGATCGTCTCGATGTCGGCGATGGGGTCGATGCGGCCCGACACATGGGTGATGTCACCGTCTTCGAAGCAGCGGACCACATGGGCAATCGCATCCGTCTCCCGGATGTTGGCAAGGAACTGGTTGCCGAGGCCCTCGCCCTTCGAAGCGCCCTTCACCAGTCCGGCGATATCCACAAAGGTCAGGCGCGTGGGAATGATCTGCTGCGACCCGGCGATGGCGGCGAGCTTTTCCAGACGCTCATCGGGCACACCCACGTCACCCACATTGGGTTCGATGGTGCAAAAGGGATAATTGGCGGCTTGCGCGGCAGAGGTTTGCGTCAGCGCATTGAACAAGGTGGATTTGCCCACGTTCGGCAGGCCCACGATGCCACATTTGAAACCCATGTTTCCGGAATCCTTGATGATGATGGAAATCTGGGCGGTTCCTGCATCTCCGGAGCCGGTTGTGCAAGTGCTTTTTGGTCCCGGATCCCCGGCCCCCGCCCCGGTTTGCGGGACTCGCGCGCTGATCGACCAGTCCGTCGGCCTGCGAAAAGCGCTGTGGTGGATCAATCTGCCTTGCGCGGCGCATTGGGGCGCGGCGGATAGACGGCGAGGTGGACCTTGCTCTGGTACTTCTCGTCAAGCCCCTCCGCCAGCATCCCGGCATTGTCGGCCACCGATTCCAGAAGCAGCTTCAGCCACTCGCGATCAGCCTTCGCAAAGTCGCCAAGGACATGAGGCTGCACCAGTTCCTTGACGCCGGGATGGCCGATGCCGAGGCGAACACGTTTGTAGTCCGGCCCGATATGCGCGGAGATGGAGCGGATTCCATTGTGGCCCGCCGCACCGCCACCCGTCTTCACCCGCAGCTTTCCAGGCTCAAGATCAAGCTCGTCGTAGAACACATAGACATTCGACAGGGGGATGTTGTGGAAGCGCACCGCCTCGCCCACGGCGCGACCGCTCTCGTTCATGTAGGTCTGGGGCTTCAGGACCATGACCTTTTCACCCGCAAGCGTGCCTTCGGACATGTCCGACTGGAACTTCTTGCGCCAGGGCGAAAAGGAATGGCGGCGGACAATTTCGTCCACCGCCATGAAACCGATGTTGTGCCGGTTGTTGGCATATTTCGTGCCGGGGTTGCCAAGGCCTGCGAACAGGAACATGGACGCCTCCCGGCGCGATCGCCGCTGTTACTTCTTCTTCGGGGCAGCGGCGGCTGCAGGCGCAGCGCCCTTGGCAGCCGGAGCCGCACCCTTCGCGCCAGGGGCAGGAGCAGCGGCAGCAGCCGGTGCCTTCTGCGCCGTGGCCGGAACTTCCGCCGGAGCGGCTTCCGCCGGGGCTTCTTCTTCCTTGGCCTGCGAGGTGAGCGTCACCAGCGTGAGGTCTTCACGCGAAACCGGCGTCACACGATCCGGAAGCTTCACATCCGAAAGATGGATGTTCTGGCCGATCTGCATGCCCGTGAGGTCAACCACGATATCATCGGGGATGAAGTCGGCGGGGCAATACAGGTTGACCGAGTGCGACACGATGTTGAGAACACCGCCGGCCTTGAGGCCCGGCGCAGCTTCCTGGTTCTTGAAGTGAACCGGGATTTCAACGTTGATGCGGGCGTCCTTGCCGAGGCGCAGGAAGTCCACATGGATGATGCGGTCCTTCACCGGCTCGAACTGCACGTCGCGCGGAATGGCGCGGATGGTCTTGCCATCGATTTCGAGGTCAACGAGGGTGGACAGGAAACGGCCCGTCTCGACGTGCGGCAGCACGGCCTTGTAGGTCAGCGAGATAAGCTCCGGGTCCTTCTTGTCACCATACACAACGCCCGGAACGTCTCCGGTGCGGCGAACGGAACGAGAGGCCCCCTTACCTGCCTTGCTGCGCGAAGCAGCCTTGATCGTCACGATTTTCGACATAGTATTCTCCAAACAACAAAAGACCCGGCCTTCCTCCAGGGGTGAACGACGCCGGGTGAACGCGCCGGGCTATAGGAGATCGCAGCGAGATGCGCAAGCCATCCGGGAAATACCGCCGGTCGGTGGCTCCACACCGCTCAGGGAGGGCGTCAGAAGGGATTATCCTTGGATATCAAGGACGACCATAACTTTAGGTTGCTACACTTAGTTTTAACTAAACCTTGGATAGCTTGAAGTTGCCTGTGGTATATTGAACTTGGACAGCTTCAAACAGGCTGCTTCGCGTAGGTAGTTTCCTGAAAGGGTCCGGTCACTTTGACGTCTAGAACTTCCTCGCCCAACGCCGTCATGCAGTACGGGTTCATTCTTGCGACACTTGGTGGGTTCCTGTTCACCTTCGACCTGCCGCTGCTGCGGCTGGCCGGAGCCGAAAAATGGGCCATGGTCGCAGCGCGCGGTGTCCTCCTTTTCCTGTCGATCAGCGCGAGCTGGCTGTTCCTGAGGCTCTACCGGGGCAACCGGAGTCCCTTCATCGCGGGCAAGGCCGGGCTTGCTGTCGTCGTCACCAACACCATCGCCAACATCGCCTTCATCGGTGCGTCGGTGGAGACCGACGTGGCAAACCTCGTCTTCATTCTGGCGCTCGTGCCGATTCTCACCGCAATCTTCTCGCGCATCTTCATCGGTGAACCGGTTCATCCCTTCACCTGGGCTGCCTCGATCCTCGCATTCATCGGCGTGTTCATCATCATTCGCGACGGACTGCATTCGAGCAAGCTGCTGGGCGACATGCTTGCCCTTCTCTGTGCCTGCTGCACGGCGGCGGCATTCACCATCATTCGCGGCAGCGGCAAGAACGTGGCCACCAGCCTTGGCCTCGGCAGTCTTGTCTCTGCCATCGTGGCCCTCCTCTTCTTCGATGCGCAACTGAATACCCTGTTCAACAGTGCGGGCTTCGGCGCTCCGGCCTGGGTCTGGCTTGCGCTCAACGGCCTGGTGATCATTCCCCTGTCATCGACACTCATCGCCAACGGCCCGCGCTATCTGCCGTCCGTCGATGTCAGCATGTTCTTCCTGCTGGAAACCGTCCTGACACCCCTGTGGATCTGGATGCTGTTCGGCGAAGTGCCGAGCACCGCCGTTCTTTGGGGCGGCCTGATCATCGTCGTGACCCTTGTGGTCCACAGCGTCTGGCGCCTGCGCTCGGGACTCGCGCCCCAACCGGCGATCAGGCAGGTCTACGCAGAGGATTGAAACGGCTCAGGCGCCTTCCAGTTCCTCGCGCAGCATTTCCAGCTCCAGCCATTGTTCTTCCGCGGCCGACCTCTCCGCAGCTGCAGCCGCATGACGTTCCGTCGCTGCCGCAAATGCCTTGGGATCCTTGCTGAACAGGCTGGCGTCAGCGAGCTTCTGCTCCAGCGCCAGCAGTTCCGCCGACAGGGCTTCGATCCTCGCGGGGAGCGTTTCGAGGGCGTGCTTCTCCTTGAAGCCAAGCTTGTGCCGCGCCGGGCTTGCGGTCGCCTGCGGGGCCGCTTCCCGCTGGGTTGCGGGCTTCGGAGCATCCTTGGCCTTGCGGGCAGAGACACCGGCACCCCGTTGCGCCACCATGTCGGAATAGCCGCCCGCATATTCCGTCCACTTCCCCTCGCCTTCATGCATCAGGACCGAGGTTGCAATCCGGTCAACGAAGTCACGGTCGTGGCTCACCAGCAGCAGCGTGCCGGTGTAGTCGGCAAGAAGCTCCTGCAGCAGGTCGAGGGTTTCAAGATCGAGGTCGTTTGTCGGCTCGTCCAGGATCAGGAAGTTGGAAGGACGGGCGAGTTCCCGCGCCAGGATCAGCCGCGCCCGCTCGCCCCCGGACAAGACCGAGACAGGCGTCCGGGCCTGTTCCGGACGGAACAGGAAATCCTGCATGTAGGTGATGACGTGCTTCGTCTCGCCGTTGATGGTGACAGAAGAACCGCGCCCGCCCGTGATCACATCCGCCAGCGTGTCCGACGGGTTCAGGCTCTGGCGGCTTTGATCCAGCGCCACGATCTGGAGATTGGTGCCGCGCTTGATCAGTCCGCTGTCCGGCTCAAGCTGCCCCGTGATGAGCTTGATGAGGGTTGTCTTGCCCGCGCCGTTCGGCCCCACGATTGCCAGCCGGTCACCGCGCAGGATCAGCAGGTCCAGATTGCCGACAATGCGGCGCTCGCCGAAGGACTTCGAGATGCGTTGCGCTTCCACCACCAGCTTGCCGGAGGTTTCGCCCGTTGCTGCCTGCAACGTCACGGTGCCAAGGCGGCCCACATGCTCCTTCCGCTCCTTGCGCAAGGATGCAAGCAAGGCCACGCGCCGCATGTTGCGCTTGCGGCGTGCGGTGACCCCGTAGCGCATCCAGTGCTCTTCGGTGGCGATGCGCTGCGCCAGCCGGGCCTGTTCCTTTTCTTCCGCCTCGATGACCTCGTCGCGCCATTCCTCGAAATGGGCGAAGCTGCGATCCATGCGACGCCCACCGCCGCGATCGAGCCAGACCACGGCGTTGGAGAGATTCTCCAGAAAGCGCCTGTCGTGGCTGATCAGGATCATGGCCGCGCGGGATGATTTCAGCGTCGCTTCCAGCCACTCGATGGCGGGAAGGTCGAGATGGTTGGTCGGCTCATCGAGCAAGAGCACATCGGGGTCAGGTGCCAACGTACGGGCAAGGGCCGCGCGACGCGCCTCCCCGCCGGAGAGGCGCGCTGGGTCTTCTTCCCCCGTCAGCCCAAGCTCGCTCAGCAGCATCTGGGCACGGTAGGGGTTGTCTGTCGGCCCCAATCCCGCCTCCACATAGGCGAGCACGGTGGCAAAGCCCGTGAAATCCGGTTCCTGCGGCAGGTAGCGCACCGTCGTGCCCGGCTGGAAAAAGCGCTCGCCGGAGTCCTGCTCGATCATGCCCGCAACGATTTTCAGCAGGGTGGACTTGCCGGTACCGTTCCTGCCCACAAGGGCAATGCGCTCCCCTTCCGACAGCATCAGGGACACGCCCTCAAGCACGGGCTTGCCGCCGAACGTGAGGTGAATGTCTTGCAGGTTGAGAAGGAGACGCGCCATGGTGCGCGGGGTCTAGCGCATCGGGCCGGGAATGCAAACGGCTGCAATTCCCGTCAAGGGGCGGAGTCGTGCCACTCCACGATCAGCACGTTCAGGTCCTGGCGCGGTTCGAAGTCCTTCTTGCGCACTTCGAATTGCGTTGGCGAGATCTTCTTCACCCCCTCGGCGCAAAAACTGACGAGGTTGCCGGGCTTGCCCTTGTCGATCACGAGCCGGAAATCCCTGATTGGCCCCTTCCAGTTCGCACCCGGAGTCAGGACATAGCCGATCCACCACTCGCTATAGGGACTTTGGTTCTGCTCGGTGCTCCGCCTTGCCAGTTCCTTGTCGAATGCCCTGTACCAACTGTCCTCAATGCAATGCTTGCGGGTGTGCTCCTTGCCCCACTCCTCCTTGCGATAGTCGGCATTGAGCGCCCCGCCCACGCTGCCACCGGCCAGCGGCTTGTAGCGATGCTCCACCGAAATCGTTTTGCTGGCCGGAAAGAGCTGGGTGCGCGTTATCGAGGTGCGGAGAGTCCAGAGCGGAATATAGGCCGGGCTTTCATCGGTGCCGGCGTTGTTGAGAATGCCGTCCTTCAGGAGAGTTTCGCGTTCGGCTGCGGGCATGGCCATGACCTTGGGATGAAAGGTCTCGAAGTCCTTGGCGCTGCTCAGCGACCACCCCAACGCGGCCAGCCTGGCCGTCACGTCCTTCCCGTTCACCATCGCTTGCTGAACAAGTTCGTACTTCACGGGCTGGCCCTCAACCACCGTCTCGAAGCCGAGGTCTGTGGTCATGTCCATGTAGTAGTATTGACTGCTCTCGTCATAGACCTGATCCGGCAGCGGAAAGGCCACCAGAACCTGCACATCCCTGTCGGTGGTGTTGGTGAAACGGTACTTCACCCGCACTTCGTCCCTTGAAATGAACAGGTCTTCGCTGTCGAGACTGATCGCCTCCGACTGGGTCAGCACAAGACCGCCCAGTGCCGTTTCGGCCTGGCTGTCATTGGCGCGCGTGGGCATGCCCGCTGCAAGCAGGACAAGCAGAGCCAGGAGAAACCTCATGATGCGACCCCGTCAGTTCTTCAGCCGGTAACCCGTGCGGAACATCCACGAGACTGCGGCAAGACAGACTGCAAGGAAAACACCCGTCATGGCAAGGCTCACCCAGACGGAAACGTCGGACACCTCGTTGAAGCTCCAGCGGAAGCCGCTCACCAGATAGACCACCGGATTGAACAGCGAGACCGTGTGCCAGAACGGCGGCAGGATGCCGATGGGATAGAAGCTTCCGCCGAGGAACGTGAGAGGGGTGATGACCAGAAGCGGAATGATCTGCAGCTTCTCGAAGCCATCCGCCCAAAGGCCGATGAGGAAGCCGAACAGGCTGAAGGTGATCGCCGTCAGCAGCAGGAACACCACCATCCAGACAGGATGGGCGATCTGGAGCGGCACGAAGAATGCCGATGTCGCCAGGATGATCAGGCCGATCAGCAGTGACTTGGATGCTGCGGCACCGACAAAGCCCAGCACCATCTCCATGGGGGAAACGGGTGCTGAAAGGTATTCATAGATGGTGCCGGAGAAGCGCGGGAAATAGATACCGAAGGAGGCGTTGCTCACCGACTGGGTGAGCAGCGACAGCATCACCAGCCCCGGCACGATGAATGCACCATAGCTCACGCCATCGATGTTCTGGATGCGTGAGCCAATGGCGGCACCAAAGACGACAAAATAGAGCACGGTGGAAATGACGGGCGAAATGAGGCTTTGCCCCAGCGTGCGGAAGAAACGCGCCATTTCATAATTGTAGATCGCCCAGACGCCACGCAGGTTCATTGCTTCACCAATCCCATGAAAATGTCTTCGAGCGAACTCTGCTCGGTGTGCAGGTCTCCAAACTTCACCTTGGCATCGGTGACGGCCTGGAGCACTTCTGCAATCGTATGCTGCGGCTTCTGCATGTCGTAGGCATAGACCAGTTCCCTGCCCTCCTTGGCGAGGGTCAGGCCCAGCGCGGCAAGCGCCTTGGGCAGTTTCGCAAGCGGAGTGGTCAACTCCAGCGTCAATTGCTTCTGGCCCATCTTGCGCATCAGGGCCTTCTTCTCCTCCACAAGGATCAGTTCGCCCTTTGAGATGACCCCCACACGGTCGGCAAGGTCTTCCGCCTCCTCGATATAGTGGGTGGTGAGAATGATGGTGACGCCGCTCTCGCGCAGTTCGCGCACGATGCGCCACATGTCCTGCCGCAATTCCACGTCCACCCCGGCTGTGGGTTCATCAAGAAAAAGAATGCGAGGCTCGTGGGCCAGCGCCTTGGCGATCAGCACCCTTCGTTTCATGCCACCCGAAAGCGCCATGATCCGGGAGTCGCGCTTGTCCCAGAGCGAGAGCTGGCGAAGCACCTTTTCGAGATAGGCATCGTCTCGCGGCTTGCCGAACAGCATGCGGGAGAAGGCACACGTATCCCAGACGCTCTCGAAGATGCTGAGATGCAATTCCTGCGGCACCAGCCCGATCAGGCTGCGGGCGGCGCGAAAGTCGCCTTCGTTGTCGTGTCCCGCAACGCTCACGGTGCCGGAGGATTTCGTGACCGTTCCGCAAATGATGCTGATCAGCGTTGTCTTTCCGGCCCCGTTGGGCCCCAGCAGCGCAAAGATCTCGCCCGGCGAGATATCGAGGTTCACGGCCTTGAGTGCAGTCAGGCCCGTTGCATAGGTCTTGGAAACATTCTGGATGGAAATCGCGGCATTTTGCATCGCCGCAATGTAGTGCGACCCGACTGTTTATTCAAACAGGCTGGAGACGCTTTCTTCACGCGAGGTGCGACCAATGGCTTCGCCGATCAGCGAGGCGATGGAAATCACCCGGATATTGCGGGCAACCTTCACGGCTTCGGTGGGCTGGA
This sequence comes from Hyphomicrobiales bacterium, assembly GCA_016792865.1. GTDB lineage: Bacteria > Pseudomonadota > Alphaproteobacteria > Rhizobiales > Aestuariivirgaceae > Aestuariivirga. Next base: position 583 of record JAEUMJ010000095.1, on the reverse strand, counting down.
TCGAGTCGGTGATGACGAGGTTCTTCAACTTTGAGGAGGTGATGCGGGCCACCGCTCCACCAGAAAGAACACCGTGGGTGATGTAGGCCGACACGTCCTTGGCCCCCTGATCGAGAAGCGCTTCTGCGGCGTTGCACAGCGTGCCGCCGGAATCCACGATGTCATCGATCAGGATGCAGGACTTGCCCTTCACTTCACCGATGATGTTCATCACTTCGGATTCGCCGGCTCGCTCGCGGCGCTTGTCCACGATGGCAAGCGGGCAGTCGAGGCGTTTGGCGAGGGCACGGGCGCGGACCACGCCGCCCACGTCCGGCGACACCACGACAGTGTTCGCCACGTCATTGTGTTGCTTGATGTCGCGCACGAACACAGGCCCGGCAAACAGGTTGTCGGTGGGAATGTCGAAGAAGCCCTGAATCTGACCGGCATGCAGGTCCATGGTCAGCACGCGGTCTGCGCCCGCATGGGTGATGAGGTTGGCCACGAGCTTCGCCGAAATCGGCGTGCGCGGGCCGGGCTTGCGATCCTGCCGGGCATAACCGAAGTACGGGATCACGGCAGTAATGCGCTTGGCCGAGGC
>JAEUMJ010000072.1 GCA_016792865.1 Hyphomicrobiales bacterium | reverse complement strand
TCGAGAAGCTTCCTTAGCTTCTTCCGGTCAAGGTACCCAATGCGACCCTGAATTTTGTGTTTGGCAATAATAGGCAACACTCGATTCACCAAGGCGTTGCGCTGCGGGGGGCTCCAACCTTTGCAAATACCGTTTCGATTGTGGACTTCTACAGAATGGTAAATCTCCAGCGGCAATATTTTCTTCTTCCAGAGTTTTTCCCAGTTACTCCACGTCCTCGCTTCGGCCCATGCTACTCCAATGGTGAGATATTCAGTTCCGTCGTGCGTGTTGGATTCGTCCATGTAGACTTGCATTACCATGGCGTCTCCAATCTCGCCGTCCCACTACTGCCTTAATACATATCGGACAAATATCGCTCATCATCCAGATTTTAGTATGAACCATAAAAGCTTTTTCTTTTCTGATAACTCACGGAATTGTTGATGCTATTACTCTTAGATAGAAGTAGTGGATTAGGTTCTTCGTTGGGACGATAATGCATTCGCGTGTCGGCCGGTGGCGGAGACATGAAAAAGGCCGGGCTGGCGACCATCACCACCCCGGCCATTGCAGCACGGCAGCCGCTTCAGAGCTTCTTGAGGCCTGCTTCGATCTGCTGGCGGCGGCCTTCAAGGAAAGGCGGCAGCGAAAGTGTCTCGCCCAGCGTTTCCATCGGTTCATCGGCATGGAAGCCGGGGCCGTCGGTGGCTATCTCGAAGAGGATGCCGTTCGGCTCGCGGAAGTAGAGGCTCTTGAACCAATAGCGGTCAACAGGACCGGAGTTCGGCACGCGCAGCGTTTTCAGCCTCTCGGCCCATGCGCCATAGTCGGCCATGGGAATGTTGAAGGCCACATGATGCACGCCGCCCGCGCCCTGTTGCGCAGGGGCAAGGCCAGGCTCTTCCACCACATGCAGTTCCGCAACCGGCCCCTTGCCCTTCATCCAGTAGACATGGGTATTGCCGTGCTGGGCGGCCTTGTTCATGCCCATGACGCGGGTCAGCACCATTTCCGTTGGCGCAATGTCCGGCACGCTCAGGGTGATGGGGCCGAGGCCGTGGATCTGGTGTTCGGCAGGAACGGTGCTCTTTTCCCAGATCTCGAACGGCGTATCGCTTTCATCCTGCACGAGGCTGAGGCGCTGTCCCTCGAAGTCCTCGAAATCAAGCGTGATGCGGCCGAATTTCTCCACCGGTTCAGAGAAGGTCATGCCCTTTGCCTTCAGGCGGTCGGCCCAATAGGAGAACGCCTTCTCGCCCTGCACGCGGAAGCCGGTGCGGGAAATCGAGTGGGTGCCGCGCCGTTCCCGCGGTGCGGGCCAGTCGAAGAAGGTGATGTCGGTGCCGGGCGAGCCTTTGCCATCCGCATAGAACAGGTGATAGGCGCTCACGTCGTCCTGGTTCACGGATTTCTTGACCAGGCGGAGGCCCAGGACATCGGTGTAGAACCCATGGTTCTTCGGCGCGTCCGCGGTCACGGCGGTGAGGTGGTGAAAGCCATTCAGTTGCATCGTCGTTACTCCTGTGCCGAAAGAAAGCGGCTCATCAATCCAATGTCAGTCTGGGTCAGGCCGTGGCCTGTGGGCAAGGTCTCATGGGTCAGGGCGGCGCCCGCCTGCCTCAGGGAGGCCGCAAGCCGTTCGGCCTGCGCCAGAGGGATCATCGGGTCTTGCCCGCCGGAGACAAGCAGCACCGGGGTTTGCGGCAGGGTGAAGGCGGGCATGTCCTTCAGTGGCGCCATGGCCCGCAACAGGACGGCACCGCCCAGAAGACCGGGATGCAGCGCCAGCAGGGCCGCCGCAATATTGGCACCGTTGGAAAATCCAAGCGCGACGGGAGCCTGCACACCATGGTGGGTGCAGATGCCGTTCACGAAGCCGGCAAGTTCATCGGCACGCCGGCGCAGGTCGGCTTCGTCAAAAACGCCCTCGGCGAGGCGCTTGAAGAAGCGCGGCATGCCGTGTTCCAGCACTTTCCCGCGGGGCGAGATCAGCGTCCTGCCGGGTGCAACGGCGTCCGCCAGGTCCAACAGGTCATGTTCGTTCCCTCCCGTTCCATGGAGCAGGAGCAGGGGGCGCAAGGTCGCGCTGCCGGGGCGGAAAACAAAGTGGAAGTCGGTCTCGAATTTCATGCCCCCCACATAGGAGGGCTGAATCAGTACTTCAAGCGATTACATTTCTGCGACGGGTTCCGGCTGGCCGAAGACAAATCCGCTTCCGTCCAGCCTGTAGGGGTCGGGGCGGAAGTTCACGCGACCGTCCTCGGTGGCCCATGCGGTGAGATACATGAAGCGCACGTCGATCTTGCTCCTGACCGGCATGACGTGGGTTTCCTGTGTCGCGGTAATCATCTCGAACTGGGCTTCGTCGAAGCCGTCCTGGCCCGCGAGGATCCAGTCGATGAACATGCGTACCTGATCGACGCGCACGCAACCCGAACTCTCGAAGCGGGCATTCTGCGCAAACAGTTCGCGATGCGGCGTGTCGTGCATGTAGACCATGAACTTGTTGGCGAAATTCACCTTCACGGTTGCCAGCGAATTGTGCTCGCCCGGCTCCTGCCGGAAGTGGTAGCGATCCGGCGGGACCGAATACCAATCCACCGTACGCGGATCAATTTCAGGGCCGCCGACCCCGTCGAAGACACGGATCTGCATTTGATCGAGGTAACCCGGATCTTCCAGGAATTTCGGAAGGATATCGCGGGCCACGATCGAAGCCGGCGCGTTCCAGTAGGGATTGAAGGTGACATCGCTCACCTTGCTCGCAAGCGTCGGGGTGGGGCGTTCAAGCTTGCCGCACACCACATTGTGCCGGGCGTAGACAATGCCGCCCTCCACCGTCTCAAGCTGAAGCGAGGGAATGTTGACGAGGATGTTCCTCTCGCCCAGCCCTTCGGCGTAGCCGCGGACGCGGGCCAGGTTTTCGGTCAACTGGAATAGGCGCTGCTCTGCCGGAATGTTCAGGGCCGCATAGGTGCGGCTATCGACCCGGCCGGACGGATAGATGCCGTGATTGTACTGGAAGGATTTCAGGGCCCGCGCCACGTCGTCGTCGAGGGTGCTGATGGCCTCACCGGCAAGGGTTTCGAGGTCGAGGTAGCCTTCGCGCACCAGTCGTTCGCGCAACTGGACGACCGCCTTCGATTTCACGCCCTTCTCAAGCTTCGTGTTGGGAAGCTTCCGCCAGCCGCCCTGCGCGACGATTTCCTCGTACATCGCAATTGCGCCCTCAACCGCTTCGCCGGATCCGGCCGTGACCATGGCGGATTCGTTGCGGTCGGCGACAACGCCCGTCCTGGTTGCAAGCTTGCTTTGCGTGGCATTCTTCGCGGCTGCTGCAGGCAAGGATGCTGTCTGCTCACCCTGGGCCCATGCAGGTGCGGCAAGGCTGGAGGCAAGGCCCGCGAGAAGTGAGCGGCGCGTGAGGTTGAAGCTTGGCACGATGGTTCCCGGATTTGGCTGCTGTATGCCAGAGTCGCTCAAGATGGTGAACGGGACATTAAATGCCCCGGAAGTATGGCGGAGATCAGGCGGCGGTGCCGGATGCCTGTTCATCCACAAGCGGAACATCCTGCAATTCTTCAGGCTTCCTGCGGATGATCACGACGCGCGGCGCCTTCGCGGCAGGAGGCGGCGTGATGCTCGCCACCGTCGCCACGGATTCAGCGGCGGGAGCGGCAGGCGCAGATGTCGCAACCGCAACCGCAAGCGCTGCCGGAGCCGCCGGTGCTTCTGCCTCTCCCGCCTTGCGAATATGCAATCTCGCGCCGCGCTCCACGTCTTTTGTGACGGGCTTGAAGGCGGGGATGGCGGCAACGGCAGCCGGCTTCTGTGCCGGTTCGAAAATGCCGGCATCCGCCGGGAAATATGAAGTCCCGGCGTCGGTCGTTGCGACCGGCGACAGATCCTGTTCGATCTGGTCGACCAGGCGAAGTGCGCGGGTGATGCCCGCGTTCACAGGTGCTGCCTGTGGTTCATTGGAAAAGGCCGTGCGTGCCATGTCGGCCAGCTTGGCAAAGAGGCGGCCCTCATCGGAAAGCCCGGAAGGGGTGCCTTCGATCGCGGCGATTTCGCGGCGTGCGGCGGCAATCGCGTGACGTGCCTTGGCGACAAGTGCGCTATCGGCACTGCCGGGCCTGGCCTGATCGGCCATGACGGCTTCGAGCTTCTGGATGGCGGCAAAGATGCGGGCCGTTTCGGCCTTGCGCAGGCGGCTTTCGAATTCGGACAGGAACCAGCGTCCGCGTTCGGACTCCTGAACCGTCTGCAACAGATCGTCGAACTTCAGGGACTGATCCTGGACCGGCATGACGCAAACTCCACACACTGCCCGCAAATTACCGCAAGGCTCACATGCGGCGATATTCATGGAAAGTGGTGAATAATGGGTTTAGAGCGGCGTCTTCAAATGACCGCGCGGCGCTTCAGCATCCGTTTTTCAATGGCTTACGCCCTGATGATGTTGGGGAGCGGAGTGCAGTTGCCCTTTCTCCCGCTCTGGCTGGCAGCGAAGGGCATAGATGCGCCCGGCATTGCCTTCATCGTCGCGGGCATGATGGCCATCCGCATGGTTTCGGCGCCGCTGTTTGGCTGGATTGCCGATCATTTCCAGATGCGGCGGCAGGTGATCCTCGGCTGCGCCGTCCTCTCTTTCCTCGCCTACCTCAGCCTTGGCTTCATTGATGGCTTCTGGCCGATTGCGCTGATGGCGCTGACGGCGTCCTTCTTCTTTGCGCCGATCTTCCCGCTGTCGGAAAGTTTCAGCGTCGATGCCAGCGCCGCCCTCGGCCTGGACTATGGCCGCATGCGCCTGTGGGCCTCGCTCAGCTTTCTGGGGGGCAGCCTCGGCGCAGGGGCCTTGCTCACCCGGCTTGATGCGCTCGATACCGCTTGGCTGATGGCGGGGGCGATGGGGCTGACGGTGCTGTCGGCCTTGCTTCTGCCCGCCGAACCGGAGGCCATGGGGAAGCCCAGGCCCAAGGCTGCGTCGTCCATGGGCGCGGCCCGCTTCCTGTTTGCCACCAGCTTTCCCCTGTTCCTGCTCGCTGCCGGATTGGCGCAGGCGTCGCACGGCATGATGTACAGCTTCAGCTCCATGCACTGGCAAAGCCTCGGTTTCAGTTCGCTGGTGATCGGGCTGATGTGGGCCGTTGCGGTGATGGCGGAAGTGTCGCTTCTCGCCTTTTCGAACCGCGTGATCGAACGCTTCGGTCCCGGCACCATCTTCCTCGTCGGCATAGCAGGGGGCGCGGTGCGCTGGCTTCTCCTCGCCTTCGTTCAGTCGCTGCCGGTGCTGCTCGTCCTCCAGACGATGCACGCCGCTTCCTTCGCCATGACGCATCTCGGCACCATGCACATGATCCGGCTGATGGTGCCGGAGCGGTTGCGAAACCGGGCGCAGTCGCTCCATGCGGCCCTGTCGGGCGGCATCCTGATGTCAACCTCGATCTGGGCTTCGGGACCGCTATATCATGACTTTGGCGCGAAGACCTATCTTGCGATGGCCGCAATCTCGATCGCGGCGCTGCTGATCGCCGTGCCGCTCCTGCGTGTCAGCCCCAGAGTTCGCGCGGCGGCGGATGCATGATGCTGCCTTCGAAGCGGATGCCGGGATCACGGTCTTTCCGCAGCAGAAGGGGACCATCGAGATCGACAACCTGCGCCAGTTGACCAACCAATGTTGCAGGTGCCATGCCGAGAGATGTGCCCACCATGCAGCCCACCATGATGACGAAGCCCTTGTCCCGCGCCGCATGAGCGAGGGCGAGGGCAGGAGTCAATCCGCCTGTCTTGTCGAGCTTGATGTTGATGGCGTCGTACTTGCCGACGAGATCGGGCAGGGAGTCCAGGCCATGCGCCGATTCATCCGCGCAGATCAGGCAATCCCGCGACATGCCTTTCAATTCCTCGTCATGCCCGGCGGGAAGGGGCTGTTCCACCAGTTCAACGCCGGTATCGCGGCAGGCCCGCAACATGGCCGGCAGCACGTCCGCTGACCAGCCCTCGTTGGCATCGACGATCAGGCGCGTGCCGGGCACGGCGTCGCGGATTGCATGCAGGCGCTCCGCATCACCCGGCTTGCCGAGTTTCAGCTTGAGGAGCGGGCGGTTTGCATCCGCTGCCGCCCTCGCCATCTCCGCGGCGTCACCGAGACTGATCGTGTAGGCGGTGGTCAATGGCCTGGGTTCGGCGAGGCCGGCGATTGCCCAGGCCGGCTTTCCTTCCTGCTTGCAGCGAAGATCCCAAAGGGCGCAATCCAGCGCATTCTGCGCAGCATGGGGCAAGCCGAGGAGGGGAATGGACCCGAAGGAGAGTGACGCTTCGATGTTCCGTCGCGCCGTCTCCAGTGCGGCAAGGACTTGCGGCACGGTTTCGTCGTAACGCGGGTAGGGCACGCATTCGCCCTGACCCGTCACGCCGTCCTTGCCCAGCCTGACGACCACGACATCCGCATGGGTCTTGCTGCCACGGGAAATGGTGAAGGGCTTGTCGAGCGGCCAGGATTCATGGACCGCCGACAGTGCAACCCCGGTCAGGAGCGCCGACGTCATGCCGCGCTCATTGTCCGGGAACGCGCCCTGAGATTTCGGCCAGCATCAGGTACACTTCGCCGCTCTGCGATCCCAGCACCTCGTCGATTGTGGCGCTTCCGCCCGGCAGTTCCGCCAGCGTGTCGAGCAGGCGCTCGAACAGGCGGATGTAGCCGTTGATGCGGCTGCGGAGCAGGCGCTCCTCGCCATAGCGGGCCGAGAGGTTCTTGATGGTGCGCTTGTTGCGGCCATCGTGCAGGCGTTGCGTGTAGATGCCCTTCTCGCCCGCGCCGTAGCGCTTCTCGAGATCGCGCGGCAATCCGCCGTCCACCGCCTCGACGATCTCGCGCGAGGCGCCGTGCAGCTTCTGGGTTGCCGTCGCAATCTCCTTGGCGATTGCTCCGGTTTCCAATCGTGCCGGGGGGGCAACCGATGTGGGCACGGTCCGTGCGGGAGCGCGTTGCTGGCCGCTGCCCGACAGGGCTTCGACACTTGCGGCAATCTGGGCCATCGTGCCTTGCAGGTCCTGATTGCGCGGTTCAGCGCGCTCAACAGACCGCTCCGTTTCTTTTTTCAGGGCGCCGAGCGTTCCGGAAATGGGAGCGGTGAACGCGGCGCCCTCAGATTTTCCCGAGGGGGATCCAGGTGGGGTTCGCCCGCCGCCTCCGTAACTTGGGTAGGATGACGTCGGGGTCGAGAAGTCGAGCGTGCCACTCTGGCGGCGCACGACATCCGAAAGGGCATTCAATGCCGCGATCTGGTCGGCCACGACACGGCGCATGGCGTCGGCATTGTTGCGGGTTTCCTCCGGCAGGTCGATCACGGCACGCTTCAGTTCGTTGCGCGCGGAATCGATGTCCTTCACCACCTGCTGGGCTGTAATCCGCATGTCCTGGGCCGTCTGCTGGAAGTCGCTGGCGGTCGAGGACAGCATTTCATTCATGCTGGACAGGGCACGTTCATGCTGTTCGCGGAGCAGGCGGGCGGCCTGGTTGACCTGGCCGGTGGACGAGCCTTCGAGACGCTTGAGTTCATCCTCAAGGCGCGAGATCGCAACATTGGTCTGCTCGCTCACGATGCGGCTGATGTCGCGGGAGCGGTTTTCTGCTGCGTTCAGAGATTCCTCGATCATGGTCATGTAGCTGGACATGACCTGATCAACCTGTGCGGCCCGCTTCGAGGTTTCGGCAATGAGGCTGTCGAGCACCTCACGACGGTTCGACAGCATGCGTTCCATTTCGGAATTGAACTTGTCGATCGAGCGGTCCACCAGCGAGGTGACGTCATCGAGGCGTTCCGAAATGCGGGTGCCGGTCACTTCCAGCTTGCCCGTCAGCTGCATGGAGATGCTCTCGAGCCGCTGGTCGATGTCGCCCGCCGCAGAGGCAAGCTGGTCGGCCAGGTAGGTGTTGGCCGTCTCGATGTGCTGCGAGAACTTGCGGTGCGCCTCGTCGAGCTTGCCGGTCGAGGTTTCTGCCGCCTGGGAGAATTCCGTCGCGGCGCGATCGATGCGGTCGGAGAGGAGGCCGGTTTCCTGTTCGAAGCGGCCCTTGATCTCCATGGCGGTGTTGCCAAGACCTTCGGCGAAGGCGTTCTGCGCCTTGCCGAATGTCGACTCCATGTCGCTCGATGCCTGATCGATCGTGGAAACGAAGCGGTCGGAACTGCTGGTGAGACGGTTGGCGACATCCGTGGTGATGCGTTCGAGATGACCCGATGCGATGTCGAAACGCTCACCCAGGTCGCGGGCCGTTTCCGTCAGGTTTTCAGCCATGCGGTTGGTGTTGGTGGTGAACAGGTTGGTCAGGTCGTTGGTAGCCTGTTCAAGCTGCCCGCCAAGGCGCGACTCGGTCGCTTCCAGCAGGGTGCCCAACTGGTTCGACGAGGCATCCAGCTTGCTGGTGAGTGACTGGGTGACATCGACGACACGGCTCGTGACCACGCCCGCCGTCGCGTCGATGTTCTCGTTGATGCGCAGCGAGACCGATTCCAGCTGGTCGTTGATGTGCAGCGAGGTCTGCTCCAGACGGCCGTAGAGCTGCATGGACGTGTCCTTGAGCCTCTCCGACAGGTTCGTCGTGGTGTCTTCCATGATCTGGATCATGCCCTCGCGGACGTTGCCCAGCTTGTCCATGAATTCGCCCGACATGGAGATGAGGCGATCCGTGACCGCGCCGCCCGACGTTTCGATCGAGGCGGAGAGGGCAAGACCGGAATCCTGCATCTGGCGGCTGACGATTTCCGCCGTTTCCTTGAGATGCGAGGCAATGGTGCCGCTGGTCGTGACGAGGATGTCGTTGACGCCCGCCCCGGTGGACTGGAGCTGATGAGACACCGCCGCAGTCACTTCGCTGATCTTCTGCATCGCCGCGCCGGAGGTGTTTTCCAGCTTGTTCACGGCCAGTGTCAGGCCGTTGTCGAAGGTGCCCATGGCCTGGGAGAAGGCGCCGTTGAAGCTGGTGGTGACCGACTCGGTCGTGGACTTGAGCGTGCTGGAGATGGCCGTGGCATGCTTTTCGATGTGGTCGCCCAGCGCGGCTGCCTGATTGTCCATCCGGTCGAGTGCCGTAGCCACCGAGCCTGCCATCGAATTGTTGATCTGCTCGCTGGCCTCCTTCATCGTGCCCATGAGCGTGTTGGAGTACTGCGTCACCTGCTGGCCGAATGTTTCGGCCGTGCGGTCAAGCCTGTCCACTGCACCGTTGTAGGTTGTCTCGAATGCGCCTGTCACGGCTGCGGCAGAGTCGCGGAGCGCGGTCACGAATGTGTTGGTGTGGCCATCGACCGTGTTGGTCAGGCTGGAAACCGTGCTGTCGAGCTTGCTGAGGGCTTCGGTGTAATTGGAGGTGAAGCCGCCCGTCAGCTCGCCGGTTGCCTCGCGCATGGCCTGCAGGAGGTTTTCGGCGTGATTGTCAACCGAGCTGGTGAGCGAAGAGACAGTCTTGTCGAAACGGTCGATTGCCGCGCCATAGGTGTTGTCGAAGGCGCCCGTCAGGTTCTGCGATGCGGAATTCATGGCAAGGACGAACGAGTTGGCATGGTCGTCGATCCGCTTGCCGAACATCGTGGCGGACGAGTCGAACTTGGAAATGGCGCTGCCGAATGTCGCGTCGAACGTGGTGGTCAGCGAGTCGGTTGCGTTGCGCATCGTGTCCGAAATGGCATTGGCCTGATCGGCGATGTGCGTGCTGAGGTTGGCCGAAGCCTGTTCAATGCGGTTGGCATAGTTCGCGCCGGAACTGTCGAGCTGGGCGAGGAACTGGTTGCCGGACTGGTCGAGGCCCGCGAGGATCTGCGTGCCCGCAACGTTGATGCGCTCGGCAAGCCGGTTGGTGGCGTTGTCGAAGTTGCCGGTGATCTGCGCGGCCGCCTGATCCACATAAGAGGTGAGATCGGTGCGCGACTGCGCAACCCGGCCAATGAAATCATTGGCGACGTTCTGCAGGCCCTGGGTGACAAGGGCGCGGCTGTCCTCGATCTTCTGGGCGGTGTCGATGCCCGCACGTTCCACGAGGCTTGCGATCTCGCTCGTGGTGGCCTTGAGGTGATAGCCGATGTTGTCGCTGATGCTGCCGACGGTCTGCTGGAGTTCACCGGCGGCCATCTTGATCTGTGTTGCCGAGGCGCCGCTCAGGCGCTCGATGGTGGCACCCACCTCGTTGTTGGCCATGGCGATCTGGTCGGCACTCTGGCGCATCAACTGGATGAGGTTTGCCTCCATGCCCTTCACTTCGCCGCCGAACTTGCGCGACTCGGTGCCGAGCGTGTTTGCGGCGGTGTTGAGGATCTGCACGTAGTCCTGAAGCTGCGTGGAGAAGCCGCGGAAGTCATTCAGCAACATGGTGGACATGCGCTCGAACTGCGAGGAATGACCGCCGATTTCCTGGCCGGCCATCGCGGCGCGGTTGGAAACGTCCTCGATCGTGCGGGCAAGTTCCGCTGTTGAACCCTTGAGGCCGTCCTCAAGGCGCGAGAACGTGGAGAGCGCGACGTTGATCACCTGGCTCAGGTTGTTGGTGTTGCTCTCAAGGCGCGAGAGCAGGGGGGCTGCCTCGCCGCCGACAAGCTGGCTTGTCTGTTGCAGGGCGGCGCGTTGGCTTTCCAGCCCGCTCACAAGGCTGCGGATGCGGTCCTCGTTGGCGCCGAAGGCACGTTCGACGGCAGAGATTTCCTTGTGCACGATCTCTTCCAGGGCCGCGGCGCGTTGATAGGCGTGCTCCACGCCACCCACGAGGAGATCGACTTCGTGGCGGACATTCTGCGCGATCGAGGTGAGGCCCTCGGCGGCCACGTCCTGCGGACGGAGCAGGCGGACGGAGGACTGCACGAGGATTTCGGAGACCTGGCGCATGCGCTGCGCATGCCAGAGGTAATAGGCGAGGGTGAAGACCACCGCCATGGGGCCGAACAGCAACAGCATCATGGCCAATGCGTTGGTGTCGCCGGCGGCGCGGCCATTGATCAGTTCGACGACCGTGTTCTTGTTGGCGAACAGGAACAGGAAGCCCCAGACGATGGAGATGACGAGGGCAGGGACATAGACGTTGTAGCTGGGCGGTCGGCGCAGGCGTGCCAGCATCAGGGCTGTGGCCGGATCGTTCTCATTGGCGGGGCGTCCGCGCAACTGCGGCTCGGCGGTGGAGGGGCGATCATTGTCCGCGGCTTGAAGGGCCGCAAACCGTTCCCTGCGCCCCTTTTCAGAATTCTTCGCCATGCTCTCACCCGCACTCTCAATTTACGTCACAGACTGGCCGCGACTCGTTATCCCCCCGATCATCAGGCGACCACAGCGAAAAAGGTGCTGCGGAGCCCACCGCCTGATACGGGCATTCGGACTACATTAACCTAACGAGTCGGGGCCTTGAACCCTTTCAAGGCTTTCGGCTGGGGGTAAATGAAAGTTTGGTTAAAAATGTGGAGCGAATTGATTCGATTCAGGAAACCGGGTGGAAACCCTGTTTTTTCAGGGGATGTCATTGACTTTCTGGCAGTTTTTCCGCCTCCGACCAAGGAAGAACGCCCGTGTCCTCTGCCATTCTCAAGTTTCCGGCCCCCGAAGCTGAAGCGGTGCCGGCTGCCGTCTTTGATGAAGCCCATTTTGTCCGCCAGACCTTTGGGGATCCGGACCTGCAACAGGAGATCATTCACCTGTTCCTGGCCCAGATCAACGACGCCAGGCTGGCTTTCTCCGCCCCCATGACCACGACCGCCTGGCGCTTCCTCACCCACACGCTGAAGGGTGCCGCCGCATCGGTCGGCGCCAACCGGATCGCCCAGCTTGCTTCCCAATGGGAACTGGCAGGCTCGCCGCAGGATTCCCAGGGCCGTCGGCTCATTGTCGAGCAATTCAACGCCGAAACCGCTGCCTTTACCGCTTCGGTGCAGCCTTACATCGCGTAAGCCGTTCAGATACCTGCAAAACCGGCTTGTCCATGGCCCAGTTGCCAGAGCAGGGCAGTTCACCTAAGACACCGCCAAATTGCAGGACAACTGGCACGAACATGGCGAAGATCACCTTCATCCAACACAACGGCAGTGAAATCGAAACCAACGGAACGCCGGGCATGACGGTGATGGAGACTGCGGTCAAGAATCAGGTTCCGGGCATTGACGCTGATTGTGGCGGTGCCTGTGCCTGTGCCACCTGCCATGTCTATGTCGAGCCGGAGTGGGTGGAAAAGACCGGAACCCGGAGCGCCATGGAAGCCGACATGCTCGATTTCGCCTTCGACGTGAAGGACAACTCCCGCCTGTCCTGCCAGATCAAGGTCACCGATGCGCTGGACGGCCTCCGCGTCCGCGTCCCTGAAAAGCAGTTCTGATCACTCGTTCTTTTGTTGTGCCGGCAGGCGGTTGCGGAGCTTGCGCCGCGCCTCGCTGACGGCTTCGCGGCGATTGGGGCGCCCGAGCAGCTTTCGGAAGCCATCGCGGCGCTCATGCACGGCAGCAATCGCCAGCCCCATCGGCACCCCTGCCTCGACAAGCAGGGCCTCGCCCAGTTGCAGGCTGGATTCAATCGTTTCGGGCACCGCCTCGGTGACACCCGCGAGATAGAGTTTCATCGCGTGCCGCTCGTCGCGGGCGCGGGCAATGATCTTGATTGACGGATTTTCCTGCCGCGCGATCCTCACGATCTCCTCCGCCTTCACCGGATTGTCCATGGTGACGGCGACAGCCTTTGCTGTCGCCAGGCCGCATTTGCCCAGGAAGACCGGGTCCACGGCATCGCCGAAGAAGACCTTGTGGCCTTCCTTGTAGTGCTGGCTCACCACCTGCACATCGGAATCGATGGCGAGATAGGTGAGGTTGTGTTCTTCCAGCATGGACGCCACCAGCGATCCCACCCGGCCGTACCCGGCAATGATCACCTGTGGCTCGTCGCCCGCAACCAGGGTCGGCTGGGGCAGATGGGTGACAGCCGCACCCTTGCGCAAGGTATCGACCACCGGGCGCGACGCCCTGCCGAGCAGCGGCAGCGCAAACATGGTCAGCGTGACGACCAGCAGCACGACACTCATGTCCTGCTGTTTCACGACGCCTGAGGCCACGGCCCCGCCGATGATGACAAAGGCGAACTCGCCGCAAGGGCCAAGCAGGAGGGCCGATTCCACGGCGGCGTGACGGGCGATGCGGAAGTACCGCGCCAGGCCATAGGTGATCGCGGCCTTCAGTGCGATCAGGCCGAGGGCAATCCCCAGGATGACTACAGGATTGGCAAGAATGCCACGCAGGTCGAGGCCCAGCCCCACGAGCAGGAAGAAGAGTCCCAGCAGCAACCCCTTGAATGGCTCGATGATCGCTTCGATGGCGCGCCGGTATTCGGTTTCGGCCAGCATCAATCCGGCAACGAAAGCGCCGAGCGACATGGAGAGGCCGGCAGAGGTTGCCAGTGCTCCGGTGCCGATGGCGATGAACAGCACCGCCGACATGAAGATTTCCGGGCTGTTGCTGGCCGAAACGAGTTTCAGCAGGGGGCGGAGGCCAAAGCGCCCGACCGCGACGATTGCGGCAATCGCACCGAAGGTCTGCAAGGCTGCAACGCCGATGCCGGCCATGAGGTTGGCGCCCGTCGGCTGCCCCAGGATGTCCACCAGGATGAGCATGGGAATGATGGCGAGATCCTGCAGCAGCAGGATCGCGAAACTGGTACGGCCCGCCTGTGAGCCGAGGCGACGCTCGCTGGTGAACATCTGCACGACGATGGCCGTCGATGACAGCGAAAGCGCCATGCCCACGACAAGGGCCGTGCGTTGGTCGAGGCCGAGCGCCTGGGATGCCAGCATGATTGCGATGACACTCAGCACGACCTGCATCACGCCCAACCCGAAGACCAGGCGCTTCATGGTGAGCAGGCGTTCGGGCGAAAGCTCAAGGCCGATCAGGAAAAGCAGAAAGACAACGCCCAGCTCGCCGAGTGCTGCGATGGTGGCCTGGTCGGCAAGCGCGAGCGTCGAAAGCCCCGGCCAGTAAACCGCCAGGGAACCGAGAACGTTCGGGCCCAGCAGCACGCCCACAAGCATGAAGCCAAGGATGTTGTTGATGCCGATGCGCTTCAGCAACGGGACGGCGATGCCCGCCGTGCCCAAGACGATGAGGGCGTCCTTGAAATGCGATACCGATTCAGCGACCATGCCGAAAGTAAAGCGGGTTCATGCGCCTGACTCAAGGAAACGATCATGACATCCATCCACTGGAAGAAAACGCCGCAGGGAAAACTGAGAGGTCGCGGGCTGGGATTGCCGTTTGCGGGCGAGCCGGGGAAGTTCAACGCCATCACCGACGTGGCTGGCGTGGAAGTGGGGGTCACGACGTTGATCGCGGGGGATGGCCCGCTTATTCGCGGAAAAGGCCCGGTCCGCACCGGCGTGACTGCAATCCTGCCGCGTGGACGCGCGGGCGCAAATGTTCCGTGTGCGGCCGGATTTTCCTCGTTCAACGGCAATGGTGAAATGACGGGCCTCGTCTGGATCGAGGAAGCGGGCGAACTCCAGACGCCGATCACAATCACCAATACCCATTCCTGCGGCATTGCACGCGACGCCACGATCCAGTGGATGGTCGAACGGAAACTCGGCACGGGGCAGGACTGGGGATTGCCGGTCGCCGCCGAGACCTATGACGGGGATCTCAACGACATCAACGGCTTCCATGTCACGTCCGAACACGTCTTTGCCGCCCTTGACGGGGCGCGTGGCGGCGCCATCGAACTGGGCAGCGTGGGCGGCGGCACCGGCATGATCACCTATGATTTCAAGGCGGGCAACGGCAGCGCCTCCCGCAACGTGGAGATCGAGGGCAGGCGCTACACGCTCGGTGTCTTCGTGCAGTCGAACTTCGGGCGGCGCGGGGATTTCACCCTGCTGGGGGTGCCCATCGGATCCCACATTCTCAACGACCAGTTGCGCGGCAAGGAACAGGGATCGATCATCGCGATCGTGGCCACCGATGCGCCGCTCCAGCCCCACCAGTTGAAGCGCCTCGCGCGGCGCGTGCCTGTCGGTCTCGCCCGCACCGGCACCATCGGCAGCAACAGTTCCGGCGACATATTCCTCGCCTTTTCGACTGCGAATGCAGCCGCGCATGCCTCCGGCACTGCACTCCGCACTGCCGATTATCTTGGCAACGGCGCAATCGACGGCCTGTTCCGCGCCGTTGCCGAGGCGACGGAAGAAGCGGTGATTGATTCAATGATCGCCAACGAGACGATGACGGGGCGGGACGGCAACCGGTCGATTGCACTGCCGCTTGACCAGGTGATGGAGCTGATGAAGCGCTACAATCGCCTCACGTCAGCCTTCGGCGTTCCGGCGTAGCGGATTGATGTAGCGGAGCAGGGCCTGGGGCAGGCGATAATAAAGCGACCGCAGCCTGGGCCGGATGTGGCTGAGGTAGAGCGTGCCCGCAATCATGCCCTTGCGTGACATCGGCAGGTAGTAGTCCTGTGTTGGCATGCAGGCCGAACTCCAGGATTCCTTGTGCGGGTCGAAGGGCACCATCAGGTCAAAGGTCTTCATGCCGTCGGCAAGACAGGCCCGCTGCGAAAGGTCGAAATGCAGGCGGCCCGGCGACAGGTCGGTCAGGTCATTGGCGTGCGAGGTGATGTAGGCAAAATGGGTGGTGCCGAAGCGGAAGCTGATCTCCCATGAGATGGCCCGGTCTCCCGCCCGCAGTTCCGTCACCACCATCTCCACCCCCCGAAGCTTGCTACGCGCAAGTGCCTTCAGGAACTCGCCGTGGAAAGGGCAGGACAGCACCTGATTGATGCGCCCGCGTTGGGACAGCCACTTGTTCTTTTCGGCAAGCGCTTCAGTGATGGCCTTGTCGGCGTCGCTGCCGAGGGTCAGGCGCGTGAAGGTGACGTCGCCCATCTCTTCGAGATGCTTGCGGATTTTCTTGCGGCGCTTGCGCTGGGTTCCGGTGTAGCGGTTCTCGTAATCAGCCTCGCTCGCAAACTGCGTGAGGTCGAGATAGGGCGCACGTTCATCCAGGTGAGCGTTCACAAGCTCAGTGGCGGCACAGCATGCGATGGCGCTGTCGTCGCGCACATGGCGGAGCCGGAGCAGGTCAATGCCCTTGAGGCGGCGGATGAAGCGCAGCGCATTGCCGACCCAGAGATGGGAGTTCTGGCCCTTCGCGCAAAGGATGTCGCCATATTGGCCGAAGGGTTCGGTGATCCAGCACAGCACATTGAGGCCGGCCCTGCGGGTCAGCATCAGGGGCCAGAGGAACACGAGCCGGTTCTGGTCATGGCCCGCGATGATGTGGATTCCCGCACCGCTCTCGCCCGCGCAATAGATGCGGCACCAGGTCGAGATCCAGGCAAAGGACTGGAAGACGGTGGTCGCGCCCTGTGAATTGGCTTCCAGCGCGAGCCAGTCCTTTTCCAGTGCGCGAAGCCCTGCAAGCGTGGTCACAAGGCTGATGTGGGTGTTGGCGGGAAGGGCGCTGACTGTTTCCAGCGACAGGGGCGCAACGCCAGCGAGATCGCTGGCCTGTGGCAACGCCGCAAGTCTGTCCATGAGACAACTCCCCTTCTGTCGGCGTCCACTCCTGAAGGTACAATATGAGGAAATTGCTGCGTTGCGTCGGGTAACCGGCGGAAAGGTTAATCAGAAGTAAATTCCGAAGCGGTGCCAGCGGATTCGCGGGTGCGGAACATGGGGTACAAACGAGGGTTGCGGACGTTCCGGCTGCGATACCGGCCTTGGGCTGGGCACCACTGCATAAAGGGAACGGAGCCTCGCGATCCTGTCCTCGGTCTTGGGATGGGTGCGCAGGAGCGAAGGTTGCGGCATCCGGCTTCCCGGCAGGAACATGCCCTCCCACACGCCGCGCTGGTAATGTTCGAGGGCGGCGAGGGCTTCGACCAGTCCTTCGGGGTCGCCGGTCAGGGTCACGCCGTCGAGATCCGCATCATATTCACGCGCCCGCGACAGCCCCAGTTGCAGCAGGCCGCCAACCGTCGGCGCGAAGATCAGCATGAACAGGCCGACGTAGGGAATGTCAACGCCGGTGCCGTAGACCAGCGGCACGCCGATCAGGCCCACCGCCGACATCAGGCTGGTGATGCGGTTCAGGACATCCGCCAGCCCCATCACCTTGAGGTCGCCGTTGACGATGTGTGCCGTCTCATGGGCAAGAATGCCGGTGATCTGCCGCATGGACATTCCGCGCACCAAGCCATCGGTGATGGCAATGGCCGAGTCCTCGGCGGTTCCCACCGCGAAGGCGTTCATCATCCGGCTGGGTACGTAATGAAGGCGTGGCACCGTGGGCAGGTCGGCACGCTTGGCGAGTTGCCGCATCAGATCCTGCAATTCGGGAAACTCGTTCTCGCCGAGCGCGCGCGCCTTGTAGAGATTGAGGATCAGCTTGGGAGACATGCGGCTGAGGCTTGCAAGGCCGACCGCGCCAAAGACAGCCGCTCCCACAAGCCCTGCGATCCCCATCACGGAATAGGCCATGAGGCCCATCAGCAATCCGGTGCCGCCGATCAGCAGGGCGGTGTGGATGGCGTTGCGGCGATTATGGTTCCGCTGGGTTTCCGGGTTCAGGTTTGCGTGTGTCATCCGACCTGTCTTTCGGAGAGAAGCTTACGACCTCGCGCAACAGCTTGCCAAGCGCTTCACGCGCCGGCGTGCGGGCCGGAATGGGGCGGCAGACATCCATCGCGGCAAGCCCGATCCGGCTGGTGAGGATGCCGTTCACCGCACCTTCCCCGAAACGCGCGGAAAGGCGTCCCAGGAGACCCTTGCCGACAAGATGCTGGATCAGGCTGTCGGAGAGGGCAAGACCGCCGGTGACGGCGAGATGGGTGATCACCATGCGGGCCAGCCGCAGGGTGGAAAGCGTCGAGGGCCGCCCGCCGTAAAGCGCGGCGATCTCGCGCAACAGGCCGAAATTCTGCGATGCGACAAAGAGAATGTCGAGAGCGGCTGCGGGCGTGACCGTGGTGAGAAGCGTCACACGCCTGGCGCGCCGCGCAATGATGCGGTGAGCGGCCTCGTCGAGAGGTTCCATCACGAGGCGATCCGCCATCAGCACGCGATCTCGCGGGTCGATGATGTCGCCTCGCAACGCCGCAAACTCCTTCATCGGCCAGGCGAGATCGGCCCTGCCGCCATATATGCCGCGCAAGCCGTCTTCCAGTGCGTTGGCCGAGGTCTGCTCATCAAGGTTGATGGCACGGGCCGCCAGCTCCTGAAGGCCCTCGATCTTGTTGAGCCGGACAAGGCCCCATATCTCGCGGATGATGATGGCCAGGGCCGCAAGACCGGCGATGCCCGCAACAGCCATCGCCGCCCAGCCCAGCACAACCGAGCGCGCGAAGAACTCCTCCACCATCCGGGTGATCGCGGAACCTGCCCACAGCATCACCAGTGTCGTCACGGCAGACATCAGGATCGTCAGCCATGGCATGCGGCGCGGGCGGGCCTCGATGTCCGCAGGCGGCACCACCACAAGATCCTGATGTGCGGTCTCCGGCGCAAACTCCACATGGGTGCGGGAAGAGGTTTTTTTCGCCGAGGATTCCACCTTGCCGTCTTCGAGCACGAAGGCTTGCGGTTTGCGGCTCATGTGAAGCGATCTCCGATCAGGAATTCGATGGCGCGGTCGAGCCGGATATGCGGGAAGGTCACGTCCTTGATGAGGGGCGGCCGGAAGCGGACGAATTTCAACTGCCCTTCCATGTCACCGCGCAAGGCGGCTCCGGGATCAGCGGGCAGGTCGCCGGGAAAGATCGCCGCTTCCCTTTCCCCGTCAAAGAGGGTGCCGAGTTCCTCACCGGCTTGCGGAACCCCCGAAATGCAGGGCAACTGCTCCTTGCCGCGCGTCACCGTGGCCTCGCGTGTTGCGCGGATGGCGGCAAGAGCGGCAACGTCATGTGTCGCCCCGCCGAATTCGGCCTTGCGGGCAGCGTCATCCACCAGCACGCGCAGGATCGCTTCCAGCCGGTCATGACTTGTGTGGTGGAGGAGATCGGCCTTGGTGGCGGCAAACAGCACGCGCTCGATCCGCCGCCCCAGCAATGTCGAGGCGAGCGAGTTGGCGCCGATGCGGAAGCTACCGAGCACACCGGTGAGGGCGGCCCGCAGGTCGTTGACGGCGGCAGGACCGGCATTCAATGCCGAGAGCACATCGACGAGAACGATCTGCCGGTCGAGGCGGGCGAAGTGCCCGAAGAAGAAGGGTTTCACCACCCGCGCCACATAGGCCTCGTATCGCCGCGCCATGAGGGCGGCGAGCGAGCCGGAAGCGGGGTCGTGATCCGCCGCGACATCAAGCGGGGCAAATGACAGCATGGGCGAGCCGGCAAGATCGCCCGGCATGAGGAAGCGTCCGGGCGGCAGGGTGGAAAGTGCGACGTCATCCGCGCGGCAGCGGGACAGATAGGCGGTAAACAGTTCGCTGGCCGTCAAGACCTGCTGTTCATTGGCAGGCGTTGCCGGATCAAGCGTTGCGAGGTGCCGGTGCCAGTCCTTCGCATGGGCAAGGCGCGGTGCCTTGCGGCTTCCCGCCACGGTAGCCGCTGACCACTGCGAATAGGTCTGGGACATGAGCGGCAGGTCGAGCAGCCATTCACCGGGGTAGTCAATGATATCGAGATGCAGCTTGCCGCCATGCAGGTTGCGGGCAATGAGGCCGCGCGGTTCAAACTCGATGGTCAGGCGCAACTGGCTGATGCGCCGCGTGCCTTCCGGCCAATGCCTGTCCGGCCCGGTGAGCGCCTCCAGATGTTTCTCGTAGGCGAAACGCGGCAGGTCGTCATCCGGCTGCGGTTCGAGATAGCACCGGCTGATGCGGCCCCGCGCATGGGCCTCAAAGACGGGAAGGCGCGCCTGCTTCAGCAGCGCGTGAACAAGGGCGGTGATGAAAACCGTCTTCCCCGATCGCGATAGGCCGGTCACGCCAAGGCGGAGCGACGGGCTGACGAGCCCCGTCGCAAAGTCCTTGAGGCCCCCCGCAGCAAGGCGGGTGCCATCCATGATGTCGGTCAGGTTCAACGCATGCGCCCTTTTCAACCCAGCGCAGTCTAGCGCTTCGGACGCTACGTGGCGATGGCCGGGCCTGACTGCA
>JAEUMJ010000034.1 GCA_016792865.1 Hyphomicrobiales bacterium | reverse complement strand
CGCATGCTGTACTTCGGCACGCGCGATGGCCGCTTCAATCTCGTCTATCCGTTCTTCGGCAACGTGCTGGTGGGTTCGACCGACATCGCCATCAAGGATCCTGACCTTGCCCACTGCAGCACCGAGGAAGCCGACTATCTGCTCGATGCCGTTCGCCAGATCCTGCCCGGCATTCCGGTCAGCCGCGACGAGGTCGTGCTCACCTATTGCGGCGTCCGCCCCTTGCCGCGCGCCGAGGGAAAGGACATCGGCGCGGTCACCCGCGACCATGCCATCGGTCGCGACACCCTGCCCGGCACCGCCATTCCCGTGCTGTCGCTCATCGGCGGAAAGTGGACAACCCATCGCGCCTTTTCCGAGCAAAGCGCCGATGCCGTTCTCACGCACCTCGGCAAGCCACGCACGGTGACGACCGCAGACATGCCGATCGGCGGAGGCCGCAACTATCCGCAGGATGAAGCGACCCGCATGGCCTTCGTCGAGCGCCTGGCGCGGGAACTCGATGTTTCCGCCGACCGGGCGGGCATCCTGTTCGACCGTTACGGAACGTCGGTCATGGCGCTGAAAGCCGATCTTTCCGGCGAGGGGCGCACCGCACTTCGCTTGCTCCCTGGCTATTGCGTGGGCGAGATCATCCATATCTGCCGGACGGAGCAGGTCCGCCGCCTGGCTGACCTCCTGCTGCGCCGGACCGCCATCACGATGGAAGGCCTGCTCACGCCGGACGTGATCTCTGAAACGGCAGAAATTGCTGCAAGGACATTGGCTTGGAACGACAAGCGCAAGCAGGCGGAAATGGCCTTTGCCGAAGCCGAGATGGCCCGGCGCAGCATCACGAACACAAGGCCGGAACAGGCCGCCTGAGGTCAGCGCAGCTTGGGCAGCTTCTGCTTCAGCCGCGTGATCTCCACCCATGGGTCATCGGGCAACCTGCCTGCCTTCAGGATGGCGGCCACGGAAAAGTGAGGCCGCTCTCCTTTCAGGGCGCTCCACGGAATGGGCATTGCGACCGGCGCACCGGCTCTCGCCCGCGTCGAATAGGGAGCCACCGCGGTGGCGCCGCGCCCGTTCCGCAAGTAGTCGATCAGGATCTTGCCCTTGCGCCGCGCCTTGGAGATGACGGCGGTGTAGTCCTTGGGCGCATCATGCACCATCGCCATGGCGAAGGCTTTCGAGAAATCCTTGACCTCGTCCCAGGTGGCCTCCGGGGTGAGCGGCGTCACCACATGAAGCCCCTTTCCGCCGGTGCTCTTGACGAAGCTCTCCATTCCCAGGCGGTGCAGGCGGTCCTTCACCTCAAGGGCCGCATCGCGCAGCACCTCCCAGGAGACCGAGGGAGAGGGATCGAGATCGAAGATCATCCAATCCGGTTTTTCCAGATGCGCCACATGTGAACCCCAGACATGAATCTCCAGAACGTTCATCTGCACGAGATGGATGAGGCCGCCCAGGTCATCGATGGCAAGCATGGGCTTGTCGCTTCCCACATCGACAAGGCGCATGTGCTCGCTGGTCCCCATCCATGCATGCTTGGCGAAGAAGCACTGCCCGCCCGTTCCCTCCGGGCAGCGCAGCAGTGCAAGAACACGATCCTTCACATGCGGCAGCATGCGGTCGGCCACTAGCGCATGGTAGTCGGCAAGCATCTGTTTGGTGACGCCGGCATCGGCCCACAGCTTCTTGTCGGGATGAGTGAGCGTCACATCTGCCACGCTTGCGCCCGCCTTCCTGGTCTCGGCCTTCTTCGCCTTCGCGGCCCTCGCCGGTGCCGATCCTACAGGAGAAGCATCGGCGGGAACATCATGGGGCGCTTCGGCCTTTTCGAGAACGATTTCCGCCGTTGGCTTGTCCTCACGCACGCCCTTGATCGCAGCCTGCCGCAACAGGCCCTGCGAGGACCAGCCCCGGTACTCGATTTCGGCCGCCAGGATGGGTTTCACCCAAACGACACCTTTCTTCGAGGCGGCGGGAACGACATTCGAGAACAATGGCATGTCGGCCCGCAATCCTTCCAGCCGCTCTGCCAGCGAGGCTGCCTCCTTGCTGTTGAGGCCCGTTCCCGCCCGGCCCGCATGAACCAGCTTGCCGTTCTCGTGATAGCCCAGCACCAGCGATCCGACGGCGCGCGGCTGCGCCTCCGAACGCACGAAACCCACGATGATGAATTCCTGCCGCAGGCTGCATTTCGATTTTTGCCAGTGATCGCCTCTCCCGGAAACATAGGGCAGGTCGGAGCGCTTGGAGACAATCCCTTCCAGGCCGAGGCGGCAGGCTTCCGAGAGGATGTTACGGCTTGTCTCCTCACCGATGTGGTCGCTGAAGCGGAGTGCGAAGGAGCGCGGCGCCGCCGCAATGATATCCTGCAACACGCGCTTCCGCTCACTCAGGGCCGCACCACGGAGATCGACGCCGTTGCAATGGAGGAGATCGAACATGCAATAGCTCAATCGATCGTGCCGCCCTGCCTTCAGGTCATCCTGCAAGCCGCTGAAACTGGAATGTCCCGAAGCGTCCTGCACGATGACCTCGCCATCGATCAGCGCCGCACCGACCGGCAATTCCGCCAGGCGGCGCACGATCGGCGGAAAGCGGTGTGTCCAATCCAGCCCCTTGCGCGTGAGCAACTGCACATCGTTTCCTTCGATGCGGGCCTGCATGCGATATCCATCGAACTTGATCTCGTGAATCCAGCCCCGGCCCCTGGGCGGCGCACTGACACTGAGCGCGAGGCTGGGAGGCACGAAGGGCGGGAGGATTCCGCCCTTGGCCCCCGTCACCTTGCGGAGCGCGGAGGTGCTTGCGACAGCGACGTTGCGCGTCTTCGCAGCCCGCGCCTTGTGATCCGGACGAAGCGCACCTGCCGCGAGGTCGCTGTTGGCAAGCCCGGACTTGAGCGAGGACGTTTCCGTCTCCGCCGGTTCGGCCTCGCCCTCGACAAGGGCAAACTCGTCCTTACCCTTGATCAGCAGCCAGTTGTGGCGCTTTCCCTCGTCCTTCATGCGCACGAGGTTGAAGCGGCCCTTGAGGCGGGTGCCGTTGAGCGTGAAGACCAGCTTGCCGTCGGCCAGCGCCTGTGCGGCATCGCCTTCGTCCGCAGACCACGTTCCCTGATCCCACACGATCATGGTGCCGCCGCCATATTGGCCCTTCGGGATGACGCCTTCCCAATCAATATAGCCCGTGGGATGGTCCTCCGTCTCCACGGCAAGCCGACGCACGCCGGAGCGCATGCTCGGTCCCTTGGTGACGGCCCAGCTTTTCAGCACGCCGCCCAGTTCCAGCCGCAGGTCGAAATGGAGCCGCCGCGCATCATGCTTCTGCACCACGAAGCGGTTGCCGGTCTTCTTTCCCCGCGCTGCGGGCGGTTCGGCGGTCCGGGAAAAGTCCCGCTTGCGCTGATAGGGCTTGAGGTCGGGCCTGAGGTCGGGCTTGACGCGCGCCTTGGTCCGGACGGCTTTCCGGGGTTTTTTCGTGACGGCACCCATCGTGCCTCATCCCGCCTTGCGGCTGTGGGAACGGGTCGGCTTCCTGCTGCGCGACGATGAGGCCCTGGGTCTGGTTTCCCGCTTTTCATCGCCCTCGCGTGCGCTCTCCTTGGCGCCGAGGCTCTTGCGCAAGGCTTCCATCAGATTGATCACGTTGCCGGAGGCGGGTTCCGGTTCCGGAGCGGCGACGATCCGCTCGCCCTTCGCCTTGCGTGCAATCAGCTTCTTCAGCTCGGTCGCATATTTGTCGGAGTAATCGTCGGGATCGAAGTTCCCGGATTTCCGCTCGATCAGTTCGCTTGCCAGATCGACCATTTCCTTGTCGAGCTTGCCGCGGGGAAGGTCGCCGAAGAATTCCTCCGCCGCCTTCACTTCGTTGGCGTAGCGCAGGCGATAGAGCACCAGGCCGTCTCCCAGCGCATTGACTGCCACCAGATGTTCCTTGCCGCCATGCGTCATCTGCCCAAGACCCACGCGACCGGTCTTCGCCAGCGCCTCGCGGATCACCATATAGCCCTCAGCCGAATACTCATCTGCGGGCACCACATAATAGGGCTGCTCGACGAAACGGGCATCCACGTCTTCCATGGGGGCGAAACGGTTGAGCTCAATGGTGCGCTTGCTCTCCAGCTTCACGGCGTCGAGTTCATCAGGTTCAAGCGTGATGTAGCGATCCTTGTCGATCTCGTAACCGGACACGATTTCCTCACGCGGCACCGGGCCCACGCCCTGTACGCTCTTCACATGGTTGATGCGGCGCCCCGTCGGCTTGTGGATCTGGTTGAAGCTGATCTGTGCCTTCTTCTCCTCGGCGTCGAACAGTTCGATTCCCACCGACACCAGCGACAACCGCAGATATCCCTTCCAATAGGCACGACGTCCTGCCGGCATGACTTCACCTCACGCATCCTGAATCACAGGTTGAAACCAGTTCGGGAAACGCTGCCTTGCCGCCGAGGTTCCGGAACCTTCGGGGTCGCGCCGCCATTCAGGAAGGGAGGAGACATGACGGAGGTGGCGCACATGACGGACGGGAACAACGAAACCCCTACCGAAAATCGCGAGCAGGCAAGACAGGAAAAAGCCGACCCGGTCAACCGCACCCGTCAGGGTGTCACCGGGCACAATGTCCGCTGGGTTCTCCTCATCAGCCTGCTGGCGCTTCTTGCCGCCTATTTCATGATCGCCACGTTCTTCGCCTACGAGTGATCGTAAAGACCCGGCCGCACCGGGATCCTGATCGGGGTGCGTTGCCCTGTCTGCAAGGATTGCACCGCCGCTTCCGCAACGAGGGTTGCGCACAAGCCATCCCACGCACTTGAACCTGCTGACGTGCCGCTGGCAATGCCGTTGACCCAGGCCTGGTTCTGTCGGCGGTAGGCTTCGGCAAAGCGTGGCCGCCAATCGGCGGCATAGGCGACACTGTGGGAGAGGTGCAGGTCGAGGGTGCTGCCGGCCGGCGCCGCCATCGACACGGCTCCCCGCTCTCCCACGATTTCGCCGCGCACGTCGTAGCCATAGCCGGCATTGTTGTTGATCTCGATGTTGACAAGCTGGCCCGCCGCAGTTTCGCAGACCATGAACACCGGAGCCACGCCGCCCTTCTCGCGCCGGAGGGCGGGCTGGAATGCAGTCACCGCGACCAGCTCTCCGCCCAGAAGAAATCTTGCAATATCGAACTCATGCGGGGCGGAGTTGGTGATTGCCATTTGCCCGGTGAACCAGTCGGGAGCCGCGACATTGCGATGGAAACAATGCAGCATCAGGGGCCTGCCGATGGTGCCCGCGAGAACGGCCTGCCGCATCTCGACATAGGACGGGTCGAAGCGGCGCATGAAGCCCACCTGCACCAGCCGCTTGCCACGCTTCACTTCGCTTTCGACGATGGCTTCACATTCACTTGCGGCCTGCGAGAGCGGCTTTTCACACAGCACCGGCTTTCCGGCGGCGAGGCAGGCCAGCGTCAGCGGCCCATGAGTCTGGTCCGGGCTGGCAATCAGCACCGCATCGACCGATGGGGCATTGATGACCGCGAGGGGATCGCCCTCGATCCTGGCGCATCCGGCCTGTTCCGCAGCCACCCGTGCGCGACCCGCATCGGCGTCGCAGACCATCGCCAGCTCCGCCCCATGCAATTGCTGCCCGATGATCATGGCATGGTCCGTTCCCATCACGCCGCAACCGATGAGGCCAATCCGGACAGTCATGCACGTCTCCCTTTTGCAGTGAATTCGCACTGCCGCGCCGGAAGCGTCAAGCGGGCAGGGTCTTGCAATCAGAAGGGTTATAGTTAAAAGACAATAACGACTCAGCGCAACAGGATTGCCAGCATGCAAAGACGAACATTGATGTCCCGGATCATGGGCCTTGCCGCCGCGAGCGTCATCATGCTCATGGCCAGCAACCACAGCCATGCCGCCGGCAAGGTCACGGTATTTGCAGCAGCCAGCCTGAAGAACGCCCTTGATGCGGTGAGCGCAAGCTGGGCCGCCGACACCGGCAAGGAAACAGCAGTGTCCTATGCTGCAAGTTCCGCCCTTGCAAAGCAGATCCAGGAGGGTGCTCCTGCCGACATCTTCATCTCTGCCGACATGGACTGGATGAACCGGCTATCCGAGGAAAAACTCATTGCCGATGGATCGGTGATCAGGCTGCTCGGCAACCAGCTCGTGCTGGTGGCTCCTGCAGAGTCCGCCGTACAGGCCAGCATTGCCGCGAACTTCGATCTGGCAGGACTGATCGGCGATGGAAAGCTTGCCATGGGCGACGTGAAGGCGGTACCAGCGGGAAAATATGGCAAGGCCGCGCTTGAATCTCTGGGCGTCTGGCCTTCAGTCGAGGGAAAGGTTGCCATGGCCGAGAATGTGCGCGCCGCACTGAAGCTTGTTGCCACGGGTGAGGCAGCGGCCGGCATTGTCTATGCGACCGACGCCAGGGCCGAAAAGGGCGTGAAGGTGGTTGATACCTTCCCCGCTGCGTCACATCCGGAGATCGTCTATCCCGTGGGACTGGTGGCGTCTTCCGCCAACGCCGACGCCAGGGAATTCATCGCCTATCTGCAGGGCGCGAAAGCCCGGGCGATTTTCGCGGAACAGGGCTTCACGCCCCTCCTGCCCGCCACGGATTGACGATGGCGTGGTTCTCGCTCAGCCCGGAGGAATGGGATGCCGTCCGGCTCAGCCTGAAAGTCGCCGGCGTCGCCATGGTTGCCAGCCTGCCGCCGGGAATCGCCATCGCCATGGTGCTGGCCCGCAAGGAGTTCTGGGGCAAGTCGCTGCTCAACGGATTGGTGCACCTGCCTCTGGTTCTGCCGCCGGTGGTCACCGGCTATGTGCTGCTTCTCACCTTTGGAAGGCGAGGCCCCGTCGGCAGTTTCCTTGCCGAGAACTTCGGCCTTGTCTTTTCCTTTCGCTGGACGGGCGCGGCTCTCGCCTGTGCCGTCATGGGCTTTCCCCTGATGGTCAGGGCCATCCGGCTTTCCATCGAAGCGGTGGACCGCAAGCTTGAGGATGCCGCAGCCACCATGGGCGCCAGTCCTTCCTGGGTTTTCGCAACCGTGACCCTGCCGCTGATCCTGCCCGGCATCATCGCCGGAATGATCCTCTGCTTTGCCAAGGCCATGGGCGAGTTCGGCGCCACCATCACCTTCGTGTCCAACATTCCCGGCGAGACGCAGACCCTGCCCTCGGCCATCTATACCTATACGCAGGTTCCCGGCGGCGACGCCCATGCCTTGCGCCTCACCGCTGTCTCGGTGGTGATCTCGCTCGGTGCCTTGCTGGTCTCCGAGTTCTTCGCCCGCCGCGTCGGCACACGGGTTGCGCAATGACGCTGTCCGTTTCCCTGAAGCACCGTTTTGCCGACCTGACCCTGGAGGTGGCCTTCCAGGGAAGTGGCCGCCTCACCGCCCTGTTCGGTCCGTCGGGGTGCGGCAAGACATCGGTCATCAATGCGATTGCCGGGTTGCTGCGCCCTGACAGGGCCACCATCACGCTTGACGGCACCACCTTCGCCGATGACGGCGCCGGAACATGGTTGCCGCCCCATTGCCGCCGCGTGGGCTATGTGTTCCAGGACTCACGCCTGCTGCCGCACCTCACCGTGAAGCAGAACCTGCGTTACGGGCGATGGTTCACGGCACCCGCCGAACGCTATGCCGATGAAGCATCGGTCGTTGCCCTACTGGGGCTTTCTCCGCTTCTCGATCGCAAGCCCGCCCATCTTTCGGGCGGCGAGAAGCAGCGCGTCGCCATTGGCCGCGCCCTGCTGCAATCGCCCCGGCTCCTGCTGATGGACGAGCCGCTGGCCTCGCTCGACGAAGCGCGGAAACTGGAAATCCTGCCCTATGTCGAACGCCTCCGCGATGAAGTGAAGGTACCCATCGTTTACGTGAGCCACACTCTCAGCGAAGTGGCTCGCCTCGCCACGGATGTCGTTCTGATGGCGAAGGGCCGGGTGGCCGGGGCCGGGTCTGTGCGCGATGTCCTGCCGCAACTTGCCCAGGCGGGAGATGAGCTTGCCCAGGACGCGGGCGTGCTGCTCGATGCCCGCTTCAAGGATTTCGATGCGGCAAACGAACTGACCACCCTCGCCTCACCGGCAGGCGATGTGCGGGTTGCGGGCCGCCTCGCTACACCGGGCGGGCAATGCCGCGTGCATATCCGCGCCGCCGACGTGATGCTTGCCACCACGCGCCCGCAGGAGATCAGCGCCCTCAACATCTTCGAAGGCGAGGTGACGGCCATCACCGAATTGCCGGGAGCCGCTCTTGAGGTGCGGATCAGGACCGGCAGCTGTTTCCTCTCCTCCCGCATCACCCGCTTCTCGGCAAGCCGCCTCGGAATTGCGCCGGGCAAGCCCGTGTTCGCCGTGGTGAAGACCATGCAGGTCAGGCCCCCCGGACGATGAGACGTCAGTCTCTGGCCTTGGCCGAGGCAACCTCCTGCCGCAACGCTTCCATCTGGGCCGA
Source organism: Hyphomicrobiales bacterium (assembly GCA_016792865.1). Lineage (GTDB taxonomy): Bacteria > Pseudomonadota > Alphaproteobacteria > Rhizobiales > Aestuariivirgaceae > Aestuariivirga. The sequence continues at coordinate 24,232 of JAEUMJ010000034.1, read as the reverse complement.
GGCGGCACCGGACGCCGCCAGCTCGATGGCACGATAACGCGAGATCAGCGCCAGCCCCAGCGGCGTGAGGGCCGCGCCACCGCCCTGCTTGCCGCCCGATTTCGGCGTGACCACCGGCTTGCCAAAGATGCCGTTCAGCTCGTCGATCAGTTCCCAGGCCCGGCGATAGGACATGCCGAGGGCCCTCCCACCTGCCGCAATCGAGCCCAGGGCCGCGATGTGTTCCAGCAACTGGATTTTTCCCGGCCCGATCCTCTGGTCCGGTCCGAAATCGATGCGGATGCTGAGCCGTGCCATGCTTCTTTCCCCCACCGATCATGCCTCCTTCGTGCGGTGCGCCAAGCCGTCAGGATACGGCTTCGCATCTCGTCTTGCTGCCTGTGCCTCATGGACAGTTTTACGCACATATGAAATAGTCTCGCACCAAAGAAAATGACGCGGGAGGAAATTGATGAAGACGCGTGCTGCCGTGGCCTTTGCCGCCGGCAAACCCCTTGAGATTGTCGACGTCGATCTGGAAGGCCCGAAGGCAGGCGAAGTCCTGGTGGAAGTCAAGGCCACCGGCATCTGCCACACCGACGAGTTCACCCTGTCGGGCGCTGACCCGGAGGGTCTCTTCCCGGCCATTCTCGGCCACGAAGGGGCTGGCGTCGTTGCCGATATCGGCCCCGGCGTCACCTCGGTGAAGAAGGGTGACCACGTCATCCCGCTCTATACCCCTGAATGCCGCCAGTGCCCCTCGTGCCTTTCCCGCAAGACCAATCTCTGCACCGCCATTCGCGCCACCCAGGGACAGGGCCTGATGCCGGACGGCACGTCGCGCTTCTCCTACAAGGGACAGAAGATCCATCACTACATGGGCTGTTCCACCTTTTCGAACTACACGGTGCTGCCCGAAATCGCCGTGGCGAAGGTGAACCCCACCGCCCCCTTCGACAAGATCTGCTACATCGGTTGCGGCGTCACCACCGGCATCGGCGCCGTGATCAATACGGCCAAGGTGGAAGCAGGAGCCACGGGCGTCGTCTTCGGTCTCGGCGGCATCGGCCTCAATGTCATCCAGGGCCTGAAGCTTGCAGGCGCCGACATGATCATCGGCGTCGATGTGAACAACGGCAAGAAGGAATGGGGCGAGCGCTTCGGCATGACCCACTTCGTCAATCCCAGGGAGATCGACGGCGACATTGTCCCGCATATCGTCAACATGACGAAGCGCGGCGCCGACCAGATCGGCGGTGCGGACTACACCTTCGACTGCACCGGCAATGTGAAGGTCATGCGCCAGGCCCTGGAATGCGCCCACCGTGGCTGGGGCCAGTCGATCATCATCGGCGTTGCGGGCGCGGGCCAGGAGATCTCGACCCGCCCCTTCCAGCTTGTCACCGGACGCACCTGGAAAGGCACGGCCTTCGGCGGCGCACGCGGCCGCACCGATGTTCCCCGGATCGTGGACTGGTACATGGACGGCAAGATCCAGATCGATCCCATGATCACGCACACCATGCCGCTTGAGGACATCAACACGGCATTCGACCTGATGCATGAGGGCAAGTCGATCAGGAGTGTCGTCATCTTCTGACATGCGAGAAGCCGGTTAACCCAAGGAGGAACCCATGGCACGCAAGGCAAGGAAGGCAACGAAGGCAAAGACGTCAAGGAAGCCCGCCGCCAAGGCGGCACGAAAGGCATCCCCGAAGAAGACCGCACCGGCGATTGCGCTTCATCCCGGCATCGACAAGGGTTTCGCCAAGGCGGGCAAGAAGGGCTTTGCGGGTGGCAGGCTCACCTGCAACTGCGCCACCGACCCCGTCGTGCTGGAAATCTCGTCCCAAAGCATGCACAATCACGCCTGCGGCTGCACCAAGTGCTGGAAGCCGGAAGGGGCCATTTTCTCCCTCGTCGCCGTCGTCCCAAGCGACAAGGTTGTGGTCACCGAAAACGAAAGCAAGCTGAAGGTGGTTGACCCCGGCGCCCTGATCCAGCGCCATGCCTGCACCGGCTGCGGCGCCCATCTCTACGGGCCGGTGGAACGGGCGGGACATCCTTTCCAGGGGCTCACCTTCATCCATACCGAACTCTCGAAGGAGAAGGGCTGGTCGCCGCCGGGCTTCGCTGCATTCGTCTCGTCGGTGATTGAAAGCGGGGTTCCGCCCTCACGGATGCCCGCCATCCGCAAGCGCCTGAAGCAGCTCGGCCTTGAGCCCTACGACTGCCTCTCTCCCGCCCTGATGGATTACCTCGCCACCGACGCGGCGAAGAAATCGGGCGCTTACCGCGAAACCTGAGAGGCCTGGCCTCCTGATCCGGCAGGGGGACGCTTTCGTCCTCCTGTCCTGCTCCGGCGCCCCCGGTGCCCCTGGTGCCCCGATGCCCCGGACTGGCGTGGTTCTTGCGTAACCCAAACGGGTTCAACAGGAAACAGGCTGGAATGGGTTCGATCCTTTCGAAATGCGACGCCACGCTGAGGCGTCAATACGGCGCGGGCGAGGTGTTGCTCACCGAGCGGCAGAAAACGGGCAAGCTTTTCGTGCTGGCGTCGGGCACCGTCGAGATCCTGCGCGGCCCCACCCGCGTGGCGCTCATCAGCGATGCCGGAGCCGTGTTCGGGGAAATGTCCATCCTGCTCAACACCGCGCATACCGCCACCGTGCGTGCCGTGACCGACTGCGATGTCTTTGTCTATGACGACGCGGCTGCCTTCATGCGCTCGGACCCGGAAATCACCTTCGAGATTGCGGCCCTCCTGGCACAACGCCTGAACACGGCCACCACCTATCTCGCCGATCTCAAGCAGCAATATGCGGGTTCCGGTTCACACCTCGCCATGGTGAGCGACGTGCTGGCGAGCCTCGTCACGCAGCCCGCGCGGGCCTATGACCCCGGCTCCGACCGGGAACCGGATGGTTCATAGCATCATCCATTCCGGTGGCCGTTGCTGGGCATGGACAGGGTGCTTCACCTCGCCATCGAGCTTCACCGTCTGGATACCCGCCATGGATAGCCACACCGCCTCGTTCACGTCGGTGTTGATGGCGATGTGCGCAGGCGGCACGCCGAGATACTGCCCCACGTTGAAAACCCATGTTTTCCCGATGCGATCCACCCAGGAGCCGTTGCGCGTGAAGGGTGACTGATGGACATGCCCGGAAAAAACCATGTCCGGCTGATGGGTGCGTATCCACTCCAGCACCGCCTTGTCACCGAGTGAGCGGGAACCGGACCAGCTTGTGGGGGAATCGAAGCATGGCGCGTGATGCACCCAGAACCACTTGCCGGTCACCTGCCCGGCATCGCGTGACAATTGCGCGGCGAGCCTCGCCTGCGCCAGCGGGCCATCCCACCAGCGGCACACGCTGATCAGCGTGTCGTCCATGGAGATCGTGCTGTCATCGGCGGGAAGCCCGGTGGCGTTCAGGTCTTCCAGCCACTTCGCCGTCTTCTCGCCGTTGCCGTCGCGGCTATCGAGATCGTGGTTGCCGGAGCAAGTCACCACGCGGGTCTGCTCACGCAACAGGTCGAGGTATTTCGAGATGACGACAATCTGTGCCCGGCCGTCCACCGGCGAGGAGAGATCGACGTGATCACCCGCGATCACCACCAGATCGTAGCGGGGCGCTTCGGCCAGCAGCCAATCATATTGCGGCAAGGAATAGTGCAGGTCGGCAACGACGAGAATGCGCATGAAGATCCGTTCCCTGCCCCCGGCCTGCAAGCGTGCAGAAGCGCCCGTCACCCGTCAAGGCGTTTGATCGCCTCCCTGCCGGGAAGCGGTGCAGGATGCGCCCTTGTTTTGTGCAGACTGCCTGAATTACGCGCGGGCGCGGCGCATGCGGGCCGCGAGCGCCACGAGTATGAGGCCGGGGATGAACACCACCGTCGCAATCGCCGGATAGAGCGGCGACGAGCCGACCGCGATTCCGCTGAAGATGAAGGTGGGAACGGTGCGGGTCGAACCCGCAAGGCTGTAGGTGATGTAGAAATTGCCCCAGCTTAGCAGGAAGGCAAAGATCGCCGCCGAGAAGATTCCCGGCCACAGGAGCGGGACCGTCACATGGCGATAGACTTCCCACGTCGAAGCACCACAATCGCGGGCCGCATCCTCAAGCTGCGGGTCGAAATTGTGGACCTGCACCGCCACGATCACCATGACGAAGGGCGTGATGTAGACGATGTGGCCGATGATGGCTGTGACAAGGCCCGTATTGAAACCGAACAGGCGCCCCAGCACCGAGAACCACAGCAGCAGCACGATGCCGAGCAACAGTTGCGGAAAGGCCAGGGGTGCACCGGTCAGGGCCTGGAACGCCGCCTTGCCCCTGAAACGGTACCGCACCGAGACGATTGCCGCCGTCGTGCCCACCGCCGTCGCAATGACGGTGGCGAAGGCGGCAATCAGCGTGGAATTCCTGAGTGCGGTGAGCGCCGGCCCGCTGTTCAGCAGCTCACCGTACCATTTGAGCGAAATGCCGTCGAAGGGCAGCGTCAGATAGCGGCCTTCCTGTAGCGAGAAGGCCATGAGCGTGAAGATCGGGATGTAGAAGAACAGCAGCACGGCCGCCATCACGCCGTAGAGCATGATGTTGATCAGCGTGTCCTGCGTGCGCACGTTCATGCCCCGAACCCCGAGCGCCTCATGCCGAGTACGCGGCTGAAGAGCAGGACAAGGAACACCGAGACGACCATCAGCACGAATGTGAGGGCGGCACCCAGGGGCCAGTTCACCCGTGTCTCAAAGGTCTGGCGGATGAGTTCCGCCGACATGGGCGAGGTGCCCCCGCCCAGCACCTTCGGTTCGAGAAAGACACCGACACCGAGAAGGAAGATGAGCACGCTGCCGGCAAAGATGCCCGGCTTGCACAACGGCAAGGTCACTTCCCAGTGGGCGCGCCACTTGCTTGCACCCGCATCATAGGCAGCGAAGATCAGGTTGCGGTCGATGCTGTCGATGGAGAGGTAGAGCGTGAAGATCGCAAAGGGCAGGAGATTGTACACCATGCCGAGAAGGGTGGCCCAGTCGGTGAAAAGGAACGACACCATTTCCGGTGGGAAGCCCAATCCCGTGAGCAGGTAATTTGCGGCACCCTTCTTGTCGAGGAACAAGACCCAGCCGAAGGTTTTCAGCGTGGCATCGGTGATGAAGGCGAAGGTAACGAGAATCTTGATTTCGTTCTCAAGAGTCTTGAACCGCGTCGCAAGGCCATAGGCGATGGGAAAGGCGAGCACGAGGCAGATCGCCACGCAGGCAAGCGCCATGACAAGCGTATGGCCCAGGATGGTCCAGTAATGGGGCTTGGAGAAAACATCGGTCCACGTCGCCAGGTCCCATGTCCAGCGCAACTGGAAGTCCCGTGTGCGCTGGAAGGTGAGGAGGAATGTCATGACCAGCGGGGCAACGAAGCAGGTTGTCTGGAGCAGCACGCTGGGCAGCGCCTTCCACAGCAGCTCAGGATCGCGCCAGGACTTGCCGACACCCTGCTCCATCACGGTTCCCCGCCGGGAAGAACCCAGATGTCCTTCTTGTTCCAGCCGAGGTGCACCTCCTCGCCCACCTCCATGGGCAAGCGCGACGTGCCCTGGATCTCGACGGCGAGATCCATGCCCTGGGATGTATGGGCGCGATACTGCACCGTTCCACCCTTGGTGAAGACTTCCGTGACCCGGGCGGTGACGCGGCAGTCCACCTTGTCTTCCGGGCCGATGCGCCGGATGAGTTCGGGGCGCACGTTCATCAGTGCTGCTCCCTGTGCGGCTTCGGCCACCAGCGCCTCCGGGAGTTCGCCGCTTGCATCGTCGAAAGACCCGGCGGAATAGCGCACCCTGCCCTTGGCACGGGACGTGATCTCGACGGGGAAGAGATTGGTTTCGCCGATGAACCCGGCAACGAAGGCATCCGCCGGGCGATAATAGATGTCGGCAGGCTCACCCAGTTGCAGGATGTGGCCGGCACGCATCACGCAGATGCGGTCAGCCAGCATCATGGCTTCTTCAAGATCATGGGTCACATGGACGAAGGTGACGCCGACCGAGCGGTGCAGGCGCTTCAGTTCGGATTGCAGCACCTTCTTCAGCTTCACGTCGAGGGCCGAGAGCGGTTCATCGAGCAGGAGCAGCTTGGGTGACGAGATCATCGAGCGCGCCAGGGCCACGCGCTGCTGTTCGCCGCCGGACAGGGCGCGGGGAAAACGGTCGAGATAGATGGGCTTCAACTGCATCAGCGTGAGCATCTCGTTCACGCGGGCGGCGATCTCGCCCTGTGCCACCTTGCGCAGCTTCAAGGGGAAGCCGATGTTTTCGGCAACCGTCATGTGCGGGAAAAGTGCGAGCTTCTGGAACACCATGCTGGTGGGGCGATGGGCCGCCGGCACACCCGCCATGTCGCGGCCATCAATGCTGATCGTGCCCGAGGTTGCATCCTCGAAGCCGGCAATCTGCTTCAGCAGGGTTGTCTTGCCGCAACCCGACGGCCCCACGAGCGCGATGAATTCACCCTGCCGCACGCTCAACGACACGCCCTTCAGCGCCTGATAGCTGCCGTAGTCCTTGTGGATGTCCCGGATGTCGAGGATCGGGGCGCTGGTCATGTCTCGCTTGGAACCGCCGTTGAAACAGAAAGGGGGCGGCCCGATTGCGCCGCCCCTGATGATCATTGCACTTACTTGGCGGCTGCCAGTTCTTCCTGCCAGATCGCCAGCATTTCGTCGATGTTGGGCGCGATGCGGTGCATCTGGGAATTGTCCCAGGCGTGCCACATGTAATCGACCTGGAGGATGTCCTTTTCCTCCTGCGAGTAAAGCTCTTCCACCGCCTTGTTGGTGACGACATTGCAGGTGGAATCGAGGAGCGACAGGATCTTGCCCGAATCCTTCGAGACGACGTGCTTGAGCAGCTTCTGCGCCAGTTCGGGCTGATCGGTTTCCTTCAGGATCGCCGTCGCTTCCACCCAGATGATGCCCTGCTTCAGGCCGTTCTTGGGTTCCGGCACAAGTCCGAGGATGTTCTTGTGCCCCTGCTTGCGCACGGCTGACGTGAGATAGGACCCGGCACCGATGCAGCCCAGGAGCGACCCGTCGAGCAGGCCCTTCTGGGCCTGGGTCAGGTCGCCCACGATGGTGCGGGTATTCTTGAACATGGCGCGCAGGACCTTGCGCACTTCCTCAAGCGCTGCCTGGTCCAGTTCTTCATAGGGATTGATCCCGGCATGGAGCGCCATGGGCAGGATCGGCCAGTCGCCCCAATCCATCACGCAGATCTTGTCCTTGTTGGCAGGGTCGAAGACCGGATCGTAGGTCTTCCACACCTCCGGCTTGGTCACATCGGTGTTGACGCAAGGTCCAACCCAACCCCAGCGCGTCGCCACGCCGATGGTCTTGCCGTCATTCAGCAGCGGCTCGAAGGGCGGCTTGAACTGGTCATAGAAGGTTGCATAGACATCGGCGTAATCGTCCGGGTTCAGTTCCATGGCGATGCCGGCGGGGCCCATGCGCGTGATCCACGGCATGTCGCTGGAGACAAGGTCCACCTCGCGCGAGGCGCCGGCCTGCAGCTTGGCGAAACCGCCGGGGCTGTCCACGATCAGGTCGAAACCGATCTCGGTGCCGTTGGCCTTGTTGAAGGGATCAATGATGCGCGGGTCGTTGTAGCCTTCCCAGCACATGTAGGTCATTTGCGTCGCGGCCGTGGCCTGGCGCGAATGTGCGCCGAGCATGGCGACACCCGCAGCAGCGGCGGCGCCTTTCATGAAGCGGCGGCGGGCAAGCCCGGCCTCGTCCAGCCCCATGGCCTTGATCTGGTTCTGGTAATACACCGGCAGATCGCTGTACCAGGTTTTCGTCATGACTTTCCTCCCGCGATGATCTTCACACGAGATTGCGGGATATCCGCCGTACCCGGAATATCCCTTGGGGTATATGCGTGCAGGGCCGGTGAAAGCCCCATGAAGGCCGCGAACAGCTCTCCCTGCGAGGAGACTTTCAGCTTGCGGTAGATGTTCTTGCGATGCACCTTCACCGTTCCGGGGCTGATGTCGAGACGAAGCGCCACCGACTCTGTGGAGTGCCCTTGCAGGATCATGGTGACGATCTCGCGCTCGCGGGCCGACAGCACCTGAAAGCCGCGCTGATTGAGTTGCGGCAGGGCCGTGGGTTGTGCTCGCGGGTCAGAGCGCACGCCCGCGCTGTGCCAGTGCCGCGCCGAGAAGGCCGAAACGGCGGGCCCGATGGCGCGCAGCACCTCCATCTCGCTGCGCGTCACGGCGGCGGATTCCGACCAGCGGGCGAAGGATGTGACCCCGGTGAAGCCGCCATCCATGGCAAAGACGAAGCCGATCTCCTCGCCGATGCCGGTGCGGCCGTAATGAAGCCGGAAGTATTCGCTGCGGCGGAAATGGTCCGGGGCAATGTCGTGCAGGCGGTGGCAGCCTTCGCTGGTGCCGCGGCTGACCAGCTGGAAGAAGGGATCGAGCATGAACGGTCCCGCCGCGTAGTCCACCGCAATCACCTGATGGCGCGGGGCGCTCAGCGTATCGGCCAGCATCAGCGGCTGCTCGCGGCCCCTGTAGGCAAAGGCCATGACGAAATCGAAATCGACGAGACGGCGCACGGCCTCCAGCAGGGAGGGGGCAAACCCTGCCTGCCCCACGGCTCCGGCAAGCACCGCAAGGCCCTTGCTCCATTGTTCCAGCAACACATGACGCGTACCCATGGCCATGAAGCTTATCGCTTTGGAGATATGGCCGCAATCATGGGTATGCCGCTAAAGCGGAATGACAAAAGGGAGTTGACCATGGCCGAAACGATGAAAGCCGCAGTTCTGCATGCACTCAAGACGCCGCTCAGGATCGAGCAGGTGCCCGTGCCCCAACCGGGACATGGCGACCTGCTGATCAAGGTCACGGCTTGCGGCGTCTGCCACAGCGACCTTCACGCCGTCGATGGCGACTGGACACCACCCCCGGTCATTCCCCTCATTCCCGGCCACGAGGTGGCAGGCCGGATCGTCCGGATCGGTGACGGCGTGACCGGCTTCAGCGTGGGCGATCATGTGGGCGTTCCGTGGATGTATTCTTCCTGCGGCACCTGCGAGTTCTGCCTCGCCGGCATGGAAACGATCTGCAAGCAGGCAGAAGCCACGGGCTACACCAAGCCTGGCGGCTATGCCGAATATCTGGTGGCGCCTGCCGCTTTCGTCGGGCGCCTGCCCGAGGATGCCGATCCCTATGCCCTGGCCCCGATCCTGTGCGCCGGTGTCACCACCTATCGCGGGCTGAAGCGCACCAACGCCCGCCCCGGCCAATGGGTCACGATCCTCGGCATCGGCGGCCTCGGTCACATCGCCGTCCAGTATGCAAGAGCGATGGGTCTCCGCGTGGCAGCGGTCGATGTCTCGGCGGAAAAGCTGGCGCTGGCCCGGTCGCTCGGTGCGGAAGTCCTGGTGAACGGCGCCGAGACGGACGCCGTGGCCGCCATCCAGGAGCAGATCGGCGGGTCGCATGCCGCCGTCGTCACGGCCGTGGCCTCGAAAGCCTTTGAACAGTCGATCCTGATGCTCCGGCCCGGCGGCACCGTGTGCTACATCGGCCTCCCCGGCGGCAAGGCCGATGAGATCCGCACCTCGATTTCCGCCATCACCAACTGGGAATTGTCCGTGCGCGGATCAAACGTCGGCACGCGCCAGGACCTGAACGAGGCGATTGCCTTCGCCACCAACGGGCTGGTGAAGGCCTCGATCCGCACCATCCGGCTCGATGCCATCAACGATACGCTCGACGAGATGCGCAAGGGCAGGATCGTGGGCCGTGTCGTCATCGACATGGCGGGGTGAGGCGCGTCAGGCCTCCAGCGCCGTCGCGAGCCGGGCCGCCGCAAGCGACTCGCTGCGGATGGCATCCAGCACGGCGCGGTGCAGGTCCTGGAAGGCCTGGGTTGCCACCATGTTGTAATGGCGCGGACGCGGCAGGTTCACCGGGATCACCGTCTTGATGCGCCCCGGCCTGTTGGTCATCACTGCCACACGATCGGAAAGATAGACCGCTTCCTCCACATCATGGGTGATGAAGAGAACGGTGAGGCGATGCTTCTCCCAGATGCCGGTGAGAAGTTCCTGCATGTGATGACGGGTAAGGGCGTCGAGCGCACCGAACGGCTCGTCCATCAGCAGCATCTTCGGGCGGTAGCTGAGGGCGCGCGCGATGGCCACGCGCTGCTTCATGCCACCGGAGAGTTCAGCCGGAAAGGCATTCTCGAAACCCTGGAGGCCCACGAGTTCCAGGTGTTCCTGGGCTGCGTGTTTCAGCGCGGCACCACCCTGCCCCGCCGCACGCAAGGCAAACTCCACGTTCTGCCTTGCCGTGAGCCATGGCAACAGGGTGTAGCTCTGGAAAACCACGCCCCTGTCGAGCCCCGGCGCGGTGATGTCCTCGCCGTCAATGGTGATGCGCCCCGCGCTCTGTTCCTCAAGACCCGCCGCGATGGACAGCAGCGTGGACTTGCCGCAACCGGATGTGCCCACCAGCGAAACGAACTCGTTCTCGCCCACCGAAAGGTCAACGCCGTTCAGGGCCACCGTCTCACCCTGCGACGAGCGGAAGGTCTTTCCGAGGCCCGCGATCACCAGCTTGTCAACGGACATCGAGATACCTGAACAGTTTGCGGCCCGTCCATTTCATCGCCTGGTCGGTGGCAAGGCCGAGCAGGCCGAGGATGAGCAGGTAGCCGAAGATGAGATCGGTCTGGAAGAAACGTTGCGCCGTGGTGATGCGGTAGCCGAGGCCGGATGTTGCCGCCACCAGTTCCGCCACCACGAGCCATGTCCAGGCCCAGCCCAGGGAGATGCGCAGTGAATCCCAGATCGAGGGCCAGGCGCTTGGCAGCACGATCCGTTGCAGGATGCGCCACTGCGGCATTTGCAGGGTGCGGCCCAGATTGATGAAGTCGCGCGGCACCGACTTCACATTGTCCATGATGAGAAGCACCTGCTGGAAGAACGTGCCGATGAAGATGATGAGAAGCTTCTGCATGTCGCCCGTGCCCGTCCACAGGATCGTCAGCGGCACAAAGGCAACGACAGGCATGTAGCGGATGAAATCGACGAATGGCTCGATCGCCGCCTCCCAGCGGCGGTAGCTGCCGATCAGGATCCCGACAGGCAGTGCCACGAGGGTGGAAACAGCGAAACCGAAAGTGATGCGGTAGATGCTCACACCCATGTCGGTGAAAAGCTGGCCTGACGCCCACAGCTCCGCGAGCCGGGCCAGGACTTGTCGTGGCGACGGCAGGAACAATGGCCGCACCCAGCCGCCTTCCGTGGCAAGCGTCCAGACGATTGCCAGCCCCGCAAAAACGAGACCGGCAATGCCCAGGAATTCCAGTGTGGAGATGCGGCGGCCCAGCGCGAAGGCGGGCCGCCTCACCGGCTTACTTGGTTGCGGCATCCACGAACCGGGCGTCGATGGCTGTCGAAAGATCCACATCCTTCTGCAGGATTCCCGCCGTCTTGGCGGCGGCATGCACTTCCGGCACGACCTTGCTGGTGAAGCTGCCACCCAGTTCGGTCTTGTTCTCGGCGAGCGAGTAATAGACCACGCCGTCGAAGGCGGTCGCCAGTTCCTCCGGCTTCGCACCCACGGCCTCCGAGATGATGGCGCGGCCACCGGCGGTGTCCTTGCGGTAGTCGGCCAGGGCTGCATCCCATGCCTTCAGGAGTGCCACGATCTGGCCCGGCTTTTCCTTGAGGAATTCCTCGCGGACGACAAAGACGTCAGAGATGAGGCCGGGGTTCTCGCCGGCGCTGTAGATCATCTTCACGGACTGGTTCTGCTGCATGGCGAGGGTGAGATAGGGTTCATAGGTCACTGCCACGGGCACCTTGCCGCCGATCAGGGCGGAGCCTGCATCCGAGGCAGGCATCGGCACCTTCTCGATGTCCGCAATGGTCATGCCGTTCTGCGCCAGGGCATAGTTCAGCAGGATGTCGCTGGTGGTTCCTTCTTCATAGGCCACCTGCTTGCCCTTCAGGCCCTTGATATCGGAAACGGAGCCGTCCGAAATCATGGCGTCGGCGGTCTTCGACACGTCGAGCAGGGCCACGATCTTGAGCGGCAGGCCGGCGGCAATGAAGTTCATCGCCGTGTGGGTGGCAATGTTGCCGCAATTGAGCTGGCCCGCGGCAAGTGCAGCGTTGATGTCGGCATCGGTGTTGAAATTCACGATCTCGACGTTGCCAAGCCCTTGCGCCTTGAAGAGATCCTTCTTGGCGGCGATGTGCCACTGGCCGTAACCCAGCCACGGCTCGATGCCCATCTTGATGTCGCCCGCTTCAGGCGCGGCGGGAATGTCTTCGGCAAGGGCAAGGCCTGCAAAGGGCACTGAGGCTGCGAGGGCTGCGCTGCCCTTGAGAAGTGAGCGGCGGGTTGGGGTCCAGTTCATGTCGTGCTTCCCTGTTTGGTTGGGGGTTGAAGTTATCGCTTGAGGATCCTGTCGCGCAACGGCGAGACCGCATTGGCATGGGCCTCGAACCCCTCGTAACGCGCCAGTGCATGGGCGTGGCGGGCAAGTTCGGGATAGCCCTTGCTGGTCACATAGGCGATGGAGTTGCGCTTGAGGAAATCGAACACCGAGACGGCAGACGCGGTCTTGGCCCAGCCGCTGGTGGGCAGCACGTGGTTGGGGCCGATGACGAAATTGCCCAGTGTGGTCGGCGTGTATTCGCCAAGCAGGATCTCGCCTGCGTTCTGCAGGCGGCCAAGATAGGCGAAGGGCTCTTTCGCCAGCACTTCAAGGTGTTCCGCCGCATACTCGTTGCAGAAGGCAATGGCGTCGTCCTCGTCCCTGGCGAGGACAATGCCTCCGATCGGCCCACCCAGCACCGTGGATGAAAAGGAGACGCGTTGCTCACCCATCTGCGCCCAATAGGTGGGAATGGCCGCGAGGGCTTCCTCCGCCACGCGGCGGCTCCAGGTGACGAGATAGGCCGAGCTATCCGGGCCGTGTTCTGCCTCAACAAGAAGATCAAGGCCCGCAAGCGCGCCATCAACCGTGTCATCGGCAAAGATGATCACTTCGCTGGGGCCGGCCGGTGAACCCGTGTCAATGAGATGCGATACGAGGCGCTTGGCGGCGGCGACCCACGGGCTGCCGGGACCGATCACCTTCGCCACCTTGGGCACGGTTTGCGTGCCATGGGCCACGGCGGCAATGCCCTGCGCACCGCCCGCCTTGTAAACGCCCTGCACGCCCGCCATGCGCGCGGCGACCAGAGTTGCATCGTCGATCCTGCCGTTCGGTCCCGGCGGCGTGATGATGATCACGTCCTTCACGCCCGCCACTTTCGCGGGGATCGAGGTCATCAGCGCCACCGATGGAAATGCGCCCTTGCCGCGCGGCACGTAGCAGGCCACCGACGGAATGGGCAGCGAGCGGTCACCGGCAAAGGCTCCGGGGCGCACCTCGTGCAGCCACATTTCTTCGGGCATCTGGTCTTCATGGAATTTGCGGATGGAGTGCGCGGCAAACTCCATCGCCTCCCGCACCTTGGGATCGAGCGCCTTTTCGGCGGCGGCAAAGTCAGCCTCGGTAGCGGCGATCCCGTTTGCCTGTACCGGTGCCTTGTCAAATTCACGGGCAAAGCGGGCAAGCGCCTCGTCGCCCTCGTCACGCACCGCTGCAATGATGGGCCTGACCTTCGCCTCGAATTCCGTGAGGTCGGCCTCGGTACGCTGTTGCAGCTTTCGGCGCTGCTCCGGCGAGAGCTTTGCCAATTCGTGAAAATTGATCGGGCGGGTCATTCAGGATCCATATTCAAGGAAATGCGCACCCGCCACCCCTGAGGGGGCAGGTGTCGGCAGCGATATTGCACCGCATCACAGCACAGGAAAACCCCTGCGCCAAGGCCGCATCACTTTGTCCCGATTCGGGAATTCCGCCATTGCGGCGGATCAGGCGGCGGATCAGGCGACGGCGCGGCTCAGCGCACAGTGATTCCACAGGTCGGAGAGCGCGTGGGCGAGCCGGGCAATGTCCTCATCCGTGTGGAACGGCGACGGCGTGATGCGCAGGCGCTCGGTGCCCTTGGGAACCGTGGGATAGTTGATCGGCTGGATGTAGATGCCGTACTTCTCCACCAGCACATCGCTGATCATCTTGCACTTGGCGGCATTGCCCACCATCACGGGCACGATGTGGCTTTCGTTCTCCAGCATCGGGATGCCGATGGCGCGGAGTGCGGCCCGCACCTTGGTAACCGCACGCCGTTGGCGCTGGCGTTCCATGTCGCTGTGCTTGAGATGGGAAACCGCCACGCGCGCACCCACGGCAATGGCGGGCGGCAGCGCAGTCGTGAAGATGAAGCCGGAGGCGAAGCTGCGGATGTAATCGCAGAGTTCACGCGATGCGGCGATATAGCCGCCGACAACGCCGAACGCCTTGCCGAGCGTGGCCTCGATGACCGTCAGCCGGTGCATCAGCCCTTCGCGTTCGGCAATGCCGCCGCCGCGCGGCCCATACATGCCGACGGCGTGCACCTCATCGAGATAGGTCATGGCGCCATACTTGTCGGCGAGATCGCAGATGCCCTTGATGTTGCCGATGTCGCCATCCATCGAATAGACCGATTCGAAGGCGATGAGCTTCGGACGCTCAGGCGGGATTTCCTTCAGGTGGCGTTCCAGGTCGGTCAGGTCGTTGTGCTTGAAGATGCGGCGTTCGGCGCGGCTGTGGCGAATGCCTTCGATCATGGAGGCATGGTTGCCCGCATCCGACAGCACGACGCAATCCGGAATGCCGCCGGCCAGCGTGCCGAGTGCCGCCCAGTTCGAGACATAGCCCGATGTGAACAGCAGGGCGCTTTCCTTGCCGTGGAGGTCGGCCAGTTCCTGTTCAAGGAGAACATGCTCGTGGCTGGTGCCCGAAATGTTGCGGGTGCCTCCGGCACCGGTTCCGTAGGTGCGCATCGCCTCGCAGATGGCATCGATCACCTTGGGATGCTGGCCCATGCCGAGATAATCGTTGGCGCACCAGATGGTAACGTCGCGCACTTCGCCGTTCACATGTTGCCTGGCATGGGGAAAGTCCCCGGCCTTGCGTTCCAGCTCCGCGAAGACGCGGTAGCGGCCTTCTTCCTTCAGATGGTCGAGTTGAGATGAGAAATAGGCCTGATGGTCAAAGAAGGTCTTGCTCATGTCAACGTTCCCAAGATCGTGCGGTTGTGGTTCTCGTGACGCCCGCCGTCAGCGGATTTGGTCTTCAGGGCAGACTTGTGAGGGCCTGAAAGCGACCAGCGGAACATCTTTTCAATGGGTAATGGCAGCATCAAAAGCACATGCTCAAGCAGACCAATCGCCGCAAGGGTCGCAGCCATGGTGGTTTCGAAGCCGGAGGGCCTGGTCGCCAGGGCATAGACAAGCCCCACCAGCGCGGTCAGGGAGAACGGGAAAAGCCAGTTCATGTTGCGGCGGCGCAAGAAACCCTTGAGAACGTCCATCGAGTCAGGCACGAATTCTTCGCTCACATTGCGCACGCCCAGAAATACATTGAGCCGGGCACTCAGGTGCATCAGCCAGAGCATGACAAAACACCACAGCGCCGTGTGGTTGTCCGTGACCCAGATCAAGCCCGCCAGCGCCACCACCAGCAGTTCGTGCCACAGGTTTGCACTCACCGCATGGCCGAAATGCGCCACTCCGGAGCACCCCGCCGGGCAGCGCGTTTTCCGGGGACCGGTGACATAGCCCATGTAGAGGGCCATCTCGGTCCAGCCCCAGACCAGAAGCGCCGCAGCGAAACTCAGCGCAACCGCAGGCGTGGACGGATCATCCCGCCACCACCAGATGGTGACCAGGCAGAGGACGACGATGATGGTCGCCGCCGCCATGCTGTAGGGGAACGTGCGCGCGGGCAGGCTGTCGAGATAGAAAATGACAGCCGTCGATATGCCCCAGAGCAGAACCACGAACGCGATGGCGGCGGCGGTGATCATGGCATCAGTAACTCGGTGCCAGCCGGATGTTCTCCGGCAGGTCGTTCTTCTTTGCGGGGATCATCATCAGGCGTGCAAACACCCAGCCGGCCTTCAGGCTGGTGCCGAGCTTGGAGAGCTTGCCGAAAAGGCCGCCCTTCGCCTGCGCCGTTGCGGCACTGTCGGAAATCTCCAGCAGGCGGTCGAGCAAGGCGAAGAACTTCGGATTGTCGATGTCGATCTCCAGCGGGAAGACCTGGCGGGCAATCTCGGAAGTGGTGCGGAAAACCGTCCGGCCATACTCCCTGGGATCGACACCCAGCGCCTCGTGGAAATAGGGTCGCTGGTGATCACGCACATACATCGTGGCGAAGACGGCGAGCAGGAAGAACTTCACCCAGTACTTGTTGATGCCTTCGAGCAGGTGCGGATTGGCCCGCATCAGAAGGGCGAAGGCCTCGCCGTGCCGGAACTCGTCGTTGCACCACTTCTCGAACCACTTGAAGATCGGGTGGAAGCGCCTGTCGGGGTGCTTCTGCAAATGGCGGTAGATGGTGATGTAGCGGGCATAGCCGATCTTCTCGGACAGGTAGGTCGCGTAGAAGATGAACTTCGGCTGGAAGTAGGTGTACTTCTTCGCCTTGGTGAGGAAGCCAAGGTCAACGCCGATGTCGAAGTCCTTGAGCGTGTCGTTGATGAAGCCGGCATGACGCGATTCGTCCCGGCTCATGAACTTGAACAGCTCGACCATGTCGGGATTGTTGCCGCGCTTGCGCATCTCGGCATAAAGGACGCAGCCCGAAAACTCCGCAGTCAGCGAACTCACGAGGAAGTCGATGAACTCCTTGCGCAGTCCCGGCTCCAGGTCGTCGAGTGAGACCTTGTCCCACTCCTCGGTGCGGCGGAAGTGCGTCTTGTTGGGGTCGTCGCGCATCTCCTGCAGCAGCCTGTCCCATTCCTCCCGCACCGGGGATACGTCGATGCGGTCCAGGGCGGCATAGTCGGTGGTATAGAAGCGCGGCGAGAGAACCGTGCTCGCGGCGGCCATTTCCGTGGTGCTCTTTGCCTTGATGCCAAGCTTTTCGATGGTCATGACAGGCGCTCCTCGGAGAAGGAGAATTCAAGCAGTTCCATGTATTCCAGGTCGCCGGTGAACTCGGTCCACTTGCGTTCGAGCCATCCGGCGCGGGTGATCGTGGCCTCACGGCGCTCGCTGCGGGTCTCGCCATAGGGCACCCGGATTTCGGGACCGTGCACCAGCACCTCGTCCCCCGGATTGATCTTCACATCACCATCCAGCACCACATGTGCCGCAAGGCTCTCGAATGTATTGATGACGTTGACGGTGCACATGACGTGTTCGCTCGATTTGACGGCGAAGGGATTCATCATTGACCCTCTCCTTTCTGGTTGGACATGAATGCGGCGAATACCGCGCTATTGTCGGGGCCATAGGCATTCAGCGTCAGCCTCTTGCCTGTCACCCCGTCAATCAGGTGGAGCTGGCCCCCGGCCTGGGTCTCCAGCTTGAAATCTCCTTCCGCCGGCAAGCCCCTGTGGCGCCGGTCATTGATCAGTGCACGGAGGGTTGCGCGGACGAACGCGCCCTCGCCACTCCGGAAGATGCGGATGACGGAGCCGGTGGCGGCGTCCTTCACGATTACGCTGCCCGAGCTTCCATCCTCGACCCTGATCGTGAGCGAGGCCAGCGGGGCAGCGGCTGGAACCACATCCCCGCCGCCGCTTCCCGGACGCATCGCCGCCACCAGCGCCACGACAACGACGAGTCCGGCGATGATTGCCGCAAAGACCCGTGGGGGAATGATGTCGTGTGTGGTTGTGGAGACGCTCATGGCCATTACTCCGCCGCCACAAGCCGCCCGCCGGCATCGGCGGCACGCTTGTTCCCGCTCGGCATGTGCCCGCCGATCACATGGGCAAGGCGCGTTGCCACTGCCTCGACATCGGGGATGTCGCGGAAACAGGGCTGCGGCTTGCTGAAGGCCCAGGGCCGCGCGTGCGGCCAGAGCATGAGATAGGCAAGACGGACATTGCCGCCGAGCTTGAAGACGATGTTGCCACGGTTGCCCCCCGTCAGGGCGAAGGACACGCCATCGACCTGGCTGTAGGGAATGTTGACGATGACTGGTAGCGCAATGCCGACCTTCATGATCACGCGCTTGGTCGTCATGGTATAGTGGGTGGTGCGCGCGCTGGCGTAGGCCAGGGCAAGGATGATGCCACAGGCAGCGAGGGCCAGCCCCAGAAGAACCGGAACTGCCGCCAATGCCTCATGCCAGCCCGAACCGGAGGCAAGGCGCAGGCCCGCCTGGGCCGCAATGATCACGGCAAAGTAGATCGCCACCTTGTTGACGTGAAAGGCATCGCGGGCAAGCCGCAACCAGTCCGGCCTGCCCTGCCACACCAGCGTCTCGCCTTCCGGAAGATGATCCGGAAGGCCGGCGGGGACGATGTCGCTGACCGGGTTCACAGCAGCGGTTCCGCCCGTTGCGGCGTCGCATAGAGCGTGCCCGCACCGTAGAACCCGAAGATCTTTTCTTCTTCGAGGCGCGTGACCACATCCGGCTTCTTCGACACCGGAACCGATGCGAACTGGCTGCCGAGGATCGACTTCACGCGCACCTCGCGGGCCGCGCCGACCACGCGGGCAAGCGTTGCCGGCAGCAGCACGTTGCGTTTCTGGCCTTTCTCGCCCGTTTCCACTTCATAGTAGCGGATGAGGTGTTCCGACTGGTCCACCCAGATATCGCACACCACACCACCCTTCTTTCCGTCGGCCCCGACGACCGCCATGCCGACCGGATTCGGATCTTCCGGATCGACGTAGAAGCCGGGAGCGGCGCGCAGCGGCACCAGCTTCGGCGCACCGCCGAAGGTGAGATCGGGCACGTCGCGGCGTTCGGCATAGGAGCCGGGCCCGACACCCGCCGTCATCGGGTCGCCATTGGGAACAAGCGGCGCACCGGGGAAGTTGGCGGCAGGCGTAGCGTTGACAGGACGCAGGTCGCGAGGTTCGGCGCGGGGCGCCTCGACCGTCGTGCCGTCCTGGAGGAGGAAGGTCTTGGGCGACGGTGTCGGCGGGAATCCCTCCACCGTGATGTGGGCCGAGCGCTCGCTCTCCAGCGGATAGCCTTCACGCTTGTTTTCCCGGTGCAGATAATACACCAGGATCGCGAAGAACCCGATGAACAGGTAGAGCACCACCTGCGCCAGGTCGATGTATGATGTGAATTGTGTAGTCATGGGTATTCTCCCTTTCAGATCACCCTGGATGTTGAGCGAGGCCGAACTTTCCGGTCCGCACGCTCAGTGTTGAAATGCCACTCACACGCACCAGCGGACCCAGCGCGACGAGCGTCACGAAAAGCATCAGGATCTCGGTGTGATAGACGAAGCTGTAGCCGGTCGCCGTTTGTTGCAGCGTTCGGCCGAGGTCACCCGCCATGGCGAGATGGCCGACGCCGTCGCGGATGCTGCCGCTGGCGGCAACCGCCACGCCCGCCGCAGTGGCCTGCACCGCGCCCCAGGCGCCAAGCACAAGGCCGGAGGCGGCGCGGTCGGCCAGTTCCATGGCCGCCGTCAGCATGCCCACGGCAAAAAGCCCGCTTCCGAAGCCGATGGCGGCCGTCGCGACGCGGAAGAGATTGATCGAGCCAACCGCGGGCGAGAAGACAACGGCGGCAAACGCAAAGATTCCGACCAGGGCGCCCGCCGAGGCAATGCGGCAGGGATCGCTGCCGTGAGACAGCATCCGGGCCGAGAGGGCGAAGCCGATCAGCGTGCCCCCGGCCAGGAGGGCCGTCAGCCAAGTCGTCTGGCCGACATTGAGGCCGAACACTTCGCCGCCGAAGGGTTCGAGCAGGATGTCCTGCATGGCGAAGCCCGCCGTGCCGAAGGCCAGCGCCACGAGCAGGCGCAACACGCGCGGCGTGCGCACGAAATCGCCGAAGGCCGCGCTGAATGCGGTACGCGGGTTCTGCGGCGAGGTCATTTGCGGATTGCGCGGTTCCTGCTTCCACATGGCAATGCAGTTCAGCACCATGGTGGCGAGCGCCACGCCCTGGATGATCTGGATGAGGTGGATCTGGGTGAAATTCCGCAACAGCACGCCGAAGAGTGCCGCACTGCCCACCATGCCGAGCAGCAGCGTCACGTAGAGAAGCGCCACCACGCGGGGACGCGCCTCTGGAGGGGCAAGATCGTTGGCAAGGGCAAGCCCGGCGGTTTGCGTGACATGAATTCCAGCCCCCACAAGCAGGAAGGCAAGGGCCGCGCCCGCATGGCCGATCCACGCCGGGCCGTTGCTGTCGCCGGAGAGAAGGATGAGGGCGAAGGGCATGATTGCGAATCCGCCGAACTGCATCATGCTGCCGAACCAGATATAGGGCACGCGCCGCCAGCCCAGCACCGAACGGTGTTCATCCGACTTGTGGCCGATGACCGCCCTGAACGGCGCGAAAAGCAGCGGCAATGAAACCATGACGCCGACGAGCCAGGCCGGAACGCCGAGTTCCACGATCATCACCCGGTTCAATGTGCCCGTGAGCAGGACCATCGCCATGCCGACCGAAACCTGGAACAATGAGAGCCGGAGCAGGCGTCCCAGAGGCAACTGTTCCGTCGCGGCGTCTGCGAAGGGCAGGAAGCGCGGTCCCAGTTGCACCCAGATATCGGAGAACCTCGTCATGGCCGGAGCAGCTCCTGCGCATGGGAGATGTAGAAACCGGAGGTAATGCGGCGGTTGCGGCGCGGCACCATGCCGGTGTGCTGATGCAGCAGGTGACGGAACGCTTCCGCCCTTTGCGGCACGATGGCCGGCGAACGGTTGCCGCGCGGGAACAGCTTGCCCACCCTGTGCATGGCTTCCAGCAATGTCGTGCTGGGGGCGAAGGTGAAGGCGATTGCCTGCCCGGTCCGTTCCGCCAGCCTGGCAAGGCAGGCAACCATGTCCGGCTGCTCGTAGTGGATGACCGAGTCCATCGCCACGCAATAGTCGAAGCGACCCAGTGAAGGGCTTGTCATGTCGCCCGCCTGATATGTGATCCGTGCCAGCAGGTGTTCCGGCGTGCGGTCGTGAGCGACCTTGACGAGCTGCGGTGAGAGATCCACGGCCACGACCTCCGCGCCGCGGGCCGCAAGCGCCTGCGCCATTGCGCCGGTTCCGCAACCCGCATCAAGCACGCGCGCGCCCTTCAGGTCCGGCGGCAGGTAGGAGAGCAGCACGTTGCGCATTTCATCGCGGCCCGCGCGCACGGTGGCGCGGATCCGGCCCACCGGCACATCCGAGGTCAGCCGCTTCCACGCCTCGGCGGCGGTACGGTCGAAGTAGGCCCCGATCTCGGAGCGGCGCTGGTGATAGGATTCACTCATCAGTCAAAACCCAGGAAGTCGAAGATCTCGCGGTCCTTCATCGGCCTCGCGTCGAGAGGCTCCACCCCGGCCCAAAGCTGGGCGGCGAGGCGCAGGTACTCGTTCTGTACCGCGACGATTTCCGGCGCGTCGCCCATCTCGAAAAGCGTCGCCTTCTTCAGGCGGCTCAGGCGGATGGCATCGAGGTCCGGCAGGTGGGCAAGGCGTTTCAGGCCCGTCGCCTCGGCGAAACGGTCGATCTGGTCGGTGTCCTTGCTGCGATTGGCGATGAGACCTCCGACCCGCACGCCATAGTTCTTCGCCTTGGCCTGGATGGCGGCGACGATGCGGTTCATGGCGAAGATCGAGTCGAAGTCATTCGCCGTCACGATCACCGAGCGGTGCGAGTGCATGAGCGGTGCCGCGAAACCGCCGCACACCACATCGCCCAGCACGTCGAAGATCACCACATCGGTATCGTCAAGCAGATGGTGCTCCTTGAGCAGCTTCACCGTCTGGCCCACGACATATCCGCCACAGCCCGTGCCGGCGGGCGGTCCGCCTGCCTCCACGCACATCACGCCGTTGTAACCCTCATAGACGTAGTCCTCAGGGCGCAGCTCCTCCGAATGGAAGTCCACGCCTTCGAGGATGTCGATCACGGTCGGCACCAGCCGCTTGGTCAGCGTGAAGGTGGAGTCGTGCTTGGGATCGCAACCGATCTGTAGCACGCGCTTGCCGAGCTTCGAGAAGGCCACCGAAAGGTTGGAAGAGGTGGTGCTCTTGCCGATGCCGCCCTTTCCGTAAACCGAGAACACCTTCGCGGTGGAGAGCGTCGCGGTCGGGTCCATGTGAACCTGTACGCTGCCTTCACCATCAGGGCGTGTCGTGCGCCGCGTGGGCGTCCGGTCGAGAACCAGTGTCATGCCGCGGCCTCCATGCCGATACCTTCGAGTTTGTCTTCAAGTTCCTCGCCCGCCCGTTCGAGGGCTTCGAGGGTTTCCGAATCCGGCTGCCAATAGTCACGCCGGTGCGCTTCGAGGAGACGATGCACGACCTTCGCTGCCGCCTTCGGATTGAGGTCGGCCAGGCGCTGGCGCATCTTCTCGTCGAGAACATAGGTCTGGGTGAATTGCTGATAGACCCACGGTGCCACCTGCCCCGTTGTCGCCGACCAGCCCATGGTATTGGTGAGATGGCACTCGATGTGACGCACGCCCTCGTGGCCGTGCTTGAGCATGCCTTCATACCATTTCGGATTGAGGGCGCGGGTGCGGGTTTCCAGCGCCACCTGGTCGGCAAGGGTGCGCACCTGGCCTTTGCCGCGTGTCTGGTCGCCGATATAGACGGGAATCTCCTGCCCACCCGCCTGTTTGGCGGCCCGCGTGATGCCGCCCAGCGAGTCGAAATAGTGATCGACGGTGGTGATGCCGAGTTCGATCGACTCCAGGTTCTGGTAGGCGAAGTCCACACCCTTCAGCACCGATTTCATCACGCCGGCATGGGCCGTGGCATTGCCGTTGCGGCCATGGGCAAAGCACTTGCGGGTGGTGAACATGTTGGCCAGTTCTTCCTCCTCGGTCCATGCGCCCGAGTCGATCAGTTGGTTCACATGGCTTCCATAGGCACCATCGGCATTGCTGAAGACACGCAGCGCCGCCTCTTCGAGCGGGATGTTGCTCTCGGCAGCGAGCGCGAGCGCATGCTTGCGGACGTAGTTCAGCTCGACGGGTTCATCGGCACTGGCGGCGAGATAGGCGGCTTCCGCCAGCATTTTCGTCTGCAATGGCAGCAGGTCACGGAAGATGCCGGAGAGCGTCACCATCACGTCAATGCGGGGGCGGCCCAGATCGGCGAGCGGCAGGAGCCGTGCGCCCGCGAGCCGGCCGAAGGAATCGAAGCGCGGAGCCGCGCCCATGAGTGCAAGGGCCTGGGCGATCGGTCCGCCTTCGCTCTTGAGGTTGTCGGTACCCCAGAGCACCATCGCGACCGTCTCCGGCATGGCACCACCCTGTGCGGCATGGGTGTCGAGCACGAGGGCCGCCTGGCGTGCCCCATCCGTCACGGCAAAGACCGACGGTATGCGGAACGGATCGAAGCCATGAATGTTGCGCCCCGTGGGCAGGATTTCCGGCGTGCGGATCAGGTCGCCGCCGCAGACCGGGCGGATGAAGCGGCCATCGAGAGCGCGGAGGAGTGCCGGCACTTCATGATCTTCCCGCAGCAACCGGTCCATTGCCGCCAGATCCACGTCACGGTCGGTCGAGGCTTCGGCCACGTGGCGCAGGAGTTCCTCGCGCTCGTCATCCGAAACCGGCTCGCCCACCACATGCAGGCCATGCGGAATAAGCGTGTATTCCAGCTCATGAACCGCATTCACCAGCTTGCCGATGTCGGTCTCGGAAAGATCGACGGCCTTCGCCTGCGAGAGAATGATTTCCTCCAGCGCCGGTCGCTCGTTCGAGTCGTTGTCCAGTTGCCGCCAGCGCTGTAGCGAGGACTTCAGTTCCATCAGCCCACGATAGAGACCCGCACTGGTGACGGGCGGCGAGAGATAGCTAATCAGCGTGGCCCCGCTGCGCCGCTTCGCAATCGTGCCTTCCGACGGGTTGTTTGCGGCATAGAGATAGAAGTTCGGCGTCGAGCCGATGAGCCGGTCGGGCCAGCAGCCCGCCGACATGCCCACCTGCTTTCCGGGCATGAATTCCAGCGCACCGTGCGTGCCCCAATGCAGGATCGCGTGGGCACCGAAATCCTCCCGCACGTAACGGTAGAAGGCGGAGAATGCATGGGTCGGCGCAAAGTCGCGCTCGAACAGCAGGCGCATCGGGTCGCCCTCGTAGCCGAAGGCGGGCTGGATGCCGACCAGCACGTTGCCGAACCTCTGTCCGAGGACGAGAATATGCGAGCCGTC
>JAEUMJ010000207.1 GCA_016792865.1 Hyphomicrobiales bacterium | reverse complement strand
CCCACCATGCCCGGTTCGCGGCCTGTCATCTGGCTCATGGCATTGAAGAGATGGGTGAAGGATGTGGCCCCTGCCGCAAGGGCAAGGCGAACCTCCGCCAGCGTGGCGTCGGAATGTCCCAGGCTGACGAGCACACCGGCCTTCACCAGCTCATGGATCCGCTGGGCCGGAACGCGATTGGGGGCAAGCGTGAGCATCAGCTTTCCGCAATCGGCATGCGAGAATCGCCGGATGTCGTCAGACGTCAGTTCACGGATGAAATGCGCATCATGTGCACCCTTGCGGGCCGGATCGAGAAAGGGGCCTTCCACATGGATGCCGAGCACATGTGCAAGTCCTGCCGCCCGGGCTTCGCGCACCGCAGCGATGGCCGCATCGGTCACGTCGGGGCTGTCGGTGATGACGGTGGGCAACATGCCGACAGTGCCGAACCTCCGGTGCGAATCCGCAATGGTGCGCACGGTCCCGACAGAAGGATGATCATTCAGCAACGCACCGCCGCCGCCGTTCACCTGAACATCGATGAAGCCGGGCGTCAGCAGGCCGCCTTCCAGCTCGACGATCTTCGCACCCGGCGGCACGTCCTCGCGCGCCAGAACGGCGCGAATGAGCTTCCCCTCGATCACGACGGCCATGCCGTCGTGGAAGGATTGGCCATCGAATACGGTTGCGCCCGCCAGTGCGGTGACCATCAGATTGTCTCCGTCACTTTCTTGAGCTGGCGCGGCTTGTCCGGATTGCGACCAAGCCGTTCCGCCACTGTCTCGACGGCGAGATAGGCCGTCTGGATCATGGGGATCGGCGCAAGCAGGGAATGGCCGGTTGCAATCACGGGAAGATCTCCGCCGGCGACATTGACGCTCGCCCCCATGGAGACAAGCCTGCCGACGGCGGCCTCGGTGGCAGGGCGGGCCGCATCATCCTGGGCAAAGACGAGCACAGGGAAGCCCGACTCCACCAGTTCGAGGGGGCCATGCATCACCTCCGCCGCCGAATAGGCTTCGGCATGGATGGCGCAGGTTTCCTTCAGTTTCAGCGCCGTTTCGCAAGCGATCGGAAAGGATGGGCCGCGCCCCAGGACATAAAGCGAGTCGGCGTTCACCGCGTTGCGGATGAAGCCGCTCCAGTCAAGCGCACAGGCGCGGGCCAGTTGCTCCGGCAGCGCCGCGATGGCGCGAGACAATGTTTCGTCGCCTTTCCATTCCGCGACAATCGCGGCGGCAGCCACAAGGGACACGATGAAGGTCTTGGTGGCCGCGACGCTCTGCTCCGGTCCGGCGTGGAGCGGCAGGCAGATATCGGCACTGGTTGCAGCCGGTGAATCCGCCACGTTCACAATGGCGATGGTGAGCGCACCCGACTTCCGCGCCGCTTCCTGAAGCGCCACGATGTCCGGGCTCTTGCCTGACTGCGAGATCGTGACCGATAGCCCGTTCCGCACCTTGAGATCAGCACCGTAGAGAGACGCCACGGAAGCGCCGACCGAAGCACAGGGAACACCGAGCGCAATCTCGGTCAGGTATTTCAAGTAACCCGCTGCATTGTCGGAACTTCCGCGCGCGGATGTCAGGACAACCGGCGGTTCCATTTTGCGCAAGCGGCGGCCAAGGGCACGGAGGGCAGCAGTGTTGTGATCCAGGAAGCGGGCAATCGCTTCGGGTGCCTCGCTGGCTTCACGCCGCATATGGGTCATGGGCGTGGCTCCTGCGCCAAGGAAAGCTCGGCGACAAAATCGTAAGCATCGCCGCGATAACGCGATTGGGTGTATTCCACCGTACGGCCATCGGGCAGGTAGGAAATGCGTTCGATGTAAAGCGCCGGGCTTCCTTCCGGCATGCGCAACAGCTTCGCTTCCTGTGCGGACAGCGCCGTCGCGTGCAGGCGCTGCAAGGCGCGGACGGGCTTGAAGCCGCGCTCGTCAAGTGCCGCATAGAGCGAGCGCCGGACCGATTGCGGATTGTCGAGATAGCGTGCGGGGATCACGGCATGTTCAATGGCAAGCGGCACGCCGTCGGCGCGGCGCAGGCGATGGAAGCGGCAGACCCGTTCGCTTGGCGACATCGACAGTTTCATTGCCTCTTCCGGCGTCGGCAGGCCGATCGAACGGTCAAGCCAGTCCGCATCGGTCTGGAGACCGCGCAAGGTCATGTCCTCGCTGAAACTGGTGAGGCGCGAAAGAGGCTGCTCGATCCGGGTGGCATTGTCCTGCACGAAGGTTCCGGAACCGCGGCGCTGCACCAGCACGCCTTCCTGAACCAGTTCGGTAAACGCCTTGCGCACGGTGACACGGCTGACGCCCAATTGCCCGGCGGCATCGCGTTCGCTTGGGATGGCGTCGCCGGGTTTCAGTTCGCTGCTGGAGATTGCACCGACCACGAGTTTCTTCACACGGAGATAGAGTGGTGCCGCATCCTGCGCGGAAAAGCGCTTGTGGGAAAAGACACGGTGCGAAGGAATCATGCCCAGCGCTCCGGCAAACCCTGTGATCGCCGGGCCATCATGATTGCCCCGTCTATGGCATCGGCTTCGGGCGCCACCAGTGAACCGCGGACATCCGCGTCCAGATAGGGCGGATAGACGTAGGACAGGCCGCCCAGAAGGCAGAGGCGCTTTGCACCTCGCGCCAGGAGCGCATGGCCGAGCTTCGAGATCGCCGCCGCACCCTCGATCACGATCATCATGCCTTGCACGTCGGCGCGCGAGGCCATTTCGAAAACCACCGGAGCGAAGGAGGCATAGTCTCGCGGCGTTGCGGTTTCCGACCAGCGCGAAACCTCCTGCCGCGTGCGGCCCACCCGTTTCAGGATCTCCTCGATCAACATCGTCGGTTGCAGCAGGCCATCCATGGCCAGCGCTGCACGGCGCACGGCATGGTGCCCCACCCAAGCACCGGAGCCATGGTCCCCCAGTTGAAAGCCCCAGCCACCCACCATGTGGCGCTCCCCGCCGACGAGCGCATAGCCGATGGACCCCGTACCCGCGATCACCATGCCGCCATCAGCGCCGGAGAACGCACCGATGCAGGCAGCATAGGCATCATTGTCGGCGGTCACCGATGCGAAGGGCAGGCCCGCCTGCGTGATCCTCTCGGCGCCCACCGAAGTGACGATTCCAGCAAGGCCAAGACCGGCATGGATCTCGCGCGTGTCGAGCCCTGCCTTCCCTGCGGCCTCGCGTGCCGTTGCAAGGATGCTGGCCAGCGCGCCATCGAAATCCTGATAGATGTTGGAGGAACCGCCGAGCGCTTCTGCGAGCAGCGCACCATCGCCGTCACGAATGCGGGCGCGGCACTTCGAGCCGCCGCCGTCGATGCCGAGAAAATAGCTGTGGCCTCTGGACATGCCGCAAGAATACCACCTTAATACCACATGGCAAGACTGAATTGTACCGGAATTCCTGAATCGCGCAAAGCAGCTATAGTGGGAGGTTCATTGATTTGATGAAGTCGCATCTGGACAAGTGGTTCTATTTTGGTATTGTCACTCCATGACGCCAAAAAGCACCTCCACGGAGCATCGCGTTCCGGACCTCGACGGTTTCGATACCTGGAGCGACCAGCGCATTCTGGAGACCCTGCTGGCCGGGCAGCGTCGCGCCCTGGACGCGGTGGAGGCTGCCCTGCCCGCCATCGCGGAGGCGGCTCGCATCATTGCACCGCGGATCGCTGCAGGTGGACGCCTGATCTATGCGGGAGCGGGCACTTCCATTCGCGTCGCCGTGCAGGACGGCTCGGAACTTCCCGCCACCTTCGGCATGAAGGAAGAGCAGCTTCTCTATCTCATCGCCGGTGGCCGTGATGCCATGTTCGACACCCTGGCGGATGCGGAAGACGACGTTGAGGCCGGTCGCCGCGCCGCCGAGCAATGCACGCCCTCCGACGTGCTGATCGCCGTCGCCGCTTCGGGTCGCACGCCCTACACGACAGCCGCCGCGCAAGTGGCCCGCAGCAAGGGCTGCGCCGTCATTGCTGTGGTGAACAATGCCAACTCGCCACTGGGCGATGCATCTGACCACGTCATCCTTCTGGAGTCGGGTGCGGAAGTGATTTCGGGCTCCACCCGTCTCGGTGCCGGCACGGCCCAGAAGGCCGCGCTCAACCTGCTCTCCACCCTCGTTCACACCAGGCTCGGAGCGGTGCACGATGGATTGATGGTGAATGTCCAGGCCGGAAACCAGAAGCTTGTGGGCCGCGCCGCCCGCATCGCCAGCCAGATCACGGGCGCAAGCGAAAAGGACGCTGCCGAAGCCCTTTCCCGCACGCGCGGCGACGTGAAACTGGCAATACTTCTCTGTGCAGGTGCGAAAGACCTTGCCGCCGCACAGGAAACACTTGCTGCAACGGGTGGAAACCTGCGGCTGGCCTTGTCGAAGCTTTCAGGCCCGGTGTAGCCTCAAGAAACCTAACAGGAGGAAGACGTCCCATGATCAAGACAACACTCAAGACCCTGCTTCTGGCGGCTGCCGCCAGCGTTGCAATGGCGGGAGCGGCGTCAGCCGGAAAGCTGACGATCGAAAGCTGGCGCAACGATGATGCCGCCATCTGGAAGGACAAGATCATTCCGGCCTTCAACAAGAAGTACCCGGACATCCAGGTGGAATTCACCCCCACCGCACCGAAGGAATACAACGCGGCCCTGAACGCCCGCCTCGAAGGCGGCACGGCCGGTGACATCATCACCTGCCGCCCGTTCGATGCCTCGCTTGAGCTTTTCAACAAGGGCCACCTCGCTGCCCTGAACGATCTGCCCTCCATGGCCAACTTCTCCGATGTGGCCAAGAGCGCGTGGACGACGGATGACGGCAAGAGCACCTTCTGCGTGCCCATGGCCTCGGTGATCCACGGCTTCATCTACAACAAGGACATCTTCAAGGAAGTCGGCGTGGAGCCGCCGAAGACCGAAGAGGAATTCTTCGCCGTGCTTGAAAAGCTGAAAGCCAACGGCAACTACACGCCGCTCGTCCTCGGCACCAACGACCAGTGGGAAGCCGCCACCATGGGCTTCCAGAACATCGGCCCCAACTACTGGAAGGGCGAAGAAGGCCGCAAGGCGCTGATCGATGGCTCGGCCAAGCTGACCGACAAGCCCTATGTCGATACGCTTGCCTCGCTTGCCAAGTGGGCACCCTATCTGGGTGACGGCTACAAGGCCCAGACCTATCCCGACAGCCAGAACCTCTTCGGTCTCGGCAAGGGCGCCATCTATGCCGCCGGCTCCTGGGACATCTCCACGTTCCGTGGGCAGAACGTGAACATGGGTGCCTTCAAGGCCCCGCCGCCCGCCGGCGCATCGGACTGCTACATCTCGGACCACACCGACATCGGCATCGGACTCAATGCCAAGTCGGGCAATGCCGAGGAAGCCAAGAAGTTCCTGGATTGGGTCGGCTCGGAGGAGTTTGCCAACATCTTCGCCAATGCCCTTCCCGGATTCTTCCCGCTCTCGAATGCAAAGGTCACGCTGTCCGATGACGTGGCACAGGAATTCGTGAACTGGCGCGGCACCTGCAAGTCCACCATCCGCAACAGCTACCAGATCCTCTCGCGCGGCACGCCCAACCTCGAAAACGAGATGTGGAACGTGTCGGCCCAGGTGATCAACGGCGCGATGACGCCGGACGCCGCTGCGGCCCAACTCGAAGACGGCCTCAAGAAGTGGTACGCACCTCACCAGAAGTGAGACCGGCCTGAAAAACACGGAAACCTTCCCGCGCCATCGCGTGCGGGAAGGGCACGCGTTGAAAACTCGCCCGCCAAGATGGCGAGAACAACCAGACTGACGGGGAACGATGGAAACAGCCTCTCAAGGACGGGTGCAGCAGCACGGCATCGTGGGCATGTCGCCCGGCGCCTATGCGCGGGTACTCATCTTCTTCCTCGCTCCGGCAGTGCTGGTGTACACGCTATTCTCGGTCTATCCCCTGCTCGACACGATCATCAGTTCATTCTACTCGAAGCAGAATGACGGCTCCTACGTTTACAACGGCGTGGCGAATTTCGTGACGCTGCTCACCGACCCGACATGGTCGGCGCCGTTCTGGAATGCCTTCATCAACAACATCAAGTTCTTTCTCATCCACATGCTGGTGCAGAACCCGATCGGCCTCCTGCTCGCAGCACTGCTCAGCTTGCCCGTGCTGCGCTTCCGCACCGCATACCGCACCCTCATCTTCATGCCGACGATGCTCTCCGTCGTCATCATCGGCTTCACCTGGCAGCTTATCCTCTCGCCGCTCTGGGGCATCGCCAAGATGTTCCTGCAAGCCTTCGGCCTCGGCTTTCTTTTCGGACCCTGGCTGGGCGAGGAGTCAACGGCCCTCATCACCATCTCGCTCATCTCGGTGTGGCAGTTCGTCGGCATTCCGATGATCCTGATCTACACGGCCCTCCTTGCCATTCCGGACGAGTTGATCGATGCCGCGACGGTTGACGGCCTCAACCAGTTCCAGGCCTTCTTCCATGTGAAGCTGCCGCTGATCTGGCCCACCATCGGGCTTGTCTCGGTGCTCACCTTCGTGAACAACTTCAACGCCTTCGATCTCATCTATGCGATGAAGGGTGCGCTCGCCGGACCCAACTTTTCTGCCGACATCATGGGCACGCTTTTCTATCGTGTGTTCTTCGGCAACCAGTTGCAGCTCGGCGATGTCTCAATGGGGGCGACCATCGCCACCATGATGTTCCTCATCATCCTCTGCGGCGTGATGATCTATCTCTTCCTCATCCAGCGGCGGCTCCAGAGGTATGCCTTCTGATGCGCAAGCCTGTATCAGCATTCGCCGTTCACGCTGTCCTCGCGCTCTACACGGCACTGGCGCTGTTTCCCATCATCCTGGTGATCATGAATTCGTTCAAGGCAAAGCGGGCGATCTTCAACACGCCGCTCACGCCGCCGATGCCGTGGAACTTCGATCCCATCGGCTACAGCAAGGTCTTCGGCGACAGCGCCATTGCCACCTACTACATGAACTCCATCACCGTGACGGTGGGCACCATCTTCCTGACCTTGCTGTTCGGCGCCATGGCAGCCTGGGCCCTGACCGAATACAAGTTCCGCTGGAACACCGCGCTCGCCATCTTCCTTTCCATCGGCATCATGGTGCCCATCCGGCTCGGTTCCGTTTCCATCATCCAGCTTGTGTCCGACCTCAATCTCATCAACACGCTGACAGCCCTCATTCTTGTCTACGTTGCGCAGAACCTGCCGCTTGCCGTCTTCATCCTCTCGGAGTTCATCCAGCAAATCCCGCGTGACCTGCGCGAGGCGGGTCGCTGCGACGGTCTCTCGGAATACAACATCTTCTTCTACATCATCCTGCCGTTGCTGCGCCCGGCGATGGCAACGGTTGCCGTCTTCACCATGATCCCGGTGTGGAACGACTTGTGGTTTCCGCTGCTGCTGGCACCGACGGGCGGAAAGCAGACAATCACGCTGGGCGTGCAGCAATTCCTCGGCCAGTACATCACGGATTGGAACGCGGTGCTCGCTGCCCTCTCCACCGCCATCATTCCGGTGCTGGTGCTCTATGTCATTTTCTCCCGCCAGCTGATCCGGGGCCTCACCTCCGGCGCTGTGAAATGAGTGCTCCATGGCAGACGTGAAGATCGGAAACCTCCACAAGTCCTACGGCACCGTCGAAGTGCTGAAGGACATCAACCTGCAGGTGGAGGATGGCGCATTCGTCGTTCTCGTCGGGCCTTCGGGGTGCGGCAAGTCCACCCTGCTCCGCTCCATCGCGGGGCTTGAACCCATCACGTCGGGAGCCATCTCCATTGGCGGGCGCAATGTCTCTGATCTTGCCCCGGCACAGCGCGAGATCGCCATGGTCTTCCAGTCCTACGCGCTCTACCCGCACATGAACGTCGAGAACAACATGGCTTTCGGCCTGAAGTTTGCCGGAGTGCCGAAGGCCGAGATTGCCGATCGCGTGAACGAGGCGGCCCGCATCCTGCAACTTGAGCCGCTGCTGAAGCGTCGCCCCAGGGAGCTTTCCGGCGGGCAGCGCCAGCGCGTCGCCATCGGCCGCGCCATCGTGCGCCATCCCAAGGTGTTCCTGTTCGATGAGCCGCTTTCAAATCTCGATGCGGCACTGCGCATCAACACCCGCGTGGAGATCGCCAGGCTGCACAAGCTGTTGAAGGCCACGATCGTTTACGTCACCCATGATCAGGTGGAGGCGATGACGCTGGCCGACAAGATCGTGGTGATGAACAAGGGCCGCGTGGAACAGGTGGGCAAGCCCCTTGAACTCTACTACAGGCCCGCCAACCTGTTCGTCGCCCGTTTTATCGGCTCCCCGGCCATGAACACGCTTGCCGCGACACTGGATGGCAAGGGCAAGGCCGCCGCGGTGGCCGGTGTGTCCCTTCCGCTTCCGGCCGCGGTGTCAGGCACGGGCGAGATCACCATCGGCTTCCGCCCGGAACATTGCAGCATCGGCAAGACCGGCATTCCGGCCAGGGTCGAGCTGGTTGAACGTCTGGGCGAGACTGGATACGTGCACGCCCGCACGGCCGACGGCGCGGCCCTTCTTGTGGAAGTGAAGGGCGATCCGGGACTGGCGCAGGGTGCGGAGGTGAGGGTCGCCCCTGCCGCCGGTCATCTGCATCTGTTTGACGGTGAAGGTGTGCGTCTTGCAGGCACATGAAAACGCCGCCCCGGTCGGGACGGCGCTGTCGTCGTGACTGTCAGCCGGGATCAGAAGTCGAACTGGCCGATGTTGTCCTTGTTGAAGACGTAGGGTGCACCAAGAAGGATCTCGGAACCGTTGATGACCTGGAGTTCGCCCAGCTTGCCCGCCTTCACGGACGTGGCACCGGGCTGCAGCGTGCCATCGGCCACCGAGCGGAGCACCTGCATGGCGGCGTAGCCAAGATCGACCGGGTTCCACAGCACCACCGACTTCACGCAGCCCTTTTCCACGTAGGGCTTCATGGCATTCGGGGTGGCAAGGCCGACAACGGCAATGTTGCCGCACTTGTTGGCCTGGGTCACGGCTTCCGCCGAAGCGGGCGTGGCAACCGAGGTCATGCCGAAGATGCCCTTCAGTTCATCGCCATACTTGTTGATGAGCGTGGTGGCCTGGTTGAACGACAGGTTGTTGTCTTCCTGCGCTTCCACCGTTTCAAGCCACTTCATCTTGGGATGGCACTTTTCGGCGTAGGCCGACATCTCGGCAATCCAGCGGGCCTGGTTCGGGGTCGTGAAGGTGGAGGTCACGATGGCAAAGCCACCCTCCTCACCGATTTCGGCAGCCATGGAATCGACCAGTGCCTTGGCGATGCCGTTGAACTGCGCCTGGTTCACGAACCACTGGCGGGCGTCAGGCGTGGAGTTGGCGTCATAGCCCACCACGTTGATGCCTTTTTCCAGAGCCTTCTTCAGCACCGGAGCAATGGCGACCGGGTCGTTGGCCGCGAAGAGGATGCCGTCAACGCCGGAGGTGATGTAGTTGTCGAGGAAGGTGATCTGCTCGTCGATGTTGGCCTTGGTCGGGCCGTCGGTCTTGGCATCGACATTGCCCAGCTCGGCAGCAGCATCGGCAATGCCCTTGGACGTGGCATTGAAGTAGCCGATGCCGATCAGCTTCGGCACGTCCACAACGGTGATCTTCTTGCCCTTGCGGTCGGGCGGGTTAGTGGGTGCGCCACCATCGTAAGGCATTGCGGCGGCAGCGGCGGGCGTGCCGTCGCAAGCCAGCGGGTTGGTCTGCTGGTCGTCACCGCCGGTCCAGCCGGCTGCGAGGGCCTGCCCGCTCACAAGGCCAAGGCCAAGCAAGGCAGCGAGTGTCAGTTTCTTCATCTCTCTAACTCCCATTTTCGTTTCCTTTTCCCACAGGCGGATGGGCCGGAAACTGTTCCTCCCGAAAATCAGCCGCCTCTGTTCCTGTCGAAAAGCGCACCCACAAGGATTGCGCCGATCAAGACCAAGCCGATGACGACGATGGTGCCGTCACCCTTCACGCCGGAAAGCGCCAGGCCATTCTTCAGGGCCTGAATGAGTATGAGGCCCAACACCGTGCCGATGATTGTGCCACGCCCGCCGAAAATGGAAGTGCCGCCCAGGACCACGCCGGTGATCACGTCCAGTTCCAGGCCGGTGCCCATGTCGGAACGGGTGGTGGTCACGCGTGAGACGAAGATGACGGCGGCAAGCGCCGAGAGAAACCCGGCGGCCGAGTAGATCCACAGCTTCGTGGCATTGACGCGGATTCCCGAGAAGCGGGCCGCCACTTCATTTGCGCCGATGGCATAGGTGGCGCGGCCAAAGGGCGTGAGGCCAAGGATGACGGCGGCAATCACGGTGGCAATGCCGAGGATCCAGAGCTGGAACGGCACGCCCAGCACTTCGCCCTGGCCAAAGAAGAAGAACCATTCGGGATAACCACGCACGGAGCGAGCCTCGCTGATGCCTTCTGCCAGCCCGCGATAGAGGGCCAATGTGGCCAAAGTGGCGATGAGGGGCGGAACGTTGAAGCGTGTGATGATCCAGCCGTTCACCCAGCCGGCGAAGGTTCCGCAGGCCATGGCAAGGACAATGGCGGCAGGCAGGGGCAGGCCCAGGTACTTCCAGAACACGCCCAGAAGGATGGCGGTCAGGCCGAGGATGGAGCCTACGGAAAGATCGATGCCGCCGGTCACGATCACGAAAGTCATGGCAAGGGCAACAAGGCCGACTTCCGACATCAGGCGGCCCTGATTCAAGAGGTTTTCGCCCGTGAAGAACTTGTCCGAGAGCATCGCCAGCACGAACAGCGCAATGACGGTGAGGACGGCGAGAATGGTTTCGTGCCGCAGCAATCGGGCGCTCATCATTTGGCTCTCCGGCGGCGCGCCATGTCGGCCAGGACCGTCGCAAGGATCATCAGGCCGAGGACGGCCCGGAGCCAGTAGGCCGAGACGTTGAGGAAGATCAGCGCCGAGCCGATGCAGGCGAAGAGGATGGCGGCCAGCGTGGAGCCGATCACCGTGCCGGTGCCCCCCAGAATGGACACACCCCCGATCACCGAAGCAGTGATCACGGTGAGTTCCAGGTTGGGCGGCACTGTTGACTGGATGACCTGCAACTGCGTGGCAAAGAGAATGCCCGCGACCCCGGCAAAGAACCCGTGCAACGCAAAGACTCCGACGACCACCCTTTCCGGGTTGATGCCGGCGGCGCGGGCGGCCTCCATGTTCCCGCCCACCGCATAGATCGAGCGCCCGAAGTCGGTGTACTTGATGAAGAAGGAGGCAAGGATGGTGAGCGCCACCATGAAGTAAACGGCAGACGGAATGCCGAAGGGACGCATCTGCGCGATCATGAACTCTGCCGGCATGTTGGTGATCCATGCCCCTGCCGTGGCGCTGATGAGGCCGCCTTTCAGGATGGAGAGCATGCCCAGCGTCACCACGATCGAGGGAATGCGCGTGTAGGCCACGAGCGCACCGACACCGGCGTTCACGGCCATCGAGAAGATGATGGGAACGAGCCAGGCAATCCAGACAGGATAGCCGTTCACCGCCAGGGTACCGGCAATGGTGGCGATGACGCCGATCAGTGCGCCGACCGAAACGTCGATGTGGCCCGCCATGATGATCATCGACATGCCGATCGCCGCAACGGCGATATAGGCGTTTCCGGCGAAGATGGAATTGATGTTGGTGTCGGACAGGAATCGGGGATTGATGGCCCCCACCACGACGAACAGGAAGATGATCGACAGGAAAACCACGATTTCCTGCCCGTAACCGCTGAGGAAGCGCTGGAAGGCTGATCGGCCCGGCGGCGCAATGCTGGCGCTGGCGCTCATGCCGCAATCTCCGGGGTGCGGGTGCGTGTCATCTCGGCCCCCACGGCTTCGGCGGTCGCCTCGGCCTTGGTGAATTCGGCTGTCACCGTGCCGCCACTCATCACCAGCACGCGGTCACTCATGCCCAGCACCTCCGGCAGCTCGCTCGATATCATCAGGATCGCCATGCCCTCGCCCGCAAGTTTCCGCATCAACAGGTGGATTTCAGCCTTGGCGCCCACGTCGATGCCGCGTGTCGGCTCATCCATGATCAGGATGCGCGGGTTGGTGGCAAGCCACTTGCCCAGAACCACCTTCTGCTGGTTGCCGCCGGACAGCTGGCGCACGACCTGCTTTGGTCCCCGCGCACGAATGCCGAAGCGGGCAATGGCTTTTGCCGCCTCGTCCGTCACCCGCCTTGCATCGACGAAGAAGCCCCGCATCAGGCGCTTGAGATTGGCCAGTGCAATGTTCTCTTCAATCGTCTGGGCCTTGATCAATCCCTGCTGGCCACGGTCTTCCGGCACATAGGCAATGCCGAGATCGCGCGCGGCTTCCGGGCTGGCAATCGGCGTGACCTTGCCGTCGATCAGGATTTCACCCGATGTGGCGGGTGTGATGCCAAAGATCGTGAGCGCCGTTTCGGTCCGGCCGGAGCCGACAAGCCCGGCGAGCCCCAGGATCTCGCCACGCCGCAAGGCAAGCGAGACGTTGCGCACGACGCGATTGTGGGAAACATCCTTCAGTTCCAGGATGACATCGCCATCCGTTCCCTGCTTGGCCGGATAGAGACGGTCGATGGAGCGGCCCACCATCATCGAGACAAGCTTTGCCTCATCCACCTCGGTCACGGGCCTTGTCCCCACATGCTGCCCGTCGCGGAGCACCGTCACGCGGTTTGCCAGCGCAAAGATTTCCGGCATGCGGTGGCTGACATAGATGATCGCAACGCCACGGGCACAGAGATTGCGGACGATTGCCATCAGCCGTTGCACGTCGGCCTCGGCCAGTGCCGCCGTCGGCTCGTCCATGATCAGGACCCGTGCGTCCTGCGCAAGGGCGCGGGCAATCTCGATGCGTTGGCGGTTGCCCACCGAAAGGCTTGCAACCTTCTGGTCAATGTCCAGATCGTGGCTATCCAGCGAGTTGAGAAGATCACGGGCCTTGCGCCGCATCGTGGCCCAGTCGATCAGGCCCGCACCTGTCTTGGGCGTCTGGCCGAGAAAGATGTTCTCCGCCACGGTGAGTTCCGGGAAGAGCAGCAACTCCTGGTGCACGGTGGCGATGCCGGCAGCGTGGGCGTCCTTCGGCGAAGCAAACTTCACCGCCTTGCCATTCACGAGGATCTCGCCCTCGTCGGCCTGGTGCAGCCCGGCCATGATCTTGATGAGGGTGGATTTTCCCGCGCCGTTCTCGCCCATCAGGGCATGGACTTCGCCGGGTCTGATATCGAAGCTGACGTTCGACACCACCTTGATGCCGGCAAAGGACTTCGAAACAGAACGCAGTTCAACCGGCAGCGCCGACGCCGTGGCGTCAGGCCGATCCCGTCCTCCGCTGGAAGGCCCAGTCTGCTTTGCGGTTCCCATGTGTGCCTTCTGTGCCCGCGGCTTGGCGAAGGCCATCCACGGATCATCTTTTCGTCAGCCGCTGATAATGGCGGCGAGGCAAGACGAGTCAAGAAGGAATGTCCCGGCGCTGCGGCAAATCCTGCAATGATTTCAAGTGATCACATTCGCTCACGGTCACCTCTTACGACGCAAGACGGCTATCCAGCAGCTGTCCGCTCTCCTTGAGGATGGGATAGGCCACCTTGGCGATGAGCGAATTGATCTCCTTCAGCGCCCTCACGATTTCGAGATGCATGTCGCTGGTTTCGAGGCTTTCGGCCTGACCGGACTTGAGTCGCGCGAGGTGCTTGTCCTGGCTCTCGCGCTCCAGCTTGCGCATCACGGTCTTTTCTTCTGCCAATTGGCGGGCGCTGTCGAGGTCGCCGGAGACGTGCACGTTCATTGCCATCTGCACGTTCGCCATCACGCGGTCGTGGAGGGTGATCAGTTCACGCCAGCCTTCTTCCGAGAACTTCACCTTGCGTTCGGATTTCTCGATGGCAAGCGTCAGAAGGTTCTTGGCGATGATGTCGCCGATCGCCTCGAAATCGGTCGCGAGACTGGCAAGCTCGAAGCCGCGGCGCATTTCCGCCTCCGTCAACTGCCCCCGGTTCACTTCCGCGATGAAGAGCTTGATGTCGGTATGACGGCGGTTGATTTCCTCGTCGAGACCGCGCAGCCGGGAAATATGCTTGTGATCGCCGGTCTCGAAAACATCCATCACGGGCCGCAACATCACCTCGATCGTTTCGGCCATCCTCAGCAGTTCCCGTTGCGCACTGGCGAGGGCGAGAGCGGGGCGGGCAATCACGCTGCGGTCCAGCGCCGAGCGGAAGGCCAGGCTGCCGGCGATGGGATCAACGGGTTCCGGCATCATCTGTTCAGTCAGCCTGCTCATCAGCCCGGTGAGGGGCAGCGCCACTAGCAGCAGCACCAGATTGAAGGCGACGTGGAAATTGACGAACTGCACCGCTGCCGTGCTGCCCAGCGTGGTCACTGGGATCGGCACGACCTGAAGCAGGCCAAGACAGACGAGAGCCGCAAGGCCACGGAAGACAAGGTTTCCGGCCGGAATGCGACGGGCGGGCAAGGGGGCATTGCGCGTGAGCCAGGCGGCCACCACCGCGCCGCCCACATTTGCCCCCAGCACCATGGGCAGGCCCGCCTCCACCGGCAGCAGCCCGGCACCGGCAAAGCTCGCCAGCAGCAAGAGGGTGGCCACGCTGGAGTGCAGCACCCAGGCGATCACTGCGGCAGCGATGAATGAGGTCAGGGGATCGCCCGCGAGGTAAGCCATCACCTGGGGAGCCACCGCGCTTTCGCGCAAGGGTTCCGTCGCCTGCCCGATCATGCGCAGCGACAGCAGGATGAAGCCGAGGCCAAGCACGATGCGGCCATAATGGCGGACCATGCGGTTCTCGAACTTGAGGAACATGGTGGTGCCGGCGAGGATCAGCACCGGCACGAGTTCCGAGAGGTTGAACGACAGGATCTTCACCACCAGCGCCGACCCGAAATCGGCACCGAGCAGCGCGGCGATGCCCATTGCGGTCGAGATCACGCCGGAGGCTGCAAATCCCGCCGCCAGAATGCCAACGGCAGTAGAACTTTGCAGCACGATCGCCAGGATCACGCCGGACATCGCCATGAAGACGGAACCCCGGCGGGCGCGACGCATCGCATCACGCAAGCCTGCGCCATAGGCCCGCTCCACCCCCGTCCGCACCATGCGCACGGCCCACAGCAACAGCATCACGGCTGCACCAAGGTGAAGAAGCAGAAGCAGTAGCGGCATTTTACTCTCCGGGGGAATCGTAAACGCCCAACAAAGCGCCAATTTCCGCTGAAAATCAAACTTTCCTGAAAAGGAGCCGGAAACCGCTCAAGGGGCCTGGTTCAGGCGCGAGACAAGCTCGAAGCGGTCCACATCCACCAGCCCCCGGTCAGAAATCTTCAGGTGCGGAATGACGGGCAGCGGCAGGAAAGCCACCTGCAGGAACGGCTCCGGCAGGGTCGTGCCAAGCGACCGGGCGGCCGCCCTGAGCGGCACCAGCGCGTCGTGCACCTCCTCGAAACTGCGGTCACTCATCAGGCCCGCAACCGGCAAGGGCAACTCGGCCAGCACGCGGCCCTTGTCCACCACGACAAAGCCGCCCTGAATGTCGATCAGGCGATTCACGGCAACCGCCATGTCTTCCTCGCTTGCCCCGACAACGCAGATGTTGTGGCTGTCGTGCCCCACGGTCGAACCAATGGCGCCGGACCTGAGGCCGAAGCCATGCACGAAGCCGCGCCCGATGTTGCCGTTCTTGCCGTGACGTTCGATGACGGCAACCTTGATGGCATCCTGTGCGGGGTCGCACAGCACCTCCCCATCACGGGTGGGAAGGTTGCGGTGAAGATGCTGCGTGATGATCTTGCCGGGATCGACGCCGATCACCGATACATGCCGGCCATCGCCAGAGATGCGGAATGCCTCAGCCGTCACGGGCCTTGCCTTGACGCTGTTGTAGCCCACCGGCGGCACTGCGCGACGCGCACCGAACAGGGCCCCGTCCACAACCCTGCCCCGCGCCAGCACGGTGTTCACGCGGCACGCCTCCAGATCGTCCAGAACCACCAGATCGGCCCGCCAGCCCGGTGCGACGAGGCCGCGATCCTGCAAGCGGAATGCCCTGGCGGCGGAGATGCTGGCAGCGCGATAGGCAACAAGCGGTGCAACCCCGTTTGCGATGGCGGTGCGGATGAGGAAGTCGAGGTGTCCCTCCTCTGCGATATCAAGGGGGTTGCGGTCATCGGTGCAGAGCGCCAGGAACGGCGAATTGCGTTCCGTCATGATGGGCAAGAGCGCGTGCAGGTCTTTTGACACGGAGCCTTCGCGGATCAGGATGTGCATGCCCTTGGACAGCTTCTCCATGGCCTCGCGGGCTGTCGTTGTCTCGTGGTCGGTGCGAATGCCGGCAGCAAGATAGCCGTTCAGGTCTTGGCCCTGCAGCAACGGCGCATGGCCGTCGATGTGATGTCCTTCGAACAGTGCAAGCTTGGCGAGGCATTCGGCATCGTGGAACAGCACGCCCGGAAAATTCATCATCTCGGCAAGGCCGATGCCATGGGGATGATTGACGAATGGACGAAGGTCATCCGCCGTGATCTCGGCACCGGACGTTTCCAGGTGGGTCGCGGGCACGCAGCTCGACAGTTGCACGCGCAGGTCCATGATCGTTTCGGCGGCGCAGTCCAGGAAGTACCGGATGCCCGCAATGCCAAGCACATTGGCAATCTCGTGCGGATCACAGATCGCCGTGGTCACGCCATGGGGCAGCACGCAACGGTCGAATTCCTGCGGTGTCACCAGCGAGGATTCCACATGCAGGTGCGTGTCAATGAACCCCGGAACCACGACCTTGCCGGAAATGTCGATCTCGCGGGTTCCGCGATACAGGCCGAAGGTTCCCACGATCAGGCCGTCACAGATGGCAATGTCGGAGGTGACCAGCTCGCCCGTGACAAGATCGAAGAACTGCCCGCCCCTCAGCACCAGATCCGCAGGCGCAGTTCCCTTGCCCTGATCAATGCGCCGCTTCAGGCGTTCGGTTGCTTCAGTCATGCCGCTCACTCGCCATAGGGAATCCAGATGTTCTTCACCTGGGTGGCGCGCCGGAGGTATTCATGGCCTTGCGCCTGGGAGGCATCGAACCAGTTCACCTTGCGGCCGCCAAGGGTCCATGTCGCCTTCAGGTTTCCGGCCGAGGCCTTCTCCACCATGGCCGCGCCCTGTGCCGATCCGTGATACCACATGGCCGCCACTTCATCGTGGTCCGCCAGCGTCCTTGCCAGCTCATCACGGGCGCCCGTGACGATGTTCACGGCACCGCCGGGCACGTCCGAGGTGTCGAGCACCTGATAGAAATCGGTGGCAATCAGCGGCATCTCCTCCGAGGGCACCAGCACGGCGCGGTTGCCCATCGCAAGTGCGGGCATCAGAAGCGAAACAAGGCCCAGCAAGGGCGCTTCCGACGGACAGACCAGCGCCATGACGCCGAACGGCTCGTTGAAGGCCAGTGTCGTCTGGCGCTTGGCATTGGTGGAATGGATGCGCCCGTCATGCTTGTCGGCATGCGCGGCATAGAAGAAGATGCGTTCCAGCGCCGTTTCGACCTCGCGTTCCGCATCACGCGGGGCTTGACCCGACTGCACCAGCCGCCGCGCGAACTCATCGCGCCGCGCTGCGAGATTCTCCGCAATGAAATAGAGCACCTGGGCGCGGTTGTGGGCTGATGCCGATGACCATGCGGAAGCCTTCACTGCCGCTTCCACGGCGTTGCGGATGTCCTTGCGGTTGCCAAGGCCCGCCTGCCCGATCACCTTGCCCTTTGCATTGGTGACGGCATAGGAATAGCCACCATCGGGCCGCGCCTGCTTTCCGCCGACGTAGAGTTTCGCGGTGCGGTCGATCGCGTCCGGCGCAAGTGGTTCGCCACGGGTGGTGGCCCCTGAGAGCTTGCCCTTGCCTGTGCCCGCATCCTTCGGCAGCGCCTTCAACCAGTCGGCGGCGAGATATTCATGGAGTCCCTCGCGGCCACCTTCGCGGCCAAAGCCCGACTCCTTGTAGCCACCGAAACCGGCTGCGGCGTCGAAAAGGTTGGTGGAGTTGATCCACACCACACCGGCCTTCATGCGGGCCGCGCCATCCAGCGCCACATTGATGTTCTCCGACCAGAGCGAAGCGGCAAGACCGTAGCGCGTATGATTTGCCAGCGCCGCCGCCTCATCGGGCGTGCGGAAGGTCATGGCCGCTACGACAGGCCCGAAAATCTCTTCCTGCATCACGGTCGAAGCGGGTTCCGCATCGATGAACAGCGATGGCGGGAAATAGTTT
Source organism: Hyphomicrobiales bacterium (assembly GCA_016792865.1). Lineage (GTDB taxonomy): Bacteria > Pseudomonadota > Alphaproteobacteria > Rhizobiales > Aestuariivirgaceae > Aestuariivirga. Next base: position 209 of record JAEUMJ010000207.1, on the reverse strand, counting down.
CCCCTGGACGGCAGGGCGCCCGGTGCCTGCACCAGCGTGCCGCCTTCGCTTTCGCCCTTCTTCACAAGTCCTGAAACCCGCTGCAACTGCTGGGGCGCGACCAGTGGCCCCATGTCGGTTGACTTGTCGAGCGGATCGCCGACGCGCAACGTGTCCATGCGCTTGCGCAACTTGGCGAGGAAACGCGGGGCAATGCCCTCCTGCACCAG
>JAEUMJ010000178.1 GCA_016792865.1 Hyphomicrobiales bacterium | reverse complement strand
AGCTCCCAAGGGATACGCCATCATGACCGACATCGCCGCTGCCCCGTCGCAACCCTCAGCCCGCCGAGGCGGTGGCCGTGAGGGCCGCCGGGCCATCCGCGGGGCACCGCAGATTTCGTTTCCCACGCTGGTGCGCGACATTCCCACCTACGACATCCTTCCCGATGAAGCAGTGGAACTGATCCACGACGAGTCCCTGAAGATCCTGGAAGAGGTGGGCTGCGAATTTCGCGACGACCAGGCGCCGGCCATGTGGAAGAAGGCCGGTGCCGACGTGCAGGGCACGCGGGTGCGCATCGACCGCAACCTCCTGATGTCTCTCATCGCCACCGTCCCGCCGGAGTTCACGCTCCATGCCCGCAATCCCGAACGCACGGTGCGGGTGGGCGGCAGGAACCAGATCTTCATCCCGATGTATGGTGCGCCCTATGTGCGCGATCTCGATAACGTGCGCCGCTATGGGTCGCTGGCCGACCTCAACAACTTCCACAAGCTCGCACAGATGCTGCCGTCGCTCCATTCCATGTCGTCGATCTGCTGCGAACCCATGGAAATTCCGGTCCCGAAGCGACACCTCCATATCATCAATTCCGCACTGACCCATGGCGACAAGCCCTTCATGGGCATTGTCACCTCGAAGGAGCGTGCCGAGGACGTGATGAAAATGGCCGGGATCGTGTTCGGCGACGACTTCGTCAAGGACAACACGGTTGTGGTGTCGATCACCAACTGCAATTCGCCGCTCGTCTGGGACCAGACCATGCTCGATGCGATGCGTGTCTATGCCTCCCACAACCAGCCGATCATCGCGGCACCCTTTGCACTGTGTGGCGCTTCCACCTCCGCCTCGTCGGTGGGTGCCGTGGCGCAGGTGAATGCCGAAGCGCTTGCCGGAGTGGCCTTCACCCAGTTGATCCGCAAGGGGGCACCCGTGATCTATGGGCAGTTCATGGTGACGGTGGACATGAAATCCGGCGCCCCCATGGGCGGCACCCCTGAAGCCGCGCAGATGATGTTCGTGATGGGCCAGCTTGCCCGCAAGTACAACCTGCCCTGGCGCACCTCCGGCTTCCATGTCGGCTCCAAGCTGAACGATGCACAGGCGGGCTATGAGGCAAACATGCTGATGCATGCCGCGATCCTGTCGGGTGCAAACTACATCTGGCATGTGGCGGGCTGGCTGGAAGCGGGCCTGGCCTGCGGCTATTCCAAGTTCGTGACCGACGCCGAACAACTGGTGGGGTGGTACAAGTATGCGGGCGGCCTGAAGTTCGCCGACTTCAAGGAGGCGATGGCTGCCGTGCGCGAGGTCGGGCCGGGCGGGCATTTCCTCGGCACGCAGCATACGCTGGAGAATTTCGAAAAGGCGTTCTTCATGCCGTCGCTGATGGACTTCAACTCCTTTGAGCAGTGGTCTGCCGAAGGTGCGAAAGACCACGATACGCGGGGACGCGAGAAGGCTAAGGCCCTGCTTGCCGCCTACGAGAAGCCGGCCATGGACCCGTCCGTGGCGGAAGGACTGGCCGACTTCATCGCCCGGCGTGAACGGGAGTTGCCCACAAGCATCGACTGAGCGGCTAGGGGGCGCTCCTGCCACAATCCCGCCAAGAGGATTGCGCTATTCAGATGCGCATCATGGACAGACGGTCTTTCCTCATCGCGGCTTTCTCGGCGGTTACGGCGACTCCCGCCCTTGCGGCGGCGAAGAAGAAGCGTATCGCCTATCAGGGCGCTGAAGTGGTGGAGTTCCGCACGCCTGAGCGCCGGGGCACGGTGATCGTGAACACCGGCGAACGCGCCCTCTATCATGTGATCGGCAGCGAAACGGCGGTGCGCTATGGCGTGGCGGTGGGAAAGGCCGGCTTTGACTGGGCCGGTATCGCCAAGATCGGCCGCAAGGTGGCATGGCCGACCTGGACACCGCCCGCCTCCATGATCCGCCGCAGGCCGGAGCTTGCAGAATGGGCAGACGGGATGCCGGGCGGGCCTGATAACCCCTTGGGTGCGCGTGCACTTTATCTTTATGCCAATGGCAGGGACACGATGTTCCGCATCCACGGCACCAACGAGCCGTGGTCCATCGGCACGGCAGCATCATCCGGTTGCATCCGCATGCTCAATGAAGAAGTGAGCGAACTTTACGAGAATGTAAGAATCGGAACGAAGGTCATCGTCTTGTAAGGGCATGCAACCTTTGGATATAAGCCCTGCGCTGTTGACCGCCGGGGGGCGGGCGATTCGCTCAAGGGATTACGATGCAACGCCGTTCTTTTCTGTCTGCAATTCTTTCCGGGGCTGTGGCCCTCGCCGTCTCCGCACCCCAGGCCAGCGCCAATATCTTCGAAGAGATCTGGGCCAAGGAACGTGGCCGCAAGGTGCCCGGCGGGAAGCCCTCCAGACTTCGCAAGGCGAAGGACACGCGCGCCCGGCCTGCGCGATACAAGGGCCGCCAGACCGTGAATTTCGCCAGCAGCGAGAAGCCGGGTACCATCATCGTCAAGACCAATGAGCGGGCACTCTACTACGTGCTGGGCAACGGCAAGGCCGTCCGCTACGGCGTTGCCGTGGGCAAGGAGGGCTTTTCCTGGGCCGGCACGGCGCGGGTGGGCATGAAGCGCGAGAATCCGCGCTGGACGCCGCCGCCGGAAATGATCGAGCGCACCCCGAAATATGCCAAGTGGGCAAAAGGCATGCCGGGTGGCATCCCTGAAAATCCGCTGGGCGTTCGCGCCATCTATCTCTTCAACAAGGCAGGTGACACGGGCTTTCGCATCCACGGCACCAATGCGCCGTCTTCCATCGGCACGGCTGCCTCCTCCGGCTGCATCCGTATGCTCAATCACGAAGTGACCGAACTCTATGAAAAGGTCAGGCTCGGTTCCAAGGTCATTGTCTTCTGAAGTCCGGCCGTCGGCCTAACCTCTGCGCAGGTTGCGGTATTGCAGCGGGGTCAGTCCGGTGGACTGGCGGAACTGTCGCGTGAAGGCCGCCTGGTCACTGTAGCCGCTGGCCAGCGCGATGGCGCTCACGGCTTCCTTTCCCCGTTGCAGGAGCTGGCAAGCCCTGGCGATCCGTGTACGGATGATGAATTGCGCCGTTGAGACACCGAAAAGCTGCCGCACCCGCGCATCGAGCTGATAGGCGGAAAGCCCTGCGAGGCCGGCCAAGTCAGGAATGCGCATGGGTTCCGCAAGGTGGCGGTGAATGTGGTCGATGACGCGCGCCAGCTTGCGGTTTTCGGGCTTCACAACCGACCAGGCGGGAAGATCCCGTGACATGCCGGCCAGTCCCACGGTTCGCCCCCGTTCATCGGTAACGGGCATCTTCCACGTCAGGCACCAGCCCTCTTCGCCGCTGGGATAGATGTGGAGTTCAAGTACGCCGCTGATCGCCTGCCCGGTCTTGAGCACGGTTCGGTCCTGCGTGGTGTAACGCTCGCCGAGAACACCGGGAAAGAGATCCTGTGCCGTTTTCCCGTACAGACCCTCCTTGCGCGGCAGGCCAAGCCGCGTGGCCAGCGTCTGGTTGGCCGCGGTGTAGCGGCTATCGACATCCTTGATGAAGAACACCGTGTCGGGCACCGCATCATAAAGCGCCTCCAGCCAGGCCGGAGCGGCAACGGGAAGGACAGGGGGCAAGGAAGGGATGGGCCGCCGGGATTTCATCAGGCGATTTTGTGCCGATTCCGCAGTTCCCGCCAGCCAATCCTGCAAGACGCCCGCAAGCCCCGTCGCTACGTTTCCAGCATCACGGAGACATTCATGACCAAGCCAGTTTTTGCCGGGACCATTCCCGCCCTCATGACCCCTTGCACCGGAGCCGGTGCGCCGGATTTCGAAGGTCTTGTGCGCATGGGCAAGCACCTGATCGCCACCGGCATGTCGGCTGTTGTCTATTGCGGCTCGATGGGCGACTGGCCGCTTCTCACCGATGAGCAGCGCATGGAAGGGGTGGAGAAGCTGGTGAAGGCGGGGGTGCCCGTCATCGTCGGCACAGGGGCACAGAACTCGCTTCGCGCTGCCGCCCTTGCCGCCCATGCCCGCAAGGCGGGAGCAGCCGGACTGATGATCATTCCCCGCGTGCTGTCTCGCGGCACGTCGCTGGCAGCCCAGAAGGCGCATTTCGAAGCGATCCTTGAGGCGGGCGAGGGGCTTCCCTCGGTGATCTACAACAGCCCGCATTATGGTTATGAAACCCGCGCCGATCTTTTCTTCGCCTTGCGCGCCAAGCACGGCAACCTCGTTGGCTTCAAGGAATTCGGAGGTGCCGCGGCACTTCGTTATGCCGCTGAGCACATCACAGGACATGATCCGGCGCTCACCTTGATGGTGGGCGTGGATACGCAGGTGTTCCATGGCTTCGTGAACTGCGGCGCCACGGGTGCGATCACGGGGATCGGCAATGTGCTGCCGCGCGAGGTGCTGCGCCTCGTTGAATTGTGCAGCCTTGCCGCCAAGGGCGATGC